>JBHCHC010000208.1:0-51949 GCA_041802645.1 Moraxella sp. | reverse complement strand
TTCTCTGAGAAATCAATAGGAGGAAAACGTGCGTTTCGAGTTTACGCACCTTGGACTGTACCATTAGCAGCACAGGCCAAGCGATCTAAAATTTGGCAATGTACTCACTTTATTGAACTTACGGACACCACCCAAGGGCTGACGCAATTAGTCAAGGTGCTTTAAGTATACCCGAATGCCAATATCCCTGTGGTGCAATTATCCATCAAGCGTCATCAGCCGATGACATGGCATATTGCCATTGCCCAAAAGCTCAAAATATTGAGAGAACAAGGCACGCTGATTGTCGGGAGTGGTAATATCGTGCATAATCTGCGAGCGGTGCAGTTTCGTGGCGGACAAGCCTATGAGTGGGCAAGTGAATTTCAACACACCATCAATCAAGCGATTTTGGTAAAGGATTTACACACTTTGGCAAATTATCACACCTTGCCCCATGCGTCTTTGGCAGTGCCTACCGAAGAGCATTATCTGCCACTTATTTATATCATGGCGATGGCACAGAGTGATGAAAAAGTGATGATATTTAATGATGAGATTGATATTGCGTCCATCAGTATGACTTCGGTGGCGGTGGGATTGGCTTAATTTATCTTTGCAAATTTGCAAAATAAAATTTCTAAATCTCATCTTGTTGCAAAAATGATAATCATGGATAATACGCTCATCAACTTAACATAGTGAGTAAAATTATGAAAACCATTTATCATGCAGCAAACAGCCGTGGCATTGCTAATCATGGTTGGCTAAATAGCCATCACACCTTTAGCTTTGGTGGTTATTATGACCCAGAGCGCACCAATTTTGGCGTACTTCGTGTGATTAATGATGACACGGTCGCAGGCGGGCAGGGCTTTGGCACGCATCCGCACAACGACATGGAGATTATCTCTATTCCGCTTGAAGGCGATTTGGCACACCGTGATAGCATGGGCAATGGGGGTGTGATTCGTCAAGGCGATATTCAGGTGATGAGTGCAGGTACAGGCATTCGCCACAGTGAGATGAATGCCAATGCTGACCGCCCAGTAAAGTTTTTGCAAATTTGGGTTTTGACTCGTAAAAATGGCGTAGAGCCACGTTATCAACAAATTCGCATTGCCGACAGTGCCACACCAAACGACTTTCAACAAATTCTATCGCCAAATGCTGATGATGCAGGCGTGTGGATTCATCAAGATGCGTGGTTTAGTCTGGCGGATTTTACCGATGGTACAAGCAAACATTATGATGTTAAACGTGATGGCAATGGTGTGTATGTGTTTGTCATCAAAGGCAGTGCCAAAATCGGCGAAATTGTACTCAATGAGCGTGACGGCTTGGGCGTGTGGGATACCGATGGCTTTGATGTGGCTGCCATTGGCGACAGTCAGATTTTGCTGATGGACGTGCCGATGGATTTACGCAGTGCCACCAATCAATGATTGAGCTGTGCAACAAGGGTATCTTTGCAAATTTGCAAAATTAACTTGTAAAAATAACACTTGTTGCAAAAATTAAATTGATGGATAATAAGACCGTCCTAAATTGGCAATAAATCCTTACCAAACACCCCTTTAACCAATGACTTCTTGTGGTATGATAAGTGCCACATTTTATCCAAGGAAAATTGTATGACCAAACAAGTTGCCGTATTGATTGGCAGTGCCAGCAAAACTTCATTTAACCATTTGGCGGTAAAGCATTTACAAAAAATTGCCCCAGCGTCTTTGCAATTAAACATCGTAGAAATTGGCGATTTGCCTTTATATGACCGTGATTTGGACGAACAAGATGTGCCACAGTACACCCGTGTGCGTGAAGCGGTAAAAGCGGCTGACGCTGTGATTTGGGTAACGCCAGAGCATAACGGCGGTATGTCAGCCATGTTAAAAAACGCCATTGATGTGGTATCACGCCCCGCAGGTCAAAGCCTATGGATTGGTAAGCCTTTGGGGCTCATGACAGTCAATGCCAGTGGCAGTAACCGCACCGTGGACGCACTACGCACCATCGCTGCAGGGGCGTATATCAGTATGCCTGTTGCACCATTTGCGGCGGCGGTTGGTGGTATTTTTGCAGGGGCATTTAATGAGCAGGGCGAATTGGTTTCAGAACAAGCCAAAGGCACTTTGCAGGGCTTTATCAGTAGCTTTGCCGAGTTTGTGGCAAGATTTTAAACTTTAAAAACACCTCAAAGGTTATCTAACCTTGGGGTGTAGTTTGGTCTTGTGGCTTATTTACCAAATGGCGATGGTATTGATGAGTATTGATGCTTAAAACTTTTTTATCAGTGCCAAACTCACAAAGCCATCAGTGTTGCATCCGTGAAAACAACACCAAACCCACACTTACCATCACAATCCCCACCCAGCTCATGAGTGGAGGCATCGGAGTTGATAAAAGTATCATACCTCCAATCAGTGAAAAAATCACTTCGGTTGCCTGAGTGGCATCTACTCCAGCCAGCTGTCCACTGTTGGTTGCCTGTGAGCGAGCATATAAAAACAGTGAAGTGGCGATGACTCCCGCCAATAAAGCGACCAATAATGCATTAAATGCTTGTGAGATGCTTGGTGCAGGTGGTTGTACGATAAGCCCTAATATCAGCCAAAATGGCAATGAACCTATTGATAATAGCCATACCTTATGAAAAGGACTGGACATAAGACCACTGGTTAAATGTGGCACTTTTGATAACAGAACATGTGACGAGGGTGGACGAGTGGCATACCACACGAGCTGATTGCCAATAGGAAAACAAAATCCTGCCAACAAAGATGGCAATGCTCCAAATAAGAGCAATGTCGCTAATGAGCCTACACCGCCTCCATGCAGACCCTCACCAACATTGGTCAAGACAACGCCCATGAAAATAAGCACGCTGGTGGCAATGACTTGTTTTTTTAGGGTTTCACCAAACGCCCACAACACCAACAAACTTGCCACCGTAGTGAATTGGAAAGTAGCGGCAATCACCCAACCTGGAGCATGGTCAGCGGCAAAACACAAAGGTGCATAAAATAGCCCAAAACCAATCCCGCCTGCCACGCACCAAAATTTATAATGCTCAAAGAACAGCTGAAACAACCCCACCAGTGTCCTCATACCGCTTTTTGCCACAATGATGACAGACAGCATGAGCCACATAAATACATAACGCAAAGATGCCGACCAAAACCAGTGACCGCCTTGGCTTGCCATCAACTCATTTAAAATGAATGTTGCACTAAAAAATGCCCCTGACAAAACGCCGATAAAAATAAGCTTAAACATAATATCTCTAATAACAATGATGCATAGACATCAAACCATTTGGGCACCAAACAGATGACCTACTACCGCTGTCACGCCCATTGCCACCACACCCCAAATTACCACACGCATGACAGCAGGGACAAGGGGTGCACCACCAAGTCTTGCCGAAACTGCCCCCAGTATTGCCAAGCCGCACACCGTCACCATCCCCAATCCCCAAAAAGTATACTCTGGTAGTAGCACGGGCAAGAGCCAAACGCTCAGCATTGGCAGTAATGCCCCCAGTGCAAACGCCACAACAGACGCCCAAGCTGCCTGCAAGGGCTTGGCTGAAAGTGCATCACTTAAACCAATCTCATCACGAGCGTGTGCCTCTAAGGCGTTATGAGCGGTTAATGCCTGTGCTACCTGTAAGGCAAGTTCCGTACTTAGCCCTCGTTTCTCATAAATCATCGTCAGCTCACAAAGTTCGCGTTCGGCATTATGCGTAAGTTCATATTGCTCTTTTTTTAGATCTGCTTGTTCGGTATCTCTTTGAGAGGAGACAGAAATATACTCCCCTGCTCCCATCGATAATGCTCCGCCGATCAAGGATGCCACCCCTGTCAATAATAAAATCTGAGACGAGGCACCGCTTGCCACCATGCCCATCAATAGGCTGGCAGTAGAAATCAAGCCATCATTTGCTCCAAGCACCCCTGCTCTTAACCAGTTATTGCGTTCGCTAAGATGTGGCTCACTGTGTATGGAATAATTCATGTCATTCCTCTAGAAATTCTCATTATCATCGCACGCCATCAACCCATGATTTGTCAAGCATCGATGAGCATGCCGACAAATCAGTAAACCAGTAAACCGGCGCCAAGCTACATCAACTTGGTGCGTGCCACCAACCATGTTTTGGCAGGTCCACTGACACGCTCTATCAGTTCATCATGGACATGTTGATGATACTCATTTAGCCATTTTTTTTCTTGGTCGTTCAGCAGCTCTGGCAGTATCAATCGTGTATCAAAAGGACACAAGGTCAATGTTTCAAATTTTAAAAATTCTCCAAATTCACTCTGACACGCCTGCACCGCTACCACGAGATTTTCAAGGCGTATGCCCCATCTGCCCTCACGGTATAACCCAGGTTCGTTACTGGTTATCATGCCACTTTTCATGACTCGCTCTGGCGTAACGGCAGCATTTCGTGAGATGATTTGCGGTCCTTCATGGACATTGAGAAAATAACCCACGCCATGCCCTGTACCATGACCATAGTCCAGTCCCTGCTGCCACAGTTGATTGCGAGCCAGCGCATCTAACTGCATGGAGGGAATATCTTTGGGAAAATAGGCAGTGGCAAGTGCGATGTGTGCTTTTAGTACATAGGTGACATCTCTTTTTTCTTCTTCACTTATCACACCCACACCAACCATGCGAGTGATGTCAGTTGTGCCATTTTTATACTGTGCTCCTGAATCGATAAGTAACAAACCATCCCCATCCAGATAAGAAAAACGCACATCGGTTGCTCTATAATGTACAATCGCCCCATTCGCCCCAAACCCTGCAATGGTGTCAAAACTTGCTGAGACGTAATTGGGCTGGCGACTTCTGGCGACACTCAGCATCTGCTCAATATCAAGCTCAGACACACGTTCACCATCAGCCAGCCTACTTTCTAGTTGAGCAAAGAATTCACAAAGTGCCGCACCGTCTTGCCTCATGGCTTCGCGGACATGATGAATGTCAGCTTCTGATTTTATTGCTTTTAGCAGCGTGCTTGGATTGACCGATTTGATGAGTTTGGCAGAACTTGAAAGCTTAGTCAGTGTGCCCGCCGTTACTTTATCAGGGTCTATCAGCAAATTATCTGCCTCTGACATCGCCTCTATCACCGCATCATAACTTGCCACGCCAATCCCTGCATTTTTCAGAGCGGACTTGGCGGATGTGGTTAATTTATCCTGATGAACAAATAAAGTCGCCTCATCGCTCTTGATGAACAAATGCGACAAGAACACAGGATTAAAACTCACGTCCGCCCCACGTAGGTTGGTCAGCCATGCAATGTCATCTAAGCTACTAATAAGATGACAATCTGCCCCTTTTTGAGCCATGGCATCACGCACTTTGGCAAGCTTGGTAGATGTGTCCATGTCCACAAACTGAGCCTCATGAACGACAATCTTAGCGGTCGGCAAAGCAGGTCTGTCTTGCCAAATTTTTGACAAAACATCAATGTTCGTCACCAGCTCTATGTCATGTTTGGCAAAGATTTGGGTAAAATTGTCATATTGATTCAAAGACAATACCGCTCCATCTATCGCCACCTTTGAGCCCCGAGCCAAGTTTTTCACCAAGAATTCGGTAAAATCAGGATGGGACTGCCCCATTTTTTGCAAACTAATGCCTGTACCTTCAAGTTCAATAGGTGCTTGCACCCAATAGCGACTGTCTGTCCACATCCCTGCAAACTCAGGCGTGATGACCAATGTTCCAAACGACCCTGTAAAGCCTGACAGCCACGAGCGACCCTGCCAATATACAGGCAGATACTCAGACATGTGAGGGTCAGCAGAGGGGATAATGAGAGCGGACAGCCCTTGCTCATCAAGTATTTTACGCACAGCTAAGAGGCGGGCTTGACGGATGCTGGCAGGTGTTTTATGAAAGTCGGTTTGGCATTGATTCATGGTTTTTTCCTAATGATTGGTTATTTTTTGCTGTTTTGGCACATCCAGATTCTCTTGGCTTTGACTCATTGATTTAAAAGGTGCTAGCTCGTGATACGCTTAGATATCCTACAAAGCATTGAAGTTGGTTTTGCCTTATTATTTAATAACACGCATGAAACATCAACACATCCTAGCCACCCTTTTTGTGAATGGCTCTGGGATGGGTTTTATCATAAACTTGAGTTAATCTCCCAAAATCCACATGGGTATAAATCTGTGTGGTATTTAGGCTGGCGTGCCCCAACATCTCTTGTATCGCTCGCAGATCACCGCTGGCAGAGAGCAAATGAGAGGCGAAGCTGTGACGCAGCAGATGCGGGTGTAAGTGTTGGGCAATCCCTGCTCTGGTGGCACACACGCTCAAACGAAGCTGTATTGCACGCTCGCCAAGTCGAACCCCTTTTCTTTGACTGATGAACAATGCAGACGTCTCTTTTTGCCATGCCGTGCGATAAGGCAAGTAAGCATGGATGGCTTGCACCGCCTTTTGCCCAACAGGGATGACACGCATTTTTTTGCCCTTACCCAGCACACGCACTGACTTATTTATCAAATCAACATCGCCGACATCTAACGATGCCAATTCGGCAAGACGCAGACCACTGCTATACATCAGCTCAAACATCGCCTTATCTCGCACCCATAGCATCGCTTGCTTAGAATCATCGGGTGCGGCTTGGTCTAACAGTTGTGACATTAAGTCCACATCCACAATGCTCGGTAAGGCTTTGGGACTGGGTTTTAGGCGATAGCCTACCGTAGGGTTTTTGATGGTTTGGTAAATTTTTTCCTGTTTTTTTACTGCTTGTGATTGCTCCCAAATGGCAAATCGATAAAAACGCCTTAGGGCACAGATGTCTTGTTTGACACTGGTCGGCTGAACCTTATCCCGCTCCAAACGTGCCACCACAAATCGCTCTAATGTCTTTTTATGACAGTTACGCCAATCTGTATCACAGCCCACCAAAAAATGAGCAAATCGCTCAATGCTCTGACGATATGCTGATACGGTATGAGGCGAATAATTCTTCGCTTTGATTGATGACAGCCACCTCTGTATCATCTGCTCCAAATCAGGAGTGATGATATCCCTGCTGGATGAGTCTTGAGATGTAGCTTCATGAATGAGTTCAAAATCAGACGCTCGATCGACACAGAGCTCATCTGCCGATGAAGGTGCGGGTTGGGTTAAAAGTTTGGCAAGTCGCATGGATTTGGGTAGAGTATCAACAAAGCAGGTGGGAAAAACAGAGTTTGGCTTATTTTATCACAGTTTATGGTCGATACTTTGACAATATTTGGCTTAAAATTATCATGCTATTTTAGCAACAATGTGATATGATTCATCGACATCTCGTCATTTTAGCACCATTTTCCCATGCCCAACATCATGATACAGCCAGCCAAATCCATTCTGCCACTTCTTAGCCTACTTGCCATGCTTGGTCAGGCTCATGCCAAGAACACTGATGCTGTTTTACCAACATCAGTCATCGCATCGTCCTCGAATAATGACACCATAGACTCAAATCATGACAACATCCCAAAGCCTGCTTTAAGCGATCATGATGACATCCCCAACCTAGAGGATGAAAGCATACAGTCTGATGACCTAGAACCTGAGCATAACACGTGGTTTGATGACACCAGAGACGGCACAAAAAGCTGGTTAAACCGCACCGCTCACAGACTTGACGGTTGGTTTGGTAAAACCAATCCTAAAAAGCCCGCTCGTGCCTCCATTCGCCTCATGCTTGACGCCAACCATAACCAGTATGATGGCACAACTGTTAAGCCACGTATTCGTGGTCGCATTTCACTACCCACACTTGAAGATCGTTTGAGCGTACTGATTGGCGATGACGACTTAGACTTAGAGCAAGGTGGTGGTGTTTACAATGATGAAAGATTGGTATCTTATGGAGAGACCACCTTTGACGGACGCCAAGCTCGCAAGGACAATTCCTCCTTAGCATTGCGATGGTCAAAGCTTCAAGAAGATATCGGCGTGGAGATGGATACTGACATCGGACTGCGTTCTGATGATTTATATCTAAAATTTAGGGCAGAAAAAAAATGGTCACTCGATCACAATATTCACAGTCGCTTTGAACAAGTCTATCGTTATGGCACAAAAAGTGAGCATTATGCGTTATCCACCTTAGAGTTCGCTCAGCCCCAATCTAAGCATCGCACTCTCATCAATCGCTCTCACTTATCTTATGCCCACCAAGATAGTGAAGAAGTAGCATGGGGCAACACTCTATACCAGCAGCATTATTTAGAAGGCAAGCATGGTACACGCGAATTTAGCTATGGACTGTATGCGGGCGGAGACATTGTGGATAGTTCTGCCGAAATAAACATTTATGGTCCTTACATCAGCTATCGTCAGCCCATTTGGCGAAAATGGCTATTTGTGCAGACAGATTTAAGCTATTATAATAACAAAGCCTTAGAGCGTGACCATCACATGGGCGTGTTTAGTCGTGTGGAGGTAGTTTTTTAACATGTCCTTGCTTTAGCTTCATCTGTCTTAATACCTGCCTTGCTCGTAGCAATCTGTAGCAGCCATGATTTGACGATACTTTGATGATGAGTTAAGGGCTCGCGGTTTTGATGGCACAAATAAAATGACTGCCCCTCAATGGTTGTTTGAGAAACCTGACGCAGCAACCCATCATCGAGCAGTTTTGACAAGACATTCACACCAAGCAGCCCCACACCCATACCCGCCAACACCGCCAAAATCATCTGATTGCCATCATTATAATGGATACCCTTAGCAAGGGTGCGTTGCCAACCAATCATATCGGGTGCGTAAGCAGCATTCTCTTTTACCTTATCTCCCCATGCTGCCCAGCTAATACTGTGATGTGGGCTATGCCAATCCAAATGAATCAGCCGCCATTGGTAGCACTCTTTATCAACTACAAGAGAGTGATTGACCATTGGAGCAAAAAACTCTTGAAACAATGCCACGCTCTCCATACCCTCCCTACCTGTGCCACCGTAACGAATGGCAAAATCAATCTCCCCCGTATCCAGTGCCATCACTTGATAAGAGGTATGTATGCGTAAATCAATATCAGGATATGCCTGTTGAAACGCACTCAAATGAGGCATGAGCCAATAACTGGCAAATTCTGGTGTGACAGACAGGCTGACACGCTGACGACTAAGACGCAGTCTATCTATGGTGTGATGAATGTGTTGTAAATGCAAAGCAATGCTATCAAAAAGAACCTGTCCTTGATGGCTAAGGCTGATGGCACGAGTATGACGGATGAATAATTTAAACCCAAGCTGTTCTTCTAGTGTGCGAATACGATGACTGACAGCAGTGCTAGACAGATGCAACTCTTGAGCTGCCTTTTTAAAACTGCCATGACGAGCGACAGCTTCAAAGGTATATAGAGCATTTAGCGAGACGGCGTTAAGCATGATGTCTGATGTGTTAGGCAGATAAGGTCAAAGGTTGGGTTATTGTATCATTACCTTGGATGGTTATGGATGAAAAAAATACATCTATGATGATAAATATATCATTTGTCAGGATAAATCATGGGTGGGATAATGACAACTCTTTTAATCACTGGAGATTTTTATGAGTGTCATTTTGCACATAGACAGTAGTGCCAAACTGGGTATCTCGGGTTTACACGCCCATGGCTCACACACTCGTCGCCTAAGCGACCGATTCATCAAAACATGGCAAACCTCTCGCCCTGACACACAGATTATTTATCGAGATGTGGGACAGTTCCCACCAAAGCCTGTATCGGCAGCGTGGATTCATGCCGCCTTTACCAAACCTGATGAGCGTAGCGATGAGATGCGAGCAGTCTTAGCAGAAAGTGACGAGTTGGTTGATGAGTTGCTCGCAGCAGATGTGATCATCTGCGGTGTGCCGATGTATAATTTTAGCTATCCTGCACAGTTTAAGGCGTACATTGATAACATCGTAAGAGTGGGACGAACCTTTGGTTTTGATAGAAGTCGTAAGGGTGAACCGTACTGACCGCTTTTGAACGCCGACAACAAACAATTGGTCGTTCTGTCATCTCGGGGCGATTATGGTTATGATAACCGCTTATTGGATAGGAATCACTTAGAACGCTCTATTTTTACCGCGTTTGCCTATTTGGGCATAAATCAAGGCCATCAGATTGCTGTTGAGTACGATGAGTTTGGCGATGAGAGGCTAACCGCCTCCATTGTCCAAGCAGAGCAAGACGTGGACAAACTGGTGCATCAATTACAATCCATCCGCTAAGGCATGTTAAACTTTCATCATGCCATTGGCACTTCATAAAGCCGTTGATGCATTTGTCATTTTTAATGATGGCTGTGATACATTAACATTCTAAGCTTTCTTGGTGGGCATAAATTAAAGCCCATAAAACACCCCAAAGGTCGTCTAACTTTTGGGGTGAAACTCCGATGTTAATGATGAAATGAGCAAGACTAACCCAATGCATTCTCCCACGTTGGGATAACCATTTGCATGAGAGGCTTGAGCAATTTGGTATTGCAAGCAAAAATTGACCCTGTATGCATGGCGTTGTTTGCCCCTTTGTGGTCAACCACCACCCCTCGTGCTTCAGTCACGATAAGCTCGCCGGCACACACATCCCATGGCTTGATGTTCATTTCAAAGTAGCCGTCAAATCGTCCTGCTGCTACGTAGCACAAATCCAGTGCCGATGATCCTGTGCGGCGAACTTGACCGCCTTGCTCACAGATGGCTTGCAAACTGGCAAAATGCTGACGAGCAAAACTGGTGCGAGTTTGGTCTATCATGCGTTCATAAGGATGTCCTGTGGTAAAAAGCCCACCTGCTATCGTGGTACGCTCTGAGACAGATAGACGGCGTTGGTTCAATCTCGCCCCACTTCCACGGCTGGCACTAAACAGTTCATCACGTACAGGATCATAAACGACACCATGTTCAGTCACGCCTTTGTGTTGAATGCCGATGGACACACAAAAATGTGGCACACCATGTACGAAGTTCTGCGTACCATCTAATGGGTCAATAACAAAACACCAATCGGCATCCGAACCCTTACCCTCTTGCAAACCAAATTCCTCGCCTAGAAATGAATGCTTAGAATAACTCTCTTGCAACAAAGAAATGGTCAACTCTTCGGCATAACGGTCAACTTTCGTTACCAAGCCATCAACCCCTTTAGACTCCACGCCCAAATCAATACGATGACGGTTCTCATGAGCTTTTAAAATCTCATAACCGACTTTTTTCGCCACCTCGGACGCAATCACCACCATAGGTTCCATAACACACCTTACAAACGTTTATTAAATAATACTTCTGCACTCATCGCACAAAATCAGCATCATTATAAATGAAAATAGCTCAAATTGCGATGTAAATTTGCACCACATCAGTTCATCGGCTCTGGCACGGTGGGGTCTGATAGCAAAATATGCGTCAGATGCTGAGAGGGCAAATCTGACGCCTTGCTCAATGGCATCGCAGGCTTATCATCAAGCACTCGCCAACCTTGAATATTTACCATAAAATATTCATCTCCTTGACGAACTAGAGTTTTGCCGTTTTGAAAAAACCCCGCATCATCGTATTGGATGGGAATCACCAAAATTCCATGACCATTCATAAATCCATAACGACCTTGATAGCGAACCCTTGCCACGCCATTATGAAACTCGCCAATCTCATCAAACATGAGCGGCACAATGACAATGCCCACATTATCCATCGCTCCGTATTTGCCATTTTTTGAGATTTTGATAAGCCCATCAAAAATACACTCATTGCTGTCATATTTGCCTGCAATCTCGGATTTTTTGGGCATGACACAATCATAAGCCAGTGCCATTTGGCTAGTACCCAATAAAATAAGTATAAGTACTGGTAAAATAATACCTTTTATCCTAATCAGTGACAGGGTTAATTTCATGAGATTAATTCATCAACTCTACGGACAATTCACAAATTTTAATTTATCAAAAACATACCAAGCGGTTTGAATATCGCTGATTGTCATGGCAAACTCATTGCTGATTTCATGTCTAATTGGTATGATTTTACCATTACCATCATGATATTAAGGCATAATACCAATCGCCCATGCTTGACTGTAGATTTCATTTATTCATCGCCGATTTGGCTAAGCCTCGCCAGAATCCCCACTCGATCAAGCCCACATTCGGCAAGCTGTTCATCATGGCTGCCATGAGCAACAAATACATCATCAATCCCAATCTGCACAAGACGACCGCCATAATTCACGCCTGCCAGATATTCGCCCACCGCAGAGCCTGCACCGCCCATACGCTGATGCTCTTCTATGGTGATAAAATGCGTTACGCCCTGAGCGATAAGCTCATCTATTAGCTTGACATCTAGTGGTTTGACCCACCGCATGTCCACCACCATCATGGGCGTATTTGTCGCCTTAACAAATGCTTGGCTTGCTGATAGGCTGTCGTTTAGGCGTGTACCAAAGGCAAGTACGGCTATTTTTTTGTCTGTTTTGTCGGTAAAATTATCCGTCTGCCACGCTACTTTTGCCTTGCCAATGGCCAAGTTTTCACCGCTGTCCTTGACAATCTCTCGTCCCACGCCAACACCCCTAGGATAGCGAATGGCACTGGTACCTTGATGGGCGTAGCAAGCATTTAGCAGATGATAGCATTCATGTTCATCGCTTGGGGTGGCGATAACGACATTTGGCACACAGCGAAGATATGCCAAATCAAACACGCCTGCATGTGTCGCCCCATCCTCACCCACCAGTCCCGCTCGGTCTATGGCAAAGGTTACATCCAAATTTTGTAAAGCGACATCATGGATAAATTGGTCATAACCACGTTGCAAAAATGTAGAATAAATTGCCACCACAGGCTTTAGCCCACCTGTTGCCATGCCGCCTGCCAAGGTAACAGCGTGTTGCTCAGCAATCGCCACATCAAAGAACTTATGAGGATGGGATTTGGCAAAATCAACCATGCCAGAACCTTCACACATGGCAGGGGTAATGGCGACCATTTTGGGGTCGCTTGCATTATCCATCAGCCACCCCCCAAAGACATCAGAATATTTTTTGACAGCTTTGGCATCTTGATTGTTGTTCTTTGGCGTATCGGTTTTGGGCAATTTACCAATGGCGTGAAAGCCCACAGGGTCAGCCTCAGCAGGCAAAAAACCCTTGCCTTTAACAGTATGCACATGAATGAGCACCGCCCCTTTTAGGTCTTTGGCACGCTCAAAAACTTGTAAAAGCTTAGGCAAATCATGTCCATCAAATGGTCCAAGATAGGTAAAACCAATTGCCTTAAACAAATTATCAGGAAAAATATGATCATGAAGTTTTTCAGCAATCTTATCAGATAAAGGCATGGGGGGTGCATTCTTACCAAATAAGGTGCCGATGTTTTGCACGATGTTACCGCCGATTTTAAAGGGGATTTTCTCAAGAGTTTCTTTTGCCCCGTTCGCCATGTGTAGGTAGTGGCGAACCCGTCTATCATCGGTATTAATCTCACGCTTTATCATCAAAATGTTGCCGTGCTTATCAATATCGAAGGCAAGCCCACGTTGCCACAGGCGTGCCAAATGCCGACTAAAGCCACCTGTTGCCTGCGAGATGGACATATCATTATCATTTAGAACAACGGTCAAATCGGCATTTTGTTGCACCACATCATTCATCGCCTCAAATGCCATGCCGCCCGTCATCGCTCCATCACCAATGATCGCCACCACATGAGGTGCCTCCCCCATGATACGCCCAGCAAGACTCATGCCTAACCCTGCTGAAATGGATGTTGAGCTATGCCCCACGCCAAAGGTATCGTACTTACTCTCATGACGCTCTGGAAAAGCGGTGAGTCCACCCTTTGAACGAATGCTTGTTAATTTGTCACGCCGACCTGTCAGTACCTTATGAGCGTATGCTTGATGACCCACATCCCATACAAGTTTGTCATGAGGGGTATTATAGATGGCGTGCAACGCAACCGTCAGCTCCACCACCCCAAGATTGGCTCCAAAATGCCCGCCACTTTGACCCACAGAATACAACAAATACTCTCGCAGCTCATCAGATAGTTGGCACAGCTCTGCATCAGACATCACTCGCAAGTCATCGGGCGAATTAACTTTATCCAAAAGCGGTGTCACAGGGCGACGGGTTGGTATCTGGGTGAATATTTTTGGCGTGTGAATGGGAATCGGCATGAGGTTAGGTTTCCAGATTTTTGTCTTTAAGTGGGTGTGAATGAAAGTTATGTTAAGCGGTCATCATTTTGGGGTATAATAGTCACTTTGGGCAGATCAGGGCTTATTTTACAAGATAGCCTTTTAATTTGCCATAGCAGCACCATTTAATTCACAAATTATTCACAATCAGGTCGTGTGAGCATTCATATTGCCGTTAACATAAAAGAATGGGCAAATCATCCTTGCTTTTAAAACAAGCACAAAAAGTCTGCAGATGGCATGAAAATATCATCAAAGGCTTTGAAAATCCAAGATTAGCCCTTTGCTTTTATGCATGGTTAATGCAGGTAGAATACACCAAATGATTCACAGCATTTATTCTGCCATGCATGCTTGATACGCCCTTGTATTATGACACATTTTGGGGAAAGTTTTGTACCAATTTATTAGTCATGCCAAGTTACCTACTGTGCATGGCGACTTTGTTATCCATGTTTTTGAGAACGAACACGGTCAAGAGCACGTCCTACTTAGTGTAGGTCTGCCAAACGATGAGCCCAACCACACTCCACTGATTCGCATTCATTCTGAATGTCTTACAGGAGATGCTTTTGGTTCGCTCAAATGTGACTGTGGACCGCAGTTGAACACCGCCATGCAAATGATTCAGGCAAATGGCTGTGGAGCGATTTTGTATCTGCGTCAAGAAGGGCGTGGCATTGGACTAACCAATAAAATCCGAGCCTACGCCCTCCAAGACCAAGGACATGACACACTAGAAGCCAATCTACTTTTGGGATTGCCTGCCGACGCTCGCACCTATGAGATGTGCGAGGTGATGCTTGCTCATGTGGGCATCACTAAGGCAAAGCTACTGACCAACAACCCCAACAAACTTGCTTTCTTGACAAAGATGGGGATTGAGATTGTCGAGCGAGTGCCATTGATTGTTGGCGTCAATCCGCATAATCAGGACTACCTTGATGTGAAAGGAGAAAAAATGGGGCATTGGATTGGTAAATAACCTCTCTTGCCAATCCCCACTTTTGACCTTAAAATATGACTTTAAAAAATAACAAGAGCGTTTTTTGTGGATAATCAGCTACCTCCTCATTTAGACCCCACCTCGGTGGGGATTGTCACTCCAGAAATCCTACATTTTGACGAGCCTTTAATCTTAGAATGCGAGCGGGTTTTGCCAAGTTTTGAGCTGGTGATTGAAACTTATGGCACGCTCAACGCCGACAAAACCAATGCTATCTTAATTTGCCATGCCCTATCAGGTTCACACCACGCCGCAGGCTATCATAGCGAAACCGACGCGAAAGCAGGTTGGTGGGATAATCTGATCGGTAACGGCAAAGCCATTGATACCAATGAATTTTTTGTGGTATGCCTAAATAACATCGGCTCCTGTCATGGCTCTACAGGCCCTACCACCATCAATCCTGCCACGGGCGAGATTTGGGGTGCAGATTTCCCACTCATCACCATCAAAGACTGGGTCAAAACCCAAGTCATGCTCTCTGACCGCTTAGGCATTGACAAATGGCACGCCATCGTGGGTGGCTCTATGGGCGGAATGCAGGCACTGCAATGGTCGGTGGACTACCCCGATCGCCTGGCTCGTGCGGTCATCATCGCCAGCACCCCCAAACTTTCCGCCCAAAACATCGCCTTTAATGAAGTGGCTCGCCAGTCCATTTTGTCCGATCCCGACTTTCATGGCGGCTGGTATCTTAAACACGGCACTTATCCCAGACGTGGCTTGATTTTGGCTCGCATGGTTGGTCACATCACCTACATCACCGAAGACGCCATGAAAGCCAAATTTGGGCGGGATTTAAAATCGGGCAAGTTCATGTACGGCTTCGATGTGGAGTTTCAAGTAGAAAGCTATTTACGTTATCAAGGTGAGCGGTTTAGCCAAAATTTTGATGCCAATACTTACCTACTTATGACCAAGGCACTTGATTACTTTGACCCCACGCGGGATTATGCAGATGAAAATCTGTCCGAAGAAGCAGCTTTAAAAGAGACTTTAAAACGCACCCAGTGTCAATTCCTCATCGTCTCATTTACCACCGATTGGCGATTCACTCCAGAACGTTCGATTGAGATTGTTGATGCTCTGATGGCAAATGACAAACAAGTCAGCTTTGTTAATGTGGATGCACCGCATGGGCATGATTCGTTTTTGTTTGACATTCCACGTTATACCACAGCGATAAAGGGCTTTTTATCTGCTCCTTTCTTAAACCGCCAAATCACACAAGACACCATCAACCCCCAAGACATTTCAAAATTGGCAAGAACTTAAAGGATTTTTTATGAAAAAACTACTCACCCTATCCGCCCTTGCCACTTGTGGCGTGCTGTTTTCACCATCTGCAAGTGCGACTTGTGCAGGCAATGACAATGCGTGTATTCAACGAATGAACACGATTGGAGCATTGCATAATGACCCAAGTTTATGTGCATATGGTTACAACCCAAATTGTTACCCCAACCAACAATCTGGCTCTCGTTCTCGCTCCGCAGATATGCCGCCCCCACCACCCACGTCCGTCCGTGAATGCCAAGCCACCCCACAAGGCACACAGATGTGTGCCGAAGTGTCCATCAAAGTCCCCAATTACACCTTTAACGTCATGGAGACCAACACCCAAGGCAACATCGTCTATGCTCGCTTTTATCATGTGGACGGACGCACCGTCAAATCCGAACAATGGTACAACGCCCAAGGCTACAAACACGGAGCATTCAAAAGCTACCACCAAAACGGACGCACAAAATCCCTTGGCAACTACGTCAATAACCAACTGCAAGGCGACTTTAAAATCCACGATGAAAACGGACAGCTCATCAAAATTGAACATTACAAAGATGATTGGAGCGTGCTAGAAACTCACTACCAAAACGGCAAAAAGCACGGTCAAGAAGCCGAATTTACCTACGTCAATACTCGCAAAGGCTTGACCCCTGTCGTCATTCGCACTACCCAGTGGGCAAACGGCAAAAAGCACGGCGAAGAAAAATTCTTTGAAGCGGACAAAAAAGCTCGCCCCAAACTTATCAGAACGGTGGTTTGGCAAAATGGTAATCAAGTGCGTTGATTTTTAAGGATTTTTTATGAAAAAGTTACTCACACTATCCGCTCTTGCCACTTGTGTTGTACTGTTTGCACCGTCTGCAAGTGCGACTTGTGCAGGCAATGACCATGCGTGTATTCAACGAATAAATACGATTGGAGCCTTACACAACGACCCAAATCTTTGTGCATATGGCTATAACCCAAATTGTTCTGGCTCATCGTCATCAAGTAAAAGCGGTCAGCAAGCACCAATGCTCATCATGAATAGCCACGTTACACAAACTTGTCGCCCCGCCCAAGATGTTCATCAAATTTGTGAATATCATAATATCCACACAGGCAAGCTTAGCTCTGTAACAGCCACAAACCAAAATGGTGATGATGTTTATACCATAAGCTATCAAGACGGCAAAGTTACCTTTAAAACCATCTATGAATATCAAAAAACCAAGCATGGCACATTGGTTAAAGCAACAACTTACGATGGTAATGGCAAACTTGACCACATCAACCAAGAAGTCAGCAAATTTATTGATAAAAAAAATCCCCATACCCATGAGGTTACTTTTTATGATGACAATGGCAATGTTAGTCGTATCGAACATCGGCGGATGGGCAACATTGTCTACTCCCAAGAATACCCCGACAAAAAACACGGTAAAGAATAGTATTATACAGGTGTAAACAAACACGTTATCTATGAAATGAACTGGGTAAATGGCGTCAAACATGGTGAAGAAAAAATCTACCAAAAATACCGTGACTACGGCACATCAACGCCCAAAAAGACTGTAATGTGACAAAATGACAATCAAGTTCGCTGATTATCCATGACGATTGCGATAAACCCTAACCTAACACAAAGAAAGGAAAAACATGAACATCGACCACCAACTTGCCGAAAAATGGATAAAGCCTCATGCCAAAGTCCTAGATTTGGGCTGTGGCGACGGCACGCTATTGGCACATTTGCAGACGCATTTGGGTGTATCGGGTTACGGTTTGGAGATTGATGAACATAAAATCAACGAAGGCATCGCCAAGGGTCTAAATATCATTGAGCAAGATTTAAATGACGGTCTGGCTCGCTTTGCTGATAACAGCTTTGATACGGTGGTGATGGCTCGTGCCTTACAAGCGGTCAAAAATCCCCAGACCTTACTCAATGACATGCTTCGTGTTGCCAAATTTGGCATCGTCACCTTTCCTAATTTTGCTTATTGGCAAAACCGTGTATATCTTGGCATCAAAGGCATCATGCCCATGAGTGAGACCTTGCCCCATCAGTGGTATGACACACCAAACATACATCTGTGTACTTTTAAGGATTTTGAACGACTGTGCCATGATAACCATATTACCATCCTAGACACCGTTGCCTTATGGGACAATCCCAATCCAAAAATCCCAGTCTTTATCCGTGATAAAGCGGTCAAGACCGCTCCAAACCTACTTGCTGATGTGGCAGTCTATCGCATCACCAAACGGTAAGATGGTGCCGTAGGACGTCAGCACTCAGCACATGGCTTGCACATCTGACAAATGATGTTACAAAAATTTGACACTCATGACAGATGGAGAAATTGAGTTTTGTGACATGTGGTGTTATGATAGGAAGTAAATTTTTGAAAAACTATTGGCATTTAATTTGTCGTGGTGTATTTTTTTGCAAAAATTAAAGTACATCAACCGAAACTGCTGAGTAAAATCAGTTAATTAAGCAGTCAATTAAGCAAAAGGTATTTTATGAAACACTTAAAAATCAGCCTACTTTCCGTCTTGCTTTTGGCAGGTGTCGCCAATGCCGAGCTTATCTCAAATGTGCCACTAGACGTGTCTCGCTTTGAGCTGATGGACATCTCATCACTGGCCAGTCAAGCCAACAGCAATAACCATCATGCTCAATTTTTCTTAGCCAAACGCCTACAAAAAGGTGAGGGTGTTGCCAAAGACCCTACCAAAGCCGTCTATTGGTACACTCGTGCTGCTGAACAAGGTATCGCTCCTGCCCAACTGAATTTAGGTCTCATGTACTTGCGTGGCGAAGGTGTTAAAGCGGACATGAATCAAGGTCGTGCATGGTTAGAAAAAGCTGCTCACTTAGGTGATAATCGTGCCAGCTATGCCCTAGCGATGATCGATGAAAAACAACAGCGTTATGTGGATGCCTATAAATGGTATGATCTGTCTAGTCGTGATGGCATGCTTGATAGCAACATTCGTGATAAAGCCCAAACCAAAATCAGCCAGCTCGCACTCAACCTATCCTCTAGCGATATTGAAAAAGCCAAATCCAGTGCCAATGATTGGTTTACCATCCAGTAATAAATCTACCAAGCTCGCTTTTTGCGGGCTTTTTCTACCATATTTATGTCCACCCCACCAAATAACCACCAAACACAATGATAAAACACCAAAGGCTTTGGTTTACTCTGGTCGCTGTCGCCTTACTTAGTGCCTGCACCACCAAGCAAACCGTCATCACCGCTCCCACTGTCATCATACCACCCGATTTTAGCAATCTGTCTACCAAAAGTTGTAAAAATGGCGAGGTTATAAACACGCCTGCCACTCTAAAACTCAATAAAGAAGGTAAAGTCGTTTCGGTATCAGGATTAAAAATTAAAGACAAACAACTGATACGGCAAATTCGTGAGCAGTTTAAAAAAGCTAAATACACACCTTATTTGCAGCATGGCGAACCAATTGAACGCCCCTTAGAAGTCGCCATCAGCTTAACCTGTCCTAAACGCACATAAACAGTGAGTCAATTATACTAAGCCGCACAAAAAGATTAAAACCTAGGGCGTGCTTGACGTTGGTTTTTGGTGTTATAAATGGCAATACAAAATAACACCAAAACATCTTCTCAAAACCCATAAAATTTATGTAAAATCAGCCTTTGGGTCGCTGTTTCTTATGTCACTTTTTATAAGTTTTAAGGGGCGTGTTTTCTTTTGCTTTCAAAAAATAGCATGTCCACCACCACCAGTCCCATGCCGCCCATAATTGCCATGTCAGCGATATTAAATACAGGATAGTGCCACACATTGGCATAATGCACGTGGATAAAGTCGATGACATGACCATATAATAGACGGTCAATCACGTTACCAATCGCCCCGCCCAACACTAATGCCAACCCCCATGCTAAGATTTTGGCATTTTTAGGGATTTGACGCAGATAATAGATGATAAACGCAGACACCGCCAAACCCAATATGGCAAAAAACCACTTCTGCCAGCCACCTTGATTGGCAAGAAAGCTAAATGCTGCCCCTCGGTTATAGGCAAGCGTCCAGTTTAAAATTGGCTCAATGACAGGAATACTATTTCCCTCTACCATCAGCCATTTTTCAAAAAAAATCTTAGTTGCTTGGTCAAGAATGAGCACGGCAAGCCCGACGACATAATACAGGCTTGCCTTATTGTTATTTGGTATGTCAATAGCATTAGGCATAATGGCGTGCCTCACCTTGTCCATCCACATTTTCTACACAGCGACCACACAGCTCAGGGTGATGCTCATGCGTGCCAACATCGGTGCGAATGTGCCAACAGCGAGTGCATTTTCGTCCATCGGCAGGGGTGATGACAATGCTGTGCTCACCCTGTTGTAGCTCCACGTCACTTGTAATAAAGACAAAACGTGCTTCATCGCCCAGCTTTGATAAAGCAGTAAAGGCTACTCCATCTACCGTCAGGCTTGCCTTAGCAGTCAAGTTAGCACTGATGATTTTTGCTGTACGGGCATCATCCATTGCCTTATTGACATCATCTTTGATGGTCAAAATCAATTCCCAATCACTTTGAGTGATATCATTTAAGGCAGGGACGGGCAACTCATACCACACTTGGGTAAAGACGTATTTATCACCATCAGCATTCGGACGAATAAACTCCCACGCTTCTTGAGCGGTAAATGGCAAAATCGGTGCAATCCAACGTACCAGTGCTTGGGTAATATGATACAGTGCCGTCTGAGCTGAACGTCTGGGCTTGCCATCAGCTTTGGTAGTGTAGGTTCTATCTTTGATAATGTCCAAATAAAAACCGCCCAACGCCTGCGAGCAAAATACCGAAATGGCTTGCACCACTTGGTGAAAGTCCATGTCATTATAAGCATTGATAATGGTACGTTGCGTATCATCCGCCTGCACCAAGATAAACTTATCAAGACTAACAAGCTCATCAGGGGCAATGCCGTCTTTGGCGATATCAAAATCACTCGTATTGGCAAGCAAAAAACGCACTGTATTGCGGATACGGCGATAAATATCCACCGCCCCTGCAAAGACCTTCGCCCCTGCACTCATCTCATAGCGGTAGTCGCTCGATGCAATCCATAGGCGAAGCATATCCGCCCCTGTCTTATCAATCTCCTTTTGTGGCTCGATGATGTTGCCCAAGGATTTGCTCATCTTATAGCCTTTTTCGTCCACGACAAAGCCATGTGTCAAGACCTGCTTAAAGGGAGCTCGTCCATAGATGGCTTCACTGGTCAGTAGCGATGTCTGAAACCAGCCACGATGCTGGTCAGAGCCTTCTAGATACATATCAGCAGGGTTGGTTAGGCTGTCGTCTTGGTCAAGCACAGCAAAATGCGTTGTCCCAGAGTCAAACCACACATCCAACGTATCGGTAACTTTGTTGTAACTGTCCGCTTCATCACCCAAAAATTGTTCACAGCTACTATCAAACCACGCTTCAATCCCACCTTGTTCAATGACTTTGGCGACTTCTTCAATCAGCTCAGACGTACGTGGATGCAACTCATCCATCTCTTTATGAATAAAAAAGGGAATGGGCACACCCCAAGTCCGCTGACGACTAATACACCAATCAGGACGACCTTCTACCATCGCTTCAATGCGGTTTTGACCCCATGCAGGTGTCCATGTTACGTTTTTGATGTCATCAAGGGCTTTTTGACGAAGTCCGCCTTTTTCCATGCTGATGAACCACTGAGCGGTGGCACGAAAGATAATCGGTGTCTTGTGTCGCCAGCAATGCGGATAGCTGTGGGTGATGGTTTCGTGGTGAAGCAGGTTGCCTGTTTCTTTGAGCGTGTCAATTATTTTGGGCTGAGCTTTATAAATATGCTCACCCACAAAGACTTTGGCAAAGTCGTTATATACACCCCCATCGCCTACAGGATTTTCTACAGGCAAGCCATACTTTGTGCCGACATTATAGTCGTCCACACCGTGAGCAGGGGCGGTATGTACCAGTCCTGTACCGCTGTCGGTGGTAACGTGCGAGCCTAAAATCAGCGGCACTTGGCGGTCGCTTATCAAAGGGTGTTGGGCAAGGCTATGTTCAAGTGTACTGCCTTTGACGGTGGTTAGCGTGCCTAAATTTTCCAGTTTTAGGGTATTTAAGACGCTTTCTACCAAGGCTGTACCAAGCAAGAGTATGCCTTTTTCGGTTTTGATAAAGCTGTAATCTTCGTCAGGGTTAAGGCTGATGGCTTGGTTGGCAGGCAGCGTCCAAGGCGTGGTGGTCCAAATGACGGCAAAGGCTTTTTCATCAAGTGTTACACCTTTGATGTCAGTCAGCCCAAACCCAACAAAAATCGCATCGGATTTTTTGTCTTTGTATTCTACTTCGGCTTCGGCAAGGGCAGAGCCACAGTCCAAGCACCAGTTGACTGGTTTCATGCCACGCACGATATGTCCGTTTTCGTAGATTTTGCCCAAAGCTCGTACGATGTTGGCTTCTTGAGCAAAATTCATGGTCAAATAAGGGTTGTCCCAATCGCCAAGCACGCCAAGACGTTTAAAGTCTTTCATTTGTAATTCAATTTGGCTTTTGGCGTATTCACGGCACAGACGGCGAAACTCGGTAGCGTCCACTTTTTGACCGACTTTGCCGACTTTTTGTTCTACTTTTTGTTCAATGGGCAGACCGTGACAGTCCCACCCTGGGATATAAACAGCGTCAAAGCCTGATAGGTTTTTGGATTTGGTGATGATGTCTTTGAGCACTTTATTGACGGCGTGTCCTAGGTGAATTTGACCGTTGGCGTAAGGGGGGCCGTCGTGCAAGACGTATTTGGGTAAGCCTTGTTTGGCTTGGCGAACTTTTTGGTATAGGTTGTCGGCTTGCCATTCTTCTAGCCACGCAGGTTCTCGCTTGGCAAGGTCGCCACGCATGGGAAAGGGGGTATCAGCAAGATTTAGGGTGTTTTTATAGTCTTTTTCGGCTTGGTCAGTCATGGCGGGCTCTTAATTCTAATGAGTTATTGAAGTAATAGGGTATTATAACAATTTTTAAAAAAAGTAAAAGCAAAAAGAACAGCATTTATCAAATTTATAAAATTCAAAAAAACTTCATGTTTTACAATTTTTTGCTTTAATTCCTTATAAAAATTCGGTATATTAAGCCTTATTTTATATTTAAATACGCTCCCTATTTTGCATCTTTGATGGATTGTATGAAGGTTACTTTATGAAAAATCTAAAACGAAACCTATCTTTATTATTGGTGGGTACCATTTTTTTAACCGCTTGTAGCGACAAACCTAGCGAATCCGCCACTTCTCCAAAAACCCAATCTACCGAGTCAGCTCCTAATACCCCTCCGCAAGAATCTGCTGCCAATCAGATGGTGAATGAAGCAAGTAATGAAACAAAAGCAGATGAAGTCAAAACCACTCAGTCCGCCACCTCGGATGAAACCAACAAGGGAACTGCTGAAACCAATCAGCCTGCCAATACCGATAAGGCAGATACTGACAACGCCCCTGTGCAGGCTCTGTCCTTAGCAGAGGGCAAGGCTCGCTATGAGAAAACCTGCAAAATCTGTCACGAGCAAGGACTTCTAGATGCACCAAAACTCACCGCCAAAGCAGACTGGGCAAAACGCCTTGCAGAAAAAGACATGGATACACTGTATAAACATTCTGCCAAAGGCTTTAATAAAATGCCTGCACAGGCGGTAGCTGACATCTCTGAGGCTGAGGTTTATGCGGCGGTGGATTATATGGTCAGTCAAGTTAAATAAATCAACGACTTGGTTTAATCGTTCGAGTTAGATGAGTTCAATTGGATAGTTTAGCTAAACACAAGCAAGCAGTTTGATGATTTGATTTGGTTATTGACCGTCTGGCGGTTATTTGGACTCATTTACAAAACCGCCCACACATCGTTATAATAGCGGTCATGGCGACAACAAACCGCTTGATACATCAATCTGTTAAAGCGATGGTAAATAAAGGATGATTCATGACCAATCAAATACTCGCTCAAACCCCCCCTAAGCTCCCTACCAGCCACCCCTTTCATGCCTATCTATTCGTTCCTGCTAATCGCCCTGAACGCATCATTAAAGCCTTGACTGATACGAATATTTCCCATAAAGTCCATGCCATCATCATCGATTTAGAAGATGCGGTGGCAGGTGACGATGCTCATCATGTTCGTCATATTTTAGGTCAATGTTTAACAGAATTAACAAGCCAACATCACCCATCCATGCCTTACATTTGGGTTAGAATTCACGGCATGACAAGCCCTGAATTTATGGTGGATACGCAATTTATCACGTCGCAACCTGCCGTATCTGGTTTGGTACTTCCAAAAGCTGAGAACGCCATGCAGGTCAGCCTCGCCCATGAACTCACAAACCTTCCCGTCATCGCCATGGTTGAGAGCGGACAAGGCATCCTAAATATTGGGCAGATGGCACGCACCAAAGGCGTGATGGCGTTAAGTTATGGCTGCTTAGATTTATTAACATCTTTATCGATTGCACGTCATTCACAGGCAGGGCAAATCATGATGGAAAAGGTGCGTTGTGAACTTGCTTTGCACTCACAAGCCAATGGATTATCCGCACCAATTGAGACGATTTACCCTGAATTTCATGACGAGGACGGCTTTGGGCGATGGGTGCGTCATGCTTATGAATTCGGTTTTGGAGGTTGTCTTGCCATTCATCCCAAACAGCTAGCAACCATCGCCAATACAGGTATTCGCCCTGACGAGCTTGATTTTGCCAAAAAAATCGTTGCTCATCATGAGCATACAGGAGAAGCCATATTTGCCATTGATGGTCAGATGGTGGATTTGCCTGTCATTACATGGGCAAGACGAGTTTTGTCAAATTAGACATCTGATGACTCTCTTGGTCTTGTCATTACTTGGTGTTTTTGGAATAATTATTTGGGTTAACATATATTTACTTAAACCACTTCTTGCCATTTTGTCATTTTAAAATCATCAAAAATTTGCTATCATAAGCAAATTTGACATGACGGTTTCTATGGCTATCACTCATCCTCAGTATGACCCAGTCGCCCTTGATTTGGGCTTTTTAGAAGTACATTGGTATGGACTCATGTACTTACTTGCATTTTTATCCGCCTATCTGTTAGCGACTTATCGCGGTAAAAAGCGAGGCGATTTCACGGGTGAGATGGTCTCTGATTTGGTATTTTTTGGGGCGATGGGCGTCATCTTAGGTGGTCGCATCGGTTACGTAATTCTGTATAATTTTGGTGAATTTTTAGTCAACCCAGCTTACTTATTTAAAGTCTGGGAAGGTGGCATGAGCTTTCATGGTGGCTTTATCGGCGTGCTCATTGCCATGTTCTTTTTTGGACGTAAATATAAGAAAAATACTTTCACCACACTTGATTTCATCGCTCCGTGCGTACCACTTGGACTGCTCTTTGGGCGAATTGGCAACTTCATTAATGGCGAACTATGGGGGCGTGTCTCTGATGGCGGGTATGGACACCTGATGTATTTTCCTCAAGCTGCTCATGCCGATCACGAGCTTATCACAAGTGACCCTACCATGCAGTCACTTAGCACCCAAGTGGGAGAATATTTACTCCTACCTCGCCACCCAAGCCAGCTGTATCAGGCGTTTAGTGAGGGGGTTCTTCTTTTTATTCTGCTGTGGATATTTAGCCTAAAGCCTCGTCCCCGCTACGCTGTCTCTGCTCTATTCCTACTGGGTTATGGATGCAGTCGTTTCACTACCGAGTTTTTCCGTCAGCCTGATGTGGGCTACGAACTGATTTTTGGTTGGCTAAGCAAAGGGCAATTGTACAGCATTCCAATGATTATTGTGGGCGTGATACTCTTTATTAAAGCCTACAAAACACCGATTTATGACGGTACACAACCCACAAACACCATTTAAGACTGCCTTATGAAACAATATCTACATCTTTTAGAGCATATTTTAGCCACAGGTCAAGATAAGGGCGACCGTACAGGCACAGGCACTCGCTCGGTGTTCGCTCATCAAATGCGGTTTGATTTAACTGACGGCTTTCCCCTGCTCACCACCAAAAAAGTGCATTTTCGCTCCATTGCCATTGAACTTTTGTGGTTTTTAAAAGGTGACACTCACGTCAAATACTTACAAGACAACAAAGTTACCATCTGGGATGAATGGGCAACTTCCGAACAAACGGCACGTTTTGGACGACAAACGGGAGATTTGGGGGCGGTCTATGGACATCAGTGGCGAAATTTTGGTGCAAGCAAAAACGCCAATGGCACTTATAACGCGGATGGATTTGACCAAATTGCTTGGCTTATCAATGAGATAAAGACCAACCCGAACTCTCGCCGCCTCATCATCTCAGGCTGGAATCCCAAAGAAGCAGGAGAGGTTGCCTTACCGCCTTGTCATACGCTGTTTCAGTTTTTTGTGGCGAACGGTCGGCTTTCTTGTCAGTTGTATCAGCGTAGTGCCGATGTATTTCTTGGTGTGCCGTTTAACATCGCAAGCTATGCCCTACTGACTCATATGGTCGCCCAAGTGTGCGGGCTTGGTGTGGGCGAGTTTATTTGGACGGGTGGAGATGTACATCTGTATACAAATCATTTTGAGCAAGCCAAATTACAGCTAAGCCGTGAGCCCCTGCCTCTTTGTCAGTTGCAGTTAAATCCTGATATCCGGGATATTTTTGAATTTACGTTTGATGACATCAAAATTATCAATTATCAGTCACATGATAAAATCACAGCGCCTGTGGCAGTATAAAAATGAGCAATATCCATATCGTACATGTCGTCGCCAAAGACCGTCAAAACTGCATTGGTAAAAACAACACGTTGGCATGGCACATCCCTGAAGACTTAAAGCACTTTAAACGTCTGACCACAGGTGGCGTGATCATCATGGGACGTAAGACTTTTGAGTCATTGGGTCGCCCCTTACCTAACCGCACCAACATCGTCATTACCCAAAATACCGCCTATCAAGCACCTAATGATGTACTAATCTTTGATAATCTAAACCAAGCCATCACTCACGCCAAAATGCTCGCAAGCACAGCAAATCAAGAGTGTATCTTTATTATCGGTGGAGGCGAGATGTATCACCAGAGTCTAGGCATGGCAGATATTTTGGAAATTACTGAAGTGGATTTAGACGTGCAGGGCGATGCTTTCTACCCCAGCATTAGCGATGAATTCATCGAAGTGTGGCGGTCAGACAAGCAGATAGACGAAAAAAGTGGTGTCAGTTTTACCTTTGTGCGATATGAAAAGTTGGCATGATTATTGCATTTATTAATTGCATTTGTTAGATGGGTTTATCATCATAAAACCATCCATCATCATTGCCATGATTGGCGATTTTTAACCACAGACAAAAGGTCTTTATCATGAAATACCTAAGCATTATGATACTCTTTACCATCGCTCTAACTGGCTGCAACGCCATGACAAACACAGCCGACAAAGTGATGAACAAACAAAGCTCATTCTCACAAAACCCCAACACGCACTACCCCACCATCGATGAACAAAAAGATAGTGAACCTGCCTCATTTAGCAAGCAGAGTTTTGACTGACTGTATGCAGCCAATCGGTTTGCGTACTCATTCTTTGGCTGCGTTTTCTTGTTTAGCGTTACGCTCATCAATCTCTGCCATGCTTGTGGCAGGGACAAATTGCCCATTATTAACATCAGTGCCACGTGCGGCGTGTTCAGTTTTTAAAGATTTGGCAACCTCGGGGGGCATATAGTTTTCATCATGTTTGGCAAGCACTTCACTTGCTACAAATACACCCTCTTGTAGCTTGCCTGTCGCCACCACGCCTGAGTTTTCAGCAAACAAATCAGGAAGCACCCCTCGATAAGTCACAGGAACGACCGCTTTGTAGTCGCTGATTTGAAACTGGATATTTAGAGGGTCAGCAGGGTCACGTTTAACCGAACCTGCCACTACCATACCTCCTGCTCGAATCCGTTTATTCTCTGGGGCTTTGCCTTGGGTGATGGCGGTTGGATCAAAATAATAATCCGTCTGCTGGCGAATGGCATATAAGATAAGCCCTACCGCTACTGCCACACCAATAAGCATGGCAAACACCCACATCAGTTTTTTTTGGCGTGCATTATTCATAGGATTCTCTGTGTTCGTTTTTGGCTAGGGCTTGACGTTGCTTATTGGTAAGTTTTTTACCCTGCATGGATAAGTGTGTGAGCTTATTTATCGTATTGCGACGTTCTTTGTTGGCATACCAAATCATCAGTAGTATTGCTGCAAACACCAAAACATAACACGCCCACACATATGCTCCATGCCCATTCATGTGAATAAACTCATCAACGGTTTGAAAATATGGTGTCATTGCTTGCTCCTCTGAGCCGTCTTATTTTTTGGATTGTAGGTAGTGGCTAACCCATGCTTTGTTGTAGTCGCGTTGTAGGATTAATGAGTTAGTGCGATAAATGGCCAGTGCTGCAACCATAAAATACATACCAAGCATCATAACAAGTAGCGGCACCCACATTGATGCAGGCATTTTTGGGGCATTGGTGACAGTAAAAGTTGCCCCTTGGTGCAAGGTATTCCACCACTCTACCGAATATTTGATGATGGGCAGATTTACCGCCCCGACGATAGAGAGAATGGCGGCTGCCTTGCCTCGGTTTTGACTGTGTTCAAAGGCACTAAATAACGCCATAACTCCTGCATACAAAAATGCCAGAATCAGCATGCTGGTCAAGCGTGCATCCCATACCCAGTATGTTCCCCAAGTCGGCTTTGCCCAAATAGAGCCTGTCAATAAAGACAGAACACAGCAAATAAAGCCGATGGGGGCAAGTGCCTGAGCAACGATATTGGCGGTTTTTATTTTCCACACCAAAAAAATCACCCCAAGCACACTCATGGCAAAATATACACTCATGGCAAGACTGGCAGTTGGCACATGAATGAAAATGATGCGATAACTGTTACCTTGTAGATAGTCAGGCGGTGCAAACAAAAGACCCCACACCGTCCCGATACCCATCATGACAAAGGCAATCAGACCAAGCCACTTCACCCATGACGAGAAAATCTTAAAAAACCGCTCTGTGCCAACCGTCGTCAAAAACCCCTGCCACAGACGCTGAAAAAATCCTGTGTTGGCGGTGCTATTGGTGGCTTTTTGGGTGTTTGGCATGATTCACCATGATGATGGGCAAATGACTCATTAAAATGGCTAAATTATATCATATTTTTGCTGATTGTCAGCAGGGACAAATTGAGTAGCCCAAATGTTGTGCTAAGATTGGTATGATTTTAGTGAAAATTAAGACAGTGAAAATTAAGACGGACGCTTGTTATTGCTTGCTTGTTTGCGCCATATTTGCTCGCATCATACTCATCATTTATTAAAAAGTATGAAAAATTTGCTAAATTTTAAAAAAATGATTTGCCTTTTTAAGCAGATTTGTTCAAAATATAGGGTCAAATTGATGATATGATTGTTGTTTTACCTTTAGCGTTTTAATATTTGAGAAATTTCATGACCGACCGACCCATTGCACTTGACTTGCAAGACATTCACAAAAATTATGGCTCGCTTGAAGTCCTAAAAGGCGTCTCATTAACCGCCTATGACGGTGATGTCATCAGCATTTTAGGGTCGAGCGGTTCGGGCAAATCCACCCTACTTCGCTGCATTAACTTACTTGAAAAACCCAGCGTGGGTAAGATTTTTATTGGCAGTGAAGAGCTGGTCTTGACCCCAAAAAAGGGCGAATTGGTCGCAAAAAGCCCCAAACAATTAGAAACACTACGCTCTAAGATTGGTTTTGTATTTCAATCCTTTAACTTGTGGCCGCACAAAACCATTTTACAAAACATCACCGAAGCTCCAATTCATGTTCTGGGCATGAATAAGACCGACGCAATCGCAGAAGGCGAGCGATTACTTGATAAAGTCGGACTGCTTGATAAAAAAGATGCTTATCCTGACAATCTATCAGGTGGTCAGCGTCAGCGTGTTGCCATTGCTCGTGCACTTGCCATGAAGCCTAAAGTTTTATTATTTGACGAGCCGACATCCGCCTTAGATCCAGAGTTGGTTAATGAAGTGCTTGCTGTCATGCGTGAGCTTGCCTCCGAAGGGCGCACCATGCTCATCGTCACGCACGAGATGAGATTTGCCAAAGAAGTATCGAGCAAGGTCGTCTTTTTACACCAAGGACGGATTGAGGAGATGGGAACGCCAAGTGAGGTGTTTGGAAACCCCAAATCCGAACGTGTCAAGGAGTTTATGGCATCGCACCAGTAGCTTTGTGCCCCTCTGTATTCACTTAGCTCACTGAATTTATCCGACTTAATTTTACCCACTTACTTTACAAACCCTCATTAACACTAAGGATTGTTATGAAAGAATATACCAAATTTGGTCTTACACTACTTGCCGTGACCGCCCTAACCGCCTGTGGTGCTGACAAACCTGCCGATGCACCAAAAGCTGACGCTGCTGCACCGCAAGCAGGTGAAGGCAAAAGTCTAGTCATCGCCACTGAAGCCAACTACCCTCCTTTTAATGACACCAGCCCTGATGGTAAAATCGTAGGTTTTGACGTGGATGTCATCAATGCTGTCTGTCAAGAAATTAACGCCAAATGCGACATCGTAGCACAAGATTGGGATGGGCTACTGCCTGGACTTCTAACCAACAAGTACGATGCGGTCATCGCAGGCATGTCCATCACTCCTGAACGTCAAGCTCAGGTAGATTTCTCTGAGCCATATTTTAGCAACACCATCGTATGGCTATCCAAAACCGATGGCTCCTTTGACCCTAAAAACATCAAAAATATGGTGCTAGGCAGTCAGCGTTCTACCACAGGAGCCGATTACATCACCAAAAACTATGATGGCAAAGATGGCAACCGTGTTCAGCTCTATGACACTTATACCAACTCCTATCTTGACCTAAAAGCAGGTCGCAATCATGCAGTCATGGCAGAGAAAGTCTCAGCAATGGACTGGCTCAAACAAAATAACGACGGCTTTGGGTTGATAGGCGATGAGATTGACAATAATGACAATCTAGGCATTGCCGTGCGTAAAGGAGATGCCCTAAAAGCTGATTTTGACAAAGCGTTAGCCACCCTAAAAGCCAATGGTAAACTTGCTGAGCTTGAAAAGCAACATTTTGATAATCTAGCAAATGCCCAGACCGTGACACAAGCAAGCACACCAGATGCCACTCCCGCCAACGATGCTTCTGCTACCAGCCCAACTGGTGATACCGCCAAAGCAAATGGTGATGCCAAATAACCCATCTTGATTGACAAAAGGACTGATTATGACTCATGTAACAACCCCTGTTTTTAAAGCCTTAGCCGTTGTCTTGACCGCCTTTACTCTTAATGCTTGCGGCGGTGATAAACCTGCCGAAACCACCAAGACTGACGCTGCCACAAACACGCCTCAAGAGAGCAAAAGCATCATCATCGCCACCGAATCAAGTTTTAAACCATTTAGCTATTTGGATAATACGGGCAAACTGGTGGGGTTTGAGATTGACCTTGCTAATGCTCTATGCGACGAGATGAAAGTGACATGCGACATTCAAAGTCAAGATTGGGACAGCCTCATTCCAGGCCTTCAGGCAAATAAGTCAGACGCCATCATGGCGGGCATGTCCATTACCCCCGAACGCTTACAAGTAGTGGATTTCTCTGACGCTTATTTTGACAACAAACTTATTCTTGTAGGTAAAAAAGGCGACTCTACCACCATTGATGGCTTGGCAGGAAAAACTGTTGGGGTGCAGCAAGCTACCGTATCTGGTGAATACCTTGCCAAAAATCAACCCAAAGCCACCGTTAAGGCTTATGACAAGCAAGACAACGTTCATCTTGATCTAAGTGCAGGGCGTATCGATTATATGCTTGCTGACTTTGTGCCTGCATCTGACTGGCTAAAAACCGAAGCAGGGGCAAATTTTGAAATCAAAGGCGAACCCATTGACATCAATGATAAAGTTGGGATTGCTGTGCGTAAAGGCGACGCTCTAAAAGGCGAATTCAACACCGCTTTAGCAAACCTAAAAGCCAGCGGTAAATACGATGAACTTGTGGCAAAATACTTTGACACTCAAGGCAAAGCAAGTTCTGATGGCAGCGTCACGCCAGCCACTGCAAACCCAGAGCCAGCTCCTGCTGATACCGCTCCAACAAGTGATGACACCAATAAGGCGGACGTTGCCGAGGCAGCCAAAAAAGCTGCTTAATTGATATAGACTCTAAACCAGCAACCCAACCCATGCTAGTTTAGAACCTTGATGTATTAGCATGGGTGAGCTACCCATGCTTTTTTGATGATGAATTTAAGGACTCCCTTATGAAACACCCTCTATTCATGACCCTCATCAGCATCCTGCTTTTAACGGCTTGCAGCAGTGACAAACCGGCCAAAACCACTGAACAAGCCGCGATTCAGACCACAGACAGTCATAAGAGCTTACGTATTGCTACCGAAGGTGCGTACGCTCCCTTTAATTACACCAACAATGATGGTTCGCTAGCAGGCTTTGATGTAGACATCACCCAAGCTCTGTGCCAAAAAATGGCGGTCACCTGCCAGATTGATGCTCAAGACTGGGATGGCATTATTCCCGCTCTTAAGGCAGGAAAGTTTGATGCCATCGTTTCTGCCATGTCTGTGACTCCTGAGCGTGCCGAGCAGGTGAATTTTAGTGAGCCCTATTTTGTCAACACCTTGGTTTTTGTCGCCAAAAATGACAGTCCTTTCAATCCTGCCAATGCCGATGACATCAAATCTGCCAAAATTTCCGCCCAAGGCTCAACCATCTCTAGCCAATGGTTAACCAACACTTATCCTGAGGTCAAACCCACCTTGCATGGCACACTTGATAATGCTTTCTTGGATTTGGGCAATAACCGCTCAGACGTGGTCATCAGTGACAAGCTCCCTGCGATGACGTGGTTAAATAGTGAGACTGGAAAGAACTTTAGTATTAAAGGCAATGAGATTGACATCAATGATAAATTTGCCGTGGCGGTCAATAAGGGTGATGAAGAGTTACTCGGTAAATTCAATCAAGCCTTAGCTGCCATCAAGGCGGATGGTACGTATGATAAAATCGTCGTGAAGCATTTTGGTGAGGGCATGATTAGTAAATGATTGTTTTGCTTTTTTGTAGTTATTTCAAAAACTTAACACAATTTTACAAAAATTTGATAAAATAGATATTTTGTTCTGTTTTGTCAAAATATCTAAGATGATAGAATCAAAAATAGACAAGGCTTACTTGTCTATTTTTGATTGATGATAATGAGAACAAACTACTAAGAACAGGTTTAACCCCTAACAACCACAAAGACCGCCCCTCATGCTAGAACTCCACGGATACACTGATTTACTCCTGCAAGGCACCCTATTGACCATCAAGCTGGGCATGACCAGTCTTGTGTTTGGGCTTATTTTTGGGCTACTTGGAGCCACTGCCAAGCTCTCCAATATCTGGCCTTTAAAGCAACTTGCTGATATCTATACCACAGTGGTGCGTGGCATTCCTGAACTGCTTGTGGTATTTGCCATTTATTTTGGGGGTGACATGCTGGTCTCGTTCATCGCCAAAGAAGTATTTGGTTATCGTGGGCGGATTGATATTGGCAGTTTTTGGCCTGGGGTGGTGGCATTATCATTCATGTTCGGTGCCTATGCCACTGAAGTGTTTCGCATGGCGATTGGAGAAATTCCCAAAGGGCAATGGGAGGCTGCTCAGTCGCTTGGCATGAGGCCCATGCAGACATTTTTTCGCATCATTTTACCCCAGATGTGGATAGTTGCTTTGCCTGGGCTGGGCAATCTATTTTTGGTGCTATTAAAAGATACCGCTTTGGTCTCACTCATCGGGCTAAAAGATTTGATTTACTACTCGTCTCGTGCCGCTCAGTCCACCCAAGAGCCATTTACCTTTTATTTGGTGGCAGCATTAATATATCTTTGTTTGACCATCGTGGTGACCGCCTTTATCAGTTTTGGCGAATGGCGAGCCAATCCTGCCAAACGCTACGCCAAAAAACTGCTTAAACACAAACTAAAAGGGGCAAATGCATGAACTGGAACTGGCAAGCGGTCATCACGCACTTCCCCGAACTCCTAAAAGCCTCCATTACTACCTTAGAGTTGGTGGTTTTATCGAGTATTGTTGGGCTTATTTTGGGCATCGTACTGGCACTGCTGCGTTTATCCAAAAATCCTTTGGTGGCGACTTTTCCCTTTTTGTACATTTTTTTCTTTCGTGGCACACCCCTGCTTGTGCAGATTTTTCTGATTTATTATGGCTTGGGGCAATTTAAAGCCATTCAAGAAAGCGTGTTGTGGACCCCTGTATTGAGCCAAGCCTATTGGTGTGCCATCATCGCTTTTACCCTAAATACCGCAGCCTACATTGCTGAGATAGTGCGTGGGGCGATTATGGCGGTACCAACAGGCGAGCTTGAAGCGGCAGATGCCTTAGGCATGTCTGCCCTGCAAAAATTCACTCGCATTACTCTCCCTCGTGCCTTTGGCATCATGATACCTGCATACAGCAACGAGGTTATTTTTATGTTAAAAGGCTCAGCATTGGCATCTACGATTACGGTCATGGATCTGATGTATACCTCCAAGGTCATCATTTCCAAAACTTATCTAACGCTTGAGATTTATTTTGCTGCAGGCATCATTTATCTACTCATTTCATGGCTGATTTTGGCGTTATTTCGTGGGTTTGAACGCTCATTTAATAAACACAAACACCATAATCCCACCCAAAAGCTTGCTTAGACCGACCGTCAGAACACCCCAAAATTTCCTGATGGCTAATTTTGGGGTGTTTGATGATAATTTGGCGATATGAATGATCAGCTTGTCATCTTTCAGAACTCATGTAATAAAATTCAAGCACATCATGACTTATACCACCTGTTGGACGGCAGCCTGTACCATAAGTGGGGCGAGAGCCTTTTAATACGATTTTACGCTCATTAATCACCGTGCCACTCACGTCATATTCAATGGGGCAAAGACAGTATTTTGAAAATACTCGTGCCGTCCCATAATACTTATTGCCCTGTCTAAAACCATTAAAATACATCGTACCATAATCAACGCCAGCACCTTGCATTCTATCACTTGGTACCTCGTAAGTCATCATTCGTTCATTACCATAGGCTTGCAGTCTCATGACAGAGCCATTATGATTCCAAAAAGAATCGGCAGAACTGACAATGGGTAATAAAAAGACTGTCAATACGGATAGTGTTTTGATGCGTTGTATGTGTGTACCCTTGTGGTTAATCTGATGAGATAAAGACACAAATTCTTATCAGTCTAAGGCTATAAGATAGTATGTATAGATAGCATGAAGTGGCAATCTTGTGTTTATCATTATTTTATTGCTGTGTTATTTGTGAACCGATGTATTGACAGCTCTTTTAGCTTAAGCATCTTTTTAAGACACCCCATCCTGTATCCTGTCTTGATACTTACTCTTTTCATCATACGACTTTTTTTGTTTTTTAGCAATACTGATAACATAAAAGTGACAAAATCGTCCCGATTATTATCTTGTTTATGGCTGACTTTTATCCTAAAATTCACGCACTTTATTTATGTGATGATCAACTTTATCATCATCGAACATCACCTATTTTATCATCTCATTTTTAATTACCATCATACATTCACCCCATGCCCTTCTTACTTTTTGCCTTAAAATACTTTGTTTTGACCATCTTGACGCTTGCCATCGGTCTATTTTCTTTCATCAATCTCTCTCCGGTATTTGGTGGTCAAGCAGACACGGCGACTTTGGCTCGCATGGCAAAGATGAGCAACTATCAAGATGGTCGCTTTGATAACTTAGAAACCATCATCCGTGAACCTGTACCAGAGAGCGAGCAATTGGGGTTGGTTGATTTTTTTATCAATATTTTTAACCCTGCTGATGGCAAACATCCCACCCAGCCACTGCCCACACTCCCATTAAGTGAGAACTTACCTACCGAAAATAACCGCTTTACTTGGCTTGGACATTCAACCGTGCTTTTTAAAATGGGTGATAAAACACTCATTACCGACCCTGTTTTTTATCGGGTATCTCCCATACCTCTTGGTGGCTCACCCTACCCAATGACAAACCTGCCTGCCACATCTGACTTGCCTGCCATTGACATTGTCCTGATAAGCCATGACCATTATGACCACCTAGACATGAAAGCTGTCACAGAAATCCATGAGCGGGTCGGCAAATTTATCGTACCTCTTGGGGTTAAGTCGCATCTGGTTCGTTGGGGGGTCAATCCTGATAAAATCACAGAATTCAGCTGGCATGAGAAAGCTGTGATAGACGGGCTAGAACTCATCTACGTCCCTGCACATCACTATGGCGGACGCAACATCGGCACCAAAGGCACGAGCTTATGGGGAGGTTGGGTGGTAAAATCTTCTGATTTTTCCCTATACTATACAGGTGACAGCGGCTATGGCAAGCATTTTTCTGATATTGCAGAGAAATATGCTCCAAAAGACGGTTTTGATTTGATGCTTGTAGAAAATGGGGCATATAACATCAACTGGTCAGACATTCACATGATGCCAGAGCAGTCTGTACAAGCAGTGATAGATGCTAAGGCTCGTCTTGCTTTACCTGTGCATTGGGGCAAATATGACCTAGCCTACCACCCTTGGAGTGAACCTGCTCAACGTTTTACCAAAGAGGCGGATGCAAAAGGTGTGCGTTACATCACGCCACAGATTGGGGAAAATTTTGGGACGGATGACAGTTTTGATAAGTGGTGGGAACAGGCAAAATAATCACCACCAAGACAAACCCACATCAAAATAAGCAGACCGAACTGGGTTTCATGATAAAATACGCCAAATTTTCATTCATTAACACCCATGTTATTTGATCTAAACCGCCACTCTTTTGACGAGTACAAAAAAGAGTTTGTTGCCCTCATCACGCTTGCTCTGCCTATCTTATTATCTCAAGTCGCCCAAGTGGGCACAGGCTTTGTTGATACCGTCATGGCAGGCAGCATCAGCAAAGAGGATTTGTCAGCGGTGGGACTGGGCAACAGTCTGTTTGTCACGGTATACGTGACCTTACTTGGAGTCATGACTGCTCTAAACCCATTGATTGCCCAGCAATACGGTGCAACTCATAAGGGTGAGGGCAGAGCAACCGATATTGGCGAGCTTGGACGTCAAGGTGTTTGGTATGGACTGCTGACAGGCGTGATTGGCATGGCGCTCATCTGGATGGCAATACTACCCTTTGAGCATTATTTTGGTCATCTTAGCTCCAACACACTCGCCATCACCAAAGAATACCTGTGGTTCATCGGTCTTGCCATGCCTGCTGCCATGATACACCGTGGGCTGCACGCTTATGCATCAAGCCTAAACAAACCCAAAGCCATTATGATTGTTAGCTGGCTATGTTTCTTTGCTAACATCCCTTTAAATTACGTCTTTGTCTATGGCAAATTTGGCATGCCTGCTTTGGGTGGTGCAGGCTGTGGATTGGCGACTGCGATTGTTTTTTGGTTGAATGCCGTCGTGCTTGGTATTTATATCGCTAAGGACCGTTATTTTCATCAATATGGCTTGACCGATAAATTTAGCCTGCCTGACATGAAACTCTTTGGGGATTTAACCAAATTAGGCATACCGATTGGACTGTCGTTTTTTATTGAAGTCAGTTTATTTACCTGTATCATGTTTTTGGTGGCTCGATTAGATGGTAGCACTGAGAATTATGTTGCTGCCCAGCAAGTTGTCATTAATATCACTTCACTCATCTTTATGATACCCCAAAGCCTCGGCATTGCCAGCACCGTGCGTGTCGGGATGGCAATGGGTCAGCGTGAACCTGCACTTGCTCGCTATGGTAGTGGCGTGGCATTGTCTGGGGCAGTCGCCATTTCATTTGTGACCGCAACATTTTTGGTAGTGGGGCGTGAGCATTTGGCAGAACTTTATACCAAAGACACCGCTGTTATTGCCATTGCCGCTGCTGTTATTCTCTATGCTGCCGCCTTTCAGTTGGTGGACGCCATTCAGTGTGTGGCAAGCTATGCCCTACGTGGCTATAAGGTCACCACGATACCCATGATTATCCACATCATTGCCTTTTGGGGCTGTGGACTCATGCCTGGTATTGTACTGGCATTTTATTTTGACATGGGGATTTATGGATTCTGGACAGCTTTGGTCATCTCACTTGCAGTGGCGGCGTTATTCTTGGGGTGGTATTTGGAGCGTTACAGCAGACGCATGGTGGTGCACTTTGATGGTGCGAAACATGATGAGGCATAACAACATCTTAGGCGATATGCCTAAGCCCATAGTAGCATTACTTAGACCCAAACATTGCCTTGTTATTTAAGGCTGTTATGGACATAAAGATATCATCGCCAGTCCGATTTTAATAAACCAAAACCGTCATCTCAATCACTCAGACAGCTCATGGATAATACAGCCATCATCGATATTGCCATCTGCAAGGCTGTCGTGATGATACCAAAATTTACCAACCGACCCAACACCAAATCAGGGTAGCTTCTTGAGGCTTATGAAAGCCATGAATCAGTCTGGTTTTTAGAAAGTAAATCAAGCGTGTACTAAAGAACAAATGATGGCACGGACGGGGTCGGTCTTTACTTATCTGACTCTTTAATACACTCACCCAATAAAAATCCCCAAGCACCATTTAGACGTGTCAATCTCTGTTGACCATCTTTTTCATCAAAGCTCATGACGCTCTCTGTGACCAAGCTTTTATCCAAGTAAGACTTAAGGGTCAATTGCGATTGCAGTAAATCACTCACCTCAAAACGAGTCACTTGTGCCACTTGTTCTGCCAAAATCCACATACCGCTATTATCAAACACTCGCCAATCTCGATGAGTATGAACAACAGCCGTGCCGATAATAGGGTCTTTTATTACGTAATTGATTTGACTGATAAGTTTGCCATCTGGCATAAAAATAAGCTTCGCCTCATGATCTACATCATAACTACGATAGGTGCATTGCCAAGTACCGATGAGTTTATCTTTGAGTTTATCTTCGCTGATGTTGTCAGGTGTGGCTACCTTTTGGATGGCTTCTATGGGAACAGAAGTTGGATAAGCATGGGCGTGCATGACAAAACACAGCATGCCTACCAATGCCATTTTTAAGACGTTCATTTTCACAACACACCTTCTGATAAAAGTTTGTTTGATTTATTTTAAACACAGTTCAAAACAAATACAACCACTTTGGAAAATCCACCATATCAAAACCCCAAAAATTTAGCTATAATAACCCAAACCCTAACCCATCTTAAAAAGCATGACGCACATCAATATCCCCAATCTTGCCACCTTTGACACCTCTCACATTGACAAAAATCAACCTCCTGTCATCCTTGTGGATGGTTCGTATTATCTGTTTCGCTGCTTTCATGGTCTGCCCCCTTTATCCAATAAGAATGGTCTACCCACCAATGCCGCACGTGGCGTGCTAAACGCTTTAAACAAACTCATCAAAAAGTACAAGCCTACCCACATGGCGGTCGCCTTTGACACCAAAGCTCCAACCTTTCGTCATGAATTATCCGCCATCTATAAAGCACACCGCCCACCGATGGACGATGATTTACGAGTGCAGATACCTTATATTCATCAGATGATTGAAAAGCTTGGCATTCCACTTATTAAGATAGATGGCTATGAGGCAGACGACATCATCGGCACACTCGCGTATCATGCCTGCCAACACGGTTATCCTGTCGTCATCTCCACGGGGGATAAGGACATGGCACAACTAGTCAATGACGCGGTGATTTTAGAGGACAGCTTTAAAGACAAAATCATCGATGTGCCGGGCGTACTTGACAAATTTGGCATTCATACCACTCAAGTTACCGATTATCTGACACTCATGGGTGATGCCTCAGATGGCATTTCGGGCATTCCCAAGGTTGGTGCAAAAACCGCCGCCAAACTACTCACCGAATATGGCGATATTGACGGCATCTTATCAAACCTATCAGAAATCAAAGGCATGGTTGGCAAAAGTATTGCCGACCATCAAGATGAGATTCCCCTAAATCGCACCCTTGCCACCATTGTCACTAATTTATCTTTGCCCATCAGTTTTGATGACATCAAGTTGGACAATCACCCAAAAAGAAAGATTGAGCGAGCCAAAGACCTATATGCCCTGTTTCACGAATTAGAATTTAAAAAAGAAATGGCGGAGCAGTCAGCATTGCTAAAATCTACTGACCTCTCCACTGATGACTTATTTGACACAGATGACACGCCAAATCATCCTAAGCCATCCAAGTCCATCCACTCGCCTGCCGATGAGCCGACCGTTACACCTTTGGCAATCCAAAAAACCAACTACCATTTGGTCAATACCACTGATGAGTTTCAACGTCTGATAGATAAATTGGCACGCTCACCTCATTTTGCCATTGATACCGAAACTACCGACATCGATTGGCAAAAAGCAGAGCTGGTCGGCATCTCTGTTGCCGCTGACAATTACGAAGCCTATTACATTCCTGTAGGACACACAGGCGATTTTGACATTTTGGTGGACAATCAGTTGGACAGAGACTTTGTATTGTCTGCTTTTAAGCCGATTCTAGAAAATCCTGCCATCGGAAAAATCGGTCAGCACATGAAATACGACAGCCATATTTTCAAAAAATACGGCATTGATGTCGTCAATTGGCACATGGACACCATGTTGGCAAGTTATGTCATCAATGGCACCGCCACGCGTCACAACTTAGATGACTTAGCAAAACATTATTTGGGAGTAACCACAACTACCTTTGAGGATGTGGCAGGTAAAGGAGCCAAACAACTCAGTTTTGATAAGGTGGACATGAATATTGCCAGCGACTATGCTTGCGAGGATGCTGACCTGACTCATCGCCTATATACGGTGTTTGACCAATATCTACAACAAGATAAAAATGCCAGACTGCTGCTTGAAAATCTAGAAATCCCCACCGCCCAAATATTAGCTCAGATGGAATATGATGGTATTTTAATTAAAACAGACTTCTTGGGCAAGTTATCACTTGTCTTTGATAACCAAATCAGTCAGCTTGAACAACGAGCGTTCGAGCTTGCTGGTGAGACCTTCAATGTCGCCAGCCCCAAACAGCTTGGCGAGATTTTATTTGATAAGCTGGGCATCATTGGTGGCAAAAAGACCAAGACAGGACAATACTCCACCTCAGAGTCCGTACTCGCCAAAATCGATCATCCACTGGTGGATGTGGTGCTAGAACATCGCAGTTTATCCAAACTCAAAAGCACCTACACCGATGCTCTTGCCAAAGCCGCTGATAAGCATGGAAGGGTGCATACCAGCTATCATCAAGCCCTGACCAGTACGGGCAGACTGTCATCAAGCGACCCCAATCTACAGAACATCCCCATTCGTACCGACACAGGCAGACTGATTCGTGAAGCTTTTGTTGCACCGCATGGGCGGGTGATTTTGGCAGCAGATTACTCACAAATTGAACTTAGGCTGATGGCACATTTTAGCGGTGATGAAAGCCTGATTCACGCCTTTAACAACAACCTAGACATTCACACCGCCACCGCTGCTGAGATTATGGGTAAGGCGTTGGCAGATGTGACCCCCAATGAGCGACGCTCAGCGAAGGCGGTGAATTTTGGGCTGTTATATGGCATGGGAGTATTTGGTCTTGCTAAGCAGCTTGGGGTGGAAAATGGTGTTGCAAAAGACTACATCAAACGCTATTTTGCTCGCTATCCTGCCATTCATGACTACATGGAAAACACAAAAAACTTCGCCAAATCAACAGGGTATGTCACCACCATCTTAGGACGCAAACTCTACGCCCCTGACATTAACTCCACCAACCAAATCATCAAACAAGGTGCAGAACGTGCCAGCATCAATGCTCCTTTACAAGGTTCAGCTGCCGAAATCATCAAGCTTGCCATGATGGCAGTGGATGAAATACTGCCTAAAGAACATGCCAAATTATTACTGCAAGTGCATGATGAGCTTGTGTTTGAGGTGGATGCTCATAAAGCTGATGAGATTGGCAAGCTCATTAAAACTGCCATGCAAAACGTCCTGACTGATACCGCCAAAACATTAGGTTGGCAAGTAGATTTTGCCGTGCCTTTGGTGGTTGAGATTGGCATAGGAGATAACTGGGATAAAGCCCATTAAAAGTGACAGCGGATAATGAAAAAGTTTACCCACTTACTCATTCCTGCATGGTTTTTGGTATTTTTAAGACAGCCCAAACTTGCTCTGCCTGAGATAAGCACAGGGCTTATGATGGCAGTATTGGTCATTCCTCAAAGTCTGGGCTATGCCGTGTTGGGAGGACTACCTCCCATTATGGGTCTATATAGTGCCATCGTGCCGACCTTGGTGTATGCTTATGTCGGCTCCAGCTCGGTCAATGCTGTTGGTCCAGTCGCCATTACTGCTATTATGACAGCAGGGGCACTGTCATCTTATGCACTCGGCAGCTTACAATACCAAGCCATGGCAGTCACACTGGCTCTCATGGTTGGAGTGATTTTGGCAGTGGCTCATCTGCTTAGGCTGGGCTGGATAATGCAGTTCGTCAGTCGTGGTGTGGCAAGTGGGTTCATCAGCGGAGCGGCAGCACTCATCATTTTAGGGCAATTAAAACACCTCTTAGGCATGCCCTTGGTGGGTAGTAGCTTAACAGAAATGATGATGAACCTTGTTGGGTATGACCGCTTTATTCACCCGCCAACTGCCTTACTTGGACTGACCGTTTTTGCCCTGCTGATGGTGAATCGCTATTATCCCACACTCATACATGGTCTCCTATATCGCCTATTACCCAAGCACATCCATGCTCATGTGTCACGCTTTTTTATCGTTGTGATGGTGACTGTTACCATCATTATGGCTCGTTATTATGAACTAGAAGGCTTTGGTATTGCCACGCTTGCCCCTCTGCCTGTCAATCTTACGCTACCCACTATCCCCATCATCAGCATTGACATCATCACCACGCTATTACCATCTGCCCTACTCATTGCTTTGATTGCCTTTATCTCTAGTGCCAGCGTGGCGGGCAATCTGGCACGCATTCGTCATGAACCTTTCGTTGCCAATCAAGAGCTCAAAGGACTAAGCCTTGCCAACATCGCAAGTGCTCTGTTTGGTGGATTTGCTGTATCTGGTGGTATTTCACGCACCGGTCTTAATGTCGCCTTAGGGGCAAACTCACCTTTATCCTCCATCGTCTGCAGCTTGGGTGTGTTGGTAATTATGATGTATTTAGGGCAATTTATTACAGGACTGCCTTATGCTGTCCTATCTGCCATCATCATCACCTCTGCCATTGCCATGATTGATGTGGCAAGCTTTAAGACATCTTATGCCTACGATAAACATGAAGCATTGGCTCTTATCATTACTTTTTTGGTGTGTGTAAGCTTTGGGTTAAACATCGGGCTCATTACAGGGCTGCTGGTCAGCTTCGCCCTTCTCATCTACCGCTCGCATCGTGTACACATTGCGATGGTAGGACAAGTCGGTGATAGCGAGCATTTTAGAAACATCCACCGTCATGACGTACGCACCTTCGATGACATTGTGCTGATTCGCATTGATGAAAGCCTGTATTTTGGCAATGTATCCACCGTTCGCAACACCTTAGACAGTCTTTACCATCAACATGACCACGCTCATCACATCGTTCTTATCATGACTGCGGTCAATCACGTGGACTTATCCGCTCAAGAGATGCTTGCAGATTTTAACACCACTTTACAGAAAAAAGGCAAACAACTGCATTTCTCTGAAATCAAAGGTCCTGTGATGGATGCATTAAAACATACGCCTGTCATCACCCATCTGAGTGGACAAGTCTTTTTAAGTACCAGCATGGCGGTGAAAACATTGTTAGCCACCACCAAATAGCCACCATTTAATACGCTGCTTAGCAGTGGCGTGTAACATAACAAAGGCAACGGAATAAAATATTCATGGCGTTGTGATGTTTGACCGCCTTAATCAACCCTCATGCCAAAATGCTTATTCCAAAAAGATAAAAATTTCTTAAAATTTAAAAATTATTTCATAAGCTTATGCCAAATTGGCGTTGCAAGCCTTGATGTTTTTGGATAAGATACAGTCATGCATACAAATTACCGAGGACGACATGAACGACATTACCCTCTATAAGCAAATTCACCCTTGTCAATGTCAAACCTTATCTAGTATGGGGTTTAAGAGTCTGATTAACCTGCGTTTTGATAATGAGATAGAGGGTCAGCCCAAGACTGATGAACTGTCACAAAGCGCCAAACAAGTGGGGCTATCCTACCGCCATTTGCCTGTAGATGCTGAGAGTCTGCACTTAGATACCGTTACTGCATTTGCCCATCTGCTTAGCGACCTACCCAAGCCTGTGATGGTGTTTTGCGGTACAGGCAGTCGTGCCAAACGATTGTATCAGTCGGCGGTGGTGAGTGGGTTGATTTGATGGCTGAGTTGACCGAACTGAACTGATGCCAAGCCCACCTGTTGGTGGGTTATTCATGCCTTGGGCTGATTCTCACTGTTGCCTTGGCTGTGCAAAAACTGCAAAAATTTTTTAAAATTTACCCGAAATAAAAATGGCATGCCAAACCACGCTATCATCGCCAAAAATAAACTCATGTAAAATGCCAGTGTTGCCCCTTTGATTGCCATGGCAAAAGCAAATGCAAGCAAACCTGCACCCACCATTAAAATCATCTTCAAAATACCTTTTTGAATGATGCGATACCGACCAAGCAGGAATAGATGATACAAACTGATGGGCATGGATAAGCCAATCAGCAGATAAGGCAGGTAATGAAATGCCCAATAAATGACCGCATTCTCCCTAAAAGCTGCCATGCTCGCCAGCGTTCCAAACACACAAAAACACACAATCGCTCCATAGCCTAGATACACACTGATATCTGCTAAAGTGATGGCCTGGCGAATCACCGCCATGATTGTTTGATGGCGGTCAGATCTTGGAGGATTTGTGGGGTGATGACTCATTCTTTTCCTACTTTATGTCACTTGCCTAATAAAAAGGGGCGGCAATCAATCCTTGCCCTTGTGTTCATTATCATGATAATTGCCAACATAACAAGCAGCCTCTGGCGAGCAAAAAAACCCATCAATGAGCAAACATGCCGCCACATCATCAATGGGATCGATATCACGCTTTATCCAACCACGCTCCCATGCTAATATCCGAGCCTCTTTTGATGAAAGACGCTCATCATACATATACACCCGTACAGACAAATGCCGCTCTCCTAAGCGGTGCGACAGACGGCGAGCAAATTTAGATGCACGCTTTGAGAGCATGGAATCTGTACCGTCCATATTCAGAGGCAGACCGACCAGCACCACATTGATTCGCCACTGCTCAATGATGCCAAGTAAATTATCCCAGTCAGGCTGACCGTTATTCATCGCCAAAATATCAAAGGGGCGCGCATCCGCTGTAAGGCTATTACCAAGTGCCATGCCCATTTTTTTAACCCCAAAATCTAGGGCGAGGATTAAGGTGGGGGTTGTCATATCATTCATGAATTAATATTAATGCGTATCAAGCAAAGCCTATATTTGAGATGAATTTATCAGGGTTGATGCCCAGCTTATCATAAGCCAAAGCCAACCTGTCAGAAAAGTTCGTGCGAAATAAAATTTCCAAATCAGCAGGACAAACAAGCCAGTCTTGCTCACTGATTTCCGCCTCCAACTGACCACCACCCCAATGGCAAAAACCCATACACAGTAAAAAATGCGGTAAACTGTCATTGGAAATTAAGCTTAAGACATCCTTGCTGGTGGTGACACAGACATTCTCGCTGATGGCGAAAGATGAAGCGAACTCCGGTAAGCCTGTATGTAACACAAAGCCTGCCTCAGGACGGATAAATCCACCATGCATAATGGGGGTTTTCATTGCTTTTTGATTGACGGGTAGGTCAAACTCATGAAGCAGCCCCCCAAGAGAAGCGGGTAATGGTTTATTGACCATGAATCCCCATGCTCCTTCACCACTATGACGACAGACATAAATGAGGGCTCCTGCGAACCGCTCATCAGGCATGGACGGACTGGGCAATAAAAAATGATGAGTAAAATGGTGAAGTTTTTTCAAATTATCTCACTTGGGATGGTCAAATGGTAAATGGGTTGTTTGATTTGATTTCATTGGGTAGCCCAATATGCAATAAAATAATCTTGAGCTTGGATGGTTTTGACTGATAATGAGGTAAAATCCCCATTTTACAAGCCTTATCAAGCACCAAGATTACTGCGCCCTATTGTTGATATCATCAAGCAATCCTTGCACGTGTGCACGGGTCGCTTGGGTGATATTAACCCCTCCTGACATGCGTGCCAACTCCTCAATGCGTGCCTCGCCTGTGATGATTGACAGATGGCTACTCGTCTGCTCGCCATGTTCTTTATGCACCAAGATATGACGATGGGCAGCAGCAGCGACCTGTGCCTGATGTGTGATGGCAAATAGCTGCTGATGATTGCCAAGACTTCTCAACAGCTCACCCACCACCTGTGCTGTGCCACCACTAATGCCGACATCCACCTCATCGAATACGAGCGTGGGACGTACCCCTTGATTCACACCTGCACTCATGACCTGCATGACCAATGCCATACGAGACAACTCACCTCCCGATGCTACTTTATGCAAAGGCTGCATTGGCATACCGACATTGGCACTAAACATGAGTGACACCTCGGAGATGCCATTTGCACCATACTGATTAGGCTCTCTTTGCTCAAACTCAAAGACACAACTGGCATTTGGCAGGGCAAGTGCAGACAGGCGATCTGCCAACTCATCGGCAACTTTTGGGGCAATATCAACCCGCTTTTTATGAAGCTCACCTGCCAATGCCACATACGCTCGCCAAGCGCCTGCCACTTGCTCATCCATCGCCTCATCATCAGGCATGGACTCTAATTTATCAAGCTCTTGTTGCCATTGGCTTGCTTGCGTGGTCAGCTCATCAGTCGTAATATGATATTTTTTGGCAAGACGATGTGCTAGACTCATCAACGTGTTTAATTCCTCCAACCGCTCCTCATCAGGCAGTGACTGTTCGGCATAATCTATGAGTCGTGCCACCGCATCATCCACCTGCTCTGATGCCTGAGCAAGCAAGTCGCTACATTCGGCAAATACTCGGCTTTTATCAGACAGATTATCACAGATTTTTTGGCTACGCCCCAGTAGGGTTGACACGCTAATCTCATCATTATCTAGGTGTGCAGCTGCTTGTACTGCTGACTGCATGAGATTTTCAAGGTTAGACAGCTCATCATATTCTTGCTCAACCTCATCCAAACTCACCGCCAATAATGGTTCAACATCGCCCAGTCTTGAAGTTAGTAATGCGATACGATCTGCTCGCTGACTTGACATGGCACGTGCTTCATCTGCTTCTTTTTTTAGACGATGATACACTCCAAACGCCTTTTTGGTGGCAAGTTTTAATTCGTGTAGCTTACCAACCTCATCTAGCCAGTCGATGACAAACTGTGGCTTTAGCAACTCCAATCCTGCATGCTGAGAGTGGATGTTCACCAAGATGCTACCCAAGGACTTTAGCTCACTGATGCTAGCAGGCACACCATTTATCCACGACTTAGAACGTCCGCCAGACGTAATTTTACGACGAATAAGCAACGTCTCCTCTTCTAATTTTCTGTCATGTTCGGCAAACCATTGGCTGACACCGTCGTTATTTGTCACATCAAATTCGCCAAAAACAGATGCTTCACTTTCTCCAAAACGCACCATGCTCGCCTCAGCACGTCCACCCACGCATAGCGATAAAGCATCTAGTATCAATGACTTGCCTGCACCTGTTTCGCCAGTAATGACATTAAAACGCTCATCAAAAACAATTTCATGATGTTTAATCAAAGCCAAATTCTCTAAGGTTAGGGCAGTTAGCATGAGTATTCCGTTTTTTTGATGTTAATAAATGACGTATTTTAGCACAATCACGCCTTATTTAGGCAATTTGGCTGTTTTTCCACATGTTTTTTCCCAAGAAATCAGGACGACTCAGCCCAATTTTCATTCCAAAAGCGAGCCAGAACTGACCTAAAAATTTTCGTCAGCCCCCTTGTATCTTGCTCATTATCATTTATAATATCATCTTATGTATTTATCAAGGTAGATAATAATGAGCACCACGCTACGCCAACTCAAAGCCTTTGTCTTAGTTGCCGAACAAAACAGCTTCACCAAAGCCGCCGAAACCCTATGTTTAACTCAGTCTGCTCTGAGCGGACTCATCAAAGAACTAGAACAAAATCTTGATGTCAAACTCTTTGACCGCACCACCCGCAAGTTACACTTGTCAGATGCTGGCACTCGGCTACTGCCTCAGGCACGTCGCGTGCTCAATGAGATGTCGGTGCTCAATGAGAAAGTCAATAACCTAAAATCATTGCACCAAGGACACGTTCGCCTAGCCGTCTCACAGCAGTTGTCAGCATCCACCATGCCAAAATTTGTTGCTAAATTTTGTGAGTTACACCCTAATATTCAGGTCACGCTGACCGACTGTTCGGTCGATGATGTGGTGGAGCATATAGAGAATCTAGAGGCAGACTTGGGAGTTGCTCCTGAACGTCCTTATTCTGATGACTTGCATGTTGATATATTATTTAGCTCGCCTTTTTATTTGGTGCTACCGCCCAGTCACCCATTTGCCCAAAAAGAGGAGATTTTTTGGACGGATTTGTTGGATGAAAAACTCATCACACTCAATGGGCCTTTCATCAAAAGTCTACAAAATGAATTGCCTAACAACATTTCTAGTCGCATCTTCAATCCTGATTTTGAAATCAACTTTCTCTCCACCGCTCTGGGCATGACTCGCATGGGGCTTGGCGTGACTTTATGTCTGCTTTATGCTGCTGAATGGGTAGAGTTGTATGGTCTGGTCATGCGTCCCATCAGTGAACCCGTGGTAGAACGCAAGTTCTTACTATACACCCACAAGAACCGCTCACTATCGCCGGCAGCTCTCGCCTTCAAAGAGTTTTTGATTAACAATGCGGGGGATTTTTTGGTAAGCAAACCAACAACGGCTTCGCTAACTCATGAGGATTCTTAACTGATCTTTATGCCATCTGAGTCTTTACCCATCATTTCATTGCCAAAGAATTTTCTAAGTTTATAACGCTTGATGATTGGCTGGCAGCTGAAGTGATACGCTTTTTAAGACTCTGTAATTTGGTGGATTTACCCCAAAATTTTCCCCACAATTGGTGTATTTTGCGTTATACTGATATCGTTTAATTTTTCACAATAAAGGTAGTTGTTATGTTTGAACACGTTACCCCCTATGCTGGCGATCCGATTTTAGGTCTCATGGATAAGTTTGCCAATGACCCACGCACCGACATTAAAGTCAACCTTGGCGTGGGCGTGTACTATACCGAAGATGGCAAGTTGCCCGTTTTAGAATGCGTCAAGACCGCTGAGGCTCAAATCGCTAATCCCCCAAAACCTCGCGGCTACCTACCCATGGATGGTTTAGCAGGTTATAAAAAAGCATGTCAAAACCTACTTTTTGGTCAAGATGCCCAAGTTATCCAAGATGGACGAGTTGCAACCATTGCCACGCTTGGCGGTTCAGGGGCATTAAAAGTAGGTGCAGACTTTATTCACGAGTGGTTTCCCACCGCCAAATGCTACGTCTCCAATCCCACATGGGGCAATCACATCAGCATCTTTGAAGGTGCTGGCATGGAAGTTGGTAAATACCCCTATTATGATGCCGCCACCATTGGCGTAAAGTTCGATGAGATGTGTGAGTTTTTAAAAACGCTAAACAAAAACGATGTGGTACTTTTACATCCCTGCTGTCACAATCCCACAGGTGTGGATTTGTCGAATGAGCAATGGAACATCGTGCTTGACATCATCAAAGCACATGAGCTCATCCCATTCATGGATATCGCTTATCAAGGTTTTGGCGATGACATGGAAGGCGATGTTTATGCCATTCGCCTAGCGGTGGAAAAAGGTCTTACCGTCTTTGTATCCAACTCTTTTTCAAAAAACCTGTCACTTTATGGCGAGCGTGTCGGTGGTTTGTCAGTTGTGGCTCCCACCAAGGATGAGGCAGAATGCGTCTTAGGGCAGTTAAAATTCACCGTTCGTCGCATCTATTCTAGCCCACCTTCTCACGGTAACAGTGTGGTAGATATTGTGATGAATGATGACACGCTTTACCATCAATGGGTTGGCGAGGTCTATGAAATGCGAGACCGCATCCGTGAAATGCGTCAAAAGCTCCAAGACATCTTGACCGCCAAGCTGCCCGAGCGTGATTTTAGCTACTTCACCAAACAGCGTGGCATGTTTAGCTTTACTGGTTTGACCGCTGAACAGGTTGCACGCTTACAATCTGAATTTGCCGTGTATATGGTGGATAACGGACGGATGTGCATCGCAGGGCTGAACAACCAAAACGTAGAATACGTCGCCAACAGCATGGCACAGGTATTAAAATAAACCTTTAAAACATCAAGACCTCTTGGCATTCAAGAGGTCTTTCTTTTTGACATGTGAAATTACTAAATGACACTCATGAAACCAAAAAGCCCTTGAAAAAATATTAGATATTAAAATTTGTTATCAGCGAAACCAAAACCAATAACGCATACCTAACAGCCTCAATGACGATACATCAACCTGTCACTCCACCCCATATCATCTGAATCCCCACCACAAGCAGTAACACACCAAACGCGCGTTTGAGTGTCTTTGCAGGCAGAACATGTGCAAGTTTTGCCCCCACTTTTGCCATCACAAAGCTAACAATGCTGATGCTGACAAAAGCTCCTACATGCACAAAACCGACCGTGCCAGATACGTTAAGATTGCTGATGGTTTCTCTTCCGAACCACATAAACCCTACCGCTCCAGCGATAGCAATCGGCAAACCACATGCCGCACTTGTTCCCACCGCCTGCTTCATTGGTACGCCATTATGTGACAGATAAGGCACAGTCAAACTTCCCCCGCCAATACCGAAAATCGCCGAAAGCAGACCAATTACAACACCCACCGCACTTTGTGCATAATCCTTGGGCACAGGTTTCTCGATATTTTCTTTGTTGGGGAAAAACAGCATTTTTATCGCCATCAATACCGCACCACCACCGATGATGGTTTGTAGTGATCTGCCATCTATCATGGTGGCAACCCATGCCCCAACAAGACTCCCTAGCACCAAGCCCTTTGCCATATTTTTAAAAATATCCCATCTTACCCCACCCCTCTTATGATGAGCAGACATAGAACTGATGGAAGT
>JBHCHC010000207.1:0-6437 GCA_041802645.1 Moraxella sp. | reverse complement strand
TCAAGCAAAAGTGCTGTTCTCGTTGCATCTATGTCAATACAAAAGTATTTTATGATTTTCTTGAGTTTATAGACACTTAACTTACTGTTATACTTCATATTTCTAGTCTAGCATAGGTTAGGTTGCTAGTCTAGAGCCTATATAATTATAATCAAAACAATACATTCCATTTTTGGAACTAATTTATGTCAAAAAATCTACAAGCCGTCAATCTAAACGATATGCGTCTGTTTGTCTCGGTGGTGCAAGCAGGCAGTTTGACCAAAGCGTCAGAGCTGCTCAATGTCCCAAAATCCCACCTAAGCCGTCATTTGACCGATTTAGAAGACAGCCTTGGCACCACCTTGATGGATAGGGGGCGGCGGGGCGTGGTGCTTAATGAGCTTGGGCTACGATTTTTTCATCACACCCAAGAAATGCTCCGCTACGCCCAAATCGCCATCGATGACATACAAGGCAGCCTACAAAAACCCAGTGGCTTGGTACGGCTGTCGGTATCTACAGAAATTGGTCGGGGGTTTTTGATGCACCATTTGGCGGAATTTTTACGGCAATATCCTGACGTGTCGCTACAGGTGCAAATTGATAACCGCAAAGTCAATATGATTCAAGATGGCATTGACATTGCCCTGCGTGTCGGTTCGGTACAAAATGAAAACGTGATTGCTCGTAAACTGTTTGACATTGAACTGGGGCTGTTTGCCAGTGCTGATTATGTCGCCAAAAGGGGCGTACCACACAGTCCCAATGAATTGTACGGTCATGAGTTGATTTATAAATACGATGGCGTGCCGTGGCTGTTTCATTGCAAAGATACCAGCATTTTGGTGGACGCCACACATCGGTTTATTTGCAATGATTATAATTTGGCAGGTAAAATGGTGGCAGATGGGGTGGGCATTGCTATGTTGCCACGCCTAAAAAACGCCCTACAAGATGATTGGTTGCACCTATTGGCTGATTGGTATATTGACTGTGTGCCTTTGTACATTGTGTACTACAAAAATCGTGGGGCAGTGCCTGCGGTGCGAGCCATGATAGAGTTTATATTGGCAAAGTCCGCTGTGGAGACCCAAAAGACGATTTGAAGGAAAAATGGTCAATATCGCCAAACAAGGCAGACAAGTGATTTGAGCCGATTGTCAATGATTGGGTATGGCTAGACGATGTACAAGGCTTTGATAATACGATGGGGCAAGTCACACAAGAATTACGCAACGAACCCGAACAGGAACGCGATTGGAGCGTACAACAGCCAAAAAGTTCGGGTGATTTACCAAGACAATTTACGCACTTTGGAACAGTTGCCGTTTGAAATTTTGCCATTTACTCAACAAGATGCGTATCACGTAGGGAAAATCCGTGCCCCGATTTAAAGCAAAAACGCACGCCAATTGGTGTTTATGATGTGTTGATTGCAGAGCAAGCCGTTGCCCAAGAGTTGGCTTTATTAACCCATAATATGAAAGAGTTTGGACGAGTAGATGCGTTTAAATTTAAAGACAGGTTAAATGAAAAATGAATTTGATGACTAAAAACAAACAAGATGAAATTACATTTCAAATGGGTTTAAATTTGCGTCAATATCAGGAAATTGAGCAAATCATAAAACGATTAATCTTGATTTCTAGTCAAACAGTTAAGGTAACATTATGGATAGATGGTGAGAATGAAATTTTTGAGCAGCCTAAACTTGACCTATGGTCAAATCGGGCCAATTTAGAGAAAACAACATTGGGTAATTTATTGGCTCAATTGAAGCAAACTCAACAAGAACCGAATTATAAAGAACATGATGATATTCATGCAGCACAAGCATCGCTTGATTATCACATTCCTTTAATTGCTTTTTTTGATATGGACAAATTTGAGCGTGATTTCAAACAAATTGTTGCCGATAGAAATCAGTTTATTCATCATTTTGACAGCATTTCAAAGCAAGATGATGATTTATTAACTCATTTAAAATCCATGTATCAGCGTGCAGAAGACTTCAAACAAGAACATCTTATTGCCTGTTCGGAACAATTAGAAAAAACCATAAAAAATTGTTTGGATAAAATTATTGAAATTGGAGATATATACATAAACAATCAGAGCAGACTAACTGCTTCTGGTATTTTTGAAGAGATATATCATAAAAATAAACGTTCTGATGGTTGGGCGGTTTGGACAAAATTAATACAAGATATACAAAAAAATCATCCTAATATTTTAATGGGGTTAAGAAAAGAAAGCTCATTGGGTAGCAAAAATACAGCTTGGACAAAAATTATTCAAGAATGCTATCCAAAATGGCAATTTATGGAAGAATGTACGAAAAAAGGCGGTAAGCGTTTATTGGTAAAAGTAGACAATGGCAAAATAGCCCTGCAAGATAGAAATGTATTAGCAGCAAGTAATTCCGATGAGCCATGAATCATCTGCAATCCATAAAAACCTTTATCAGCGTTGCCTGTTATACCAACCAATTGGCAAGTACCCAAATTGACGATTTATTTGCTGTATCCGTCTCGGCATCCATTATCATTGGCGGTCAGAAATTTGGTGGATTTTTTTTGGTGGAGCATTTTAAAGGTAGAGCATGACAAGTCTATTTTTAGACCGCCCAAATACCAAAATACACCATTTAAAATCCATCAAACGGCGTATTTCGCTACATTACTGATAATATCAATTAAATATCAGTGAATATTATTCTTGCGGCAGGATGTTAAAACCCAGCTTTTGAGCTTGGGCTAAGTCTTTTTTGGCAATTGAATAAATATTAATTTTGCCTGTTTCGCCACCACAAACACTTGGGTATGCACGATTTAATTGCCCTTTACGCATACCATAAACCGTAATATTTTGTAACTTAGCCTGCATTTGTTCAGGAGACAGACCTTCGCCCCCACATTGGCGAGATAAATCTGATTGATAGACTTCAATGACTGAACTGCTCTGGTTTTGTGTTGGTGATTGCGTGGCACAAGCCGTTAAAGCCATGCCTGTCATGACTGTGGTGAATAAGGCGTGAAATTTCATATCGTTCATCCAAAAAAATTGAATCATTATGATACCATCTTTGGCATACAAACTCACGATGTTTGATTTTTATACTCATGCCTTGATAATAAAAAACGGCTAATGATATCAAATGACCATTAACCGCTGTAATATTTTAATCAGTGACTGGCTACCGTAAAACGCTTGTGCAGATGTGCCTGATTTTCCACATCATCGGCAATGGCAATCGCCAAATCAGCGACACTAATGCCCGCAGGTACATCACCATTCATCAACAAATTTTCTTCGCCCAAACGGTATTCGCCTATACGCTCTTCGCTATAGCCACCAGTCACGCCAAGCAGAGCAGGTGGTGAGATAAACGCCCAATTGACATCACGGCGATCTTTTAGGTCATTTAGTAAATGGCGTGCGGCATTTGCCCCATCAAAAATCTCTTTTGGAAACGCTGGTGTATCAATCAGTTGCACATTTGGGGCAACAAACAAACTACCTGCACCGCCCACGACCAATAAATACGGCACGTTTGCGACTTTGCTTGCTTCTACAATCGCATTTGCCCCACGGGTAAAATCCGCTCCAATATTTGGGTTTGTCGACCCTGCATTAAAGGCACTCACCACCGCATCAAAGCCTTGTAATTGATTAGCAAAATCAGCTGAATGTACATCGGTGGCGACTGCGGTTACATTATCTGCTTGTATCGCTTTGTTAATATCACGCACAAAGGCGGTAACTTCATGACCACGGCTTGCCAACTCTTTGACAACTGCCTGACCGACATAACCTGCCCCGCCAATCACTGCAAATTTTTTCATAGGAAATACTCCAATTGTTTGATAAGTTGAAAATTTATTGAATATGGCGTATTATAGATGGATAAATTATTTTTAGTAAGTACTTACAAATTTGTAAGTATGAAAATTTTTAGCAAAAATTTGCTAAGTCACTGATTTTAAAAGGTTTAAAAATGTCAAAAAATTCATTTGATTTTGATAAAGGGCGAGTTTTATCAGCAAATTGTCCTTCTCGTCAAATTTTACAACACCTAACCAATCGTTGGGGTGTTTTGGTCATGCGTGTGTTGATGACAGGCACAAAGCGTTTTAGTGAAATCCGCCGTGAAATTGAAGGCATTAGCGAGCGAATGCTAACGCAAACTCTGCAACAGCTTGAGCAAGATGGCATGGTACATCGCAAATCTTATAACACCGTGCCACCGCATGTGGAATATACACTCACCGAATACGGCAAACAAGCAGGGGCAAAAATCAAAGAGTTGGTGGATTGGCTTGAAGAGAATTTAAATGGGATTTTGGCAAGTCAAAAGTAGGATAATAATATACTTATTATTTTTACCATTGATTTTCCATATTAAATAAAATCTTGACTTATTTAATATTTAATTTTATTTATGATATCATTTTTTAACACAATTAAAGCTTATACGCTTAGGCTATTTTCCATCGTATTACCACAAACACGATCGACTGATACCAGTCAGCGTCCACCAAATAAATATAAATTGGATTATATCGCCTGTGCTTATGAAGGCTTATCCATTGCTGAAAAAAATTCAAAGCGGGGTTTTGTAGATTTATCGGGTGATTTGGTCATTCCATTAATTTATGATGATGCCTGTAGTTTTAGTGAAGGGTTGGCAAAAGTTAAAAAAGATGAGATGACTTTTTTTATCAACACTCAAGGTGAAACGGTCATCGCCGTGCCATTAGATATTGAAGTGCTTGATGATTTTAAAGAAGGATTGGTAGTCGTCAAAAAACATGATAAACTTGGCTTTATGGATACAATGGGACATATCATCATTGATTTTCAATATCAAAATGCGTCTAGCTTTAGAGAGGGGTTGGCGGTTGTGGTCATTAATGATAAAAGAGGATTTATTGATAAAACAGGGCGTTTGGTTATCCCTGCTCAATATGATGACTCGACCAAATTTTTTGATGGTTTGGCAAGTGTCAAAATCAATGATAAATGGGGCGTGATTGATAAACAAGGGCAATTGGTCATTCCTATGATTTATGATTTTATCAGCCATTTTCATCATAGTGAAACAACTGACGCTCAATTTAATGGTGAATGGATTAAAATTGACAAACAAGGTCATCAAGTGGCAGATGATTTAGATGACCATTATCAAGGTATTTGCCATCAAAAAGTCAATGAAATCTTGCAGAAATCTTATGCCAAGAAATGATTTTTTATCTAGCTTGTGTCATAAATGCCATTTCATCATGATTTAGCATGGGATAAGTAGCCCAATTCCAAGAGTGCCTGTTTAATAATAGTAAAACTGGCACTTAACGCCAAACTTGCCAAAATAAATGCCACGATTAAATCAGGATATTTTGAGCTGGTAAAATATACCGCAATACCTGCCCCAATCACTGCTACATTGCCAATGGCATCATTACGCGAACACAGCCAAACGCTTTTCATATTACTATCGCCATCACGAAAATGATACAACACCCAAAGTGCCGATAAATTTGCCAACAAAGCAAGTACACCGACAATACTCATTTCGCTGTGACTTGGAACTTCACCATACCATAGGCGATACAGTGTGGTTGCCAAAATAAATAGTCCAAATCCGCCCATTGTCGCCCCTTTAAGCAAAGACGCTTTGGCACGATAAGATAACGCCATCGGTAGCACAATCAAGCTAATCACATAATTGGCACTGTCGCCAAAAAAATCTAAGCTGTCGGATAATAAGGACACCGACCCTGAGTTAATCCCTGCCATAATTTCAATGATAAACATGGCTAAATTTAGCCCCAAAGCAATCCATAAGGCTTTTTTATAACGTGGTGATAATTGCTTATGAGATTTATCGTGTGAGCAAGATGTACAAGCCATCATCGTTCCCCTATCAAGTTATCATGTGATGAGATATACTATAAACCCTGTAGTTACTACAGAGTCAAGGAAAAAATGATGTATAAAATGAGCGAACTAGCCAAATTAAGTGGCGTTAATCTTGAGACCATTCGTTATTATGAACGGCTAAAGTTAATCACACCTGCACAGCGAAATACTAATGGCTATCGGATATTTAGTGAAGTGCAATTAAATGAATTACAGTTTATTAAGGCGTGCCGTGCTATTGGTTTTAGTCTTGATGAAACACGTGAACTACTTACTTTGCAAGCCAATCCAAGCAATCCTTGTCAAATCGCTGATACGCTTGCCAAACAGCACCTTGCCCAAATTGACCATCAAATCGAGCAATGTCAAAAAATCAAAGCCTTACTTGAAGGCATTATCAATTGTCATTCTGCTGATATTGACCATTGTCAGATTATTCAGGGGATTAAGGAATTTGGGGAATAACTTATAATTCCCTAATGCCCAACGAACGCAAATACTGATACGTCCCATCATAAAAACAAGGTTTGCGAGTA
>JBHCHC010000206.1:0-5105 GCA_041802645.1 Moraxella sp. | reverse complement strand
CTTTATCTTTAATAACATGGACAAGGCACGGCAGCAAGCTCAAAACACCGATTTCATCAGTCTGTTCAAGCAAAAGCTGCTCGACGACATCAATACCATCATCCCGATGGTGCGCAGTAATGCAGGTGGCGATACTGCCAAAGCAAAACGAATGGCAAAAGCCAAAACGCTGCTGGAGGCTTATTCGGGCATGAAAACCGATGAATTATGGGCAATGGTACAAAAAAAGGCCGAAAATCGTGCCAATAGCTATGGCTCAACCGCCAGTATGTATGACATAGAACAGATCTTTGTTGACGAAAAAAAGATCCGTGAGGCAATGAATTTTCCACAAGGCATTGCGTCATCAAAGCAATGGGATGAGTTGGGACGGCACAAAGAGCAAGCACTCATCGATGCGCTCAATGTCGATAATGAGGCCACCAAGCGCATCAAAAATATCATCTCATCACGCCTACAGATGCAAGAAGCCACCAAACAAGCATTCTTGAACAATGATGACAGTGATTATAGCCGTGAGGAACGCCAAGCGATCGTGGATGCTGACGCTGCTGTGTACAAAGGTAAGCTGGTGTATCATAACGACATTGTCAGTTATCAAAGCCACGACAATCAAATCGCTTATGCGATTGCTCAAGTGTACGCAGATGGTGGGGTCAATTTTAGAACCAAAAGCTATCAAGGCCGTGATAAGTTGGAGCAGTTTACAAAAGTCAAAGAAAGCGAACGCCAAGCCGCCATTGAATTTTTTGTGGATTTTGACTTTAGGGAAGCTACAATGAACGACCTTAAAAAGAAAGACTATCGTTTTTCAGAGTTGCTTGATGAGGTGCGACAAGCCCTATTTGCCAGAATCGATGATGCCAAAGGTGATTTTGATAACGAATGGATCGAGGTTCAGCCAGATAAAGTGATTCATAAACAAAGCGGCAGGGTGTACGGCCAAAAGGCTGCATGGGAGGTCTTTAGCGATGATGATACACGAGAGCGCATCAAAAAAGCCTACCATGCCCCAATGGCGCACTTGGTGGAGCAAAGCCCAGAGCAGGGTGAGTATGTCAATATCAAGCGTAAAAACATGGCGCAGTTTGAGAAATACTGGGTCATGGAACATGCGTTTTATAAAGATCATTTACGCCCATTTTTGGTGGCCAATGATTTAAAAATCAATCTGGCTGCTGGTATGATGAAAACTGGGGTATCATGGCTGGCAAATACCAGCTTTGATTATGGCTTCTTGATTGAGCGGTATTTGGGTGTGGAAAAACGCGCCTTTACCCCCATCAAAGAATATGATGATCTGGTCAAAAAACTGGCTGATGAAAAGTGGGGCGATGTGATTGGCAATATCGATCAGCTGCTCAAACAGGATCTGGCATCAGTGTTTAGCGATAAAGAAATTGACAGCATCAAAGAAGTGCTTGGAGCGCGCGCGGATACCGATCCTATCATTGCCAAAAAAGCGCATTTTTATGAGCAGGCACAAGCGCTTGGCGTGGCGAATAAACAGGGTGTGATGGTCATTGGCTTGCACGATGGCGGATGGCAGCTCAAAAGCCACAAAGAGCAGCTAAAGCAAATCATCGGCCAAGACGAAAAAGGCAAAAATCTGTATGAGTGGAATCGTGAGCAATCCATCTGGATTGTGCCAGTCGATGATCTGGACAAATTAACCAGCCAGAATTGGTGGGATTTTGACACCATCACTGCACAGACCCCAAAAAAGTACGCTTAAATCAAAAGCCTATCCTTGTCGGCCATCAAGGATAGGCAAAATTCACCAAATTTGCTACAATTTAACAAGTTTTTTTAAAGGATTTATGATGATTGATTTTTTTACCCCGAATGCCAAACATGATCAGTTGGTTGAGCGATACCGTCTGATATTTGAGCAAAAAGGCATTGATCAAGATCAACGGCTGGCTGTTATTTTGCAGTCGTTTTATGATAATGCCAAGCTTTTTTCAGATCGCGGCATCGATTATTGGCTTGGCTTTGGTGCTTACTTGCCCGCTGTAGAGCGAGTGATTGCAACTGCTGGCGGTGAGAGTGAAACCGCCTTTTATCGTCGCACGCAATACCCCAAGCAGGTCGTTGATGTCTATAGTGTGTTTGATGGCTATGGTGCTTATGATGATTTTGCAATCTTGGTGATTGCTGATGATTATCGCAAACAGCACCTAGGTATCATACCAGCCAATACAAGCGTCTGGCAGATTTCAACCGATGGGGATGTGATTGATTTAAATGATTATGACGCCAGTTTAAATGGGCTTGATCCAATAAAATCCAACTAACAGTTTGGATAAAATTGATACGGCTGGCAGGTGTCAGCCGTTTTTGTTGTCAATTAGGCTATCTAAATAATCCGCCCATGCTTGCATCATGGCGGTGCGCTGTTTGATGTATTTGGCGCGATTGTAGGCAGTGCCGTTCATGTCTTTGACCGCATGACCCAGCTGCATCTCCACAAATCTGGGGTCGTATTCTAAGACTTCTTCAAGTATGGTTTTGGCAGATGCGCGCAGGCCGTGCAATGTCTGCTCACCTTGAAAATGCTCACGAAAATACTTGGCTGATGGCTTGTGGCTGATGTGTCCGCGCTTGGATCTGGGCGAATAAAACACATAATCTTGGCCGTGGTAATCCATGCAGCTTTGGATGATTTGCATGACTTGTGTGGATAAAGGCACAATTAACTCACGGCTTAGGCGCGATGTTTTGGCAGGCGTGTATCGCCACTGCTTGAGCTCAAAATCAATATCGCTGACTTTCATTGTGCTAAGCTCACCAGGGCGAACGAATAAGTACGGTAATAAGCGCAGATACTGCTTGGTGATAAAAGATGGCTGCTGTAAATTATTGATATGTTGTAACAGTTTTGCAAATTGTCTGGGGTCGGTGATGGCAGGATTGTGGCCTTTGATGTGTGGTTTGTGGGTTTGTCTGATGGTGCGCGCGATGTTTTGGCTGATCATCATGCGCGAGATGGCAAAATCCAGCACTTGTGATATTTTGATTTTGACACCGCTGGCCATCAAACTACCGTGGTTTTCTTCGATGGCTTGGCAGATGGTGATGATGTCATAGTGGTCAATCTCGGCGATGGGTTTATTTGCCAAAAATTGGTTGGCATATCGCAAATATCGCTTGGCACCTGATAGGGTGTTTGGTGCGTATCTTTGCTGTGATAGCCACATCTCGCTGACAGAGCCAAAGGTGTTTTTGGCATCTTGGGCGGCGGTTTTGGCTTGCTCGGCGCGATGCTTTTGTGGGTCAATGTCTTGACTGAGCAGTGCTTGAAATTCATCACGCTTAGCACGAGCCATCGCCAAACTGACAATCGGATAACTGCCCAATGAGATGACCGTACGCTTTTTGGTAAACGGTTTATAATAGTTAAAATGCCAAATTTTGCTCGTCTGATTGATCAGCAGCGACAAGCCGTTACCGTCATATAATCGGTAGGGCTTATCAGTGGGTTTGGCGGCATCGATTTGTTTGATGGACAAAGGTTTGATCTGTCTCATGGTAGTAGCTCCACTTTTATACTACCAAATATACTACTAAAATTAACAGATGACAAGCGATAATCGGCGACAATAACAGAGCATAAAAATAGATTATTTATAAAAATCAACAGATTAAGAGAAAAATATCGACAAGTATAGAATGTTATGGATTTAATGTGTAGTTTGACTGGAAGATGTCTTTATAAATCATAAGTTATTGTTTTATATTGTTATTTCTTATTGAATCCATAAAAATACTACTTAACATACTACTAAAAGAAAAACCCTGCCGTATTTGGCAGGGTGATCATCATTGCTGACGCAGCCAATTTTCAATATCGGATAACCGCCAACGATTGAGGCGTCCAAATTTGATAGGCTGTGGAAATTCCCCAGTTTTCAGCCTGCGGAAAATAAAATCTTTTTTAAAGCCGATCATGTCTTCAACTTCTTTCATTTTAAGCAGTTTGGGTTGTTCAGTCATAGTTTACTCCTAAGTTCTAATTCTTGCAAAACTCTGGTAGCTATTTGGGCTTAGCTGTGGGTTTTGCTCGTATAATTCATCCAAATGATTGACCACCACGCCGTAAATATCCCCAAAATGACAGGGCTCGGTGCGATAGCCAACGACAAAAGTGCGATTGACTACCTTTTCTTTGATCACAATCTCGATGTGATACACACGCTTGCCCTGTGGTGGCTTGTCTTGTTGCCAATCACCAAACCAAGTGCTGCGGGCATACACTTCACGGGCACTGACACCGTACAGTGGGAATTGCCAATAGCCAAAGCGTTCTGTGCCAAGCTCTGATTGTAGTCTGATTTCATGGTCAAGCTTGCGCTGATAATTGCGCAGGCCTTGTTTGGCTTTTTTGGCAAGTTTTTGTTTGCGGGATTTCATGTGGGTAACTCCGTGATTGGCTTGCCCGTGCGTATGTCAAATGGTGTTGCATATTTCCACTTACTAAAAATAGAGCAAAATTTGTCATCATCTAAGTAACCCATTGTTGCAATTAATCTGCAACAATCCGTCGGACTTGGGTATTCGTCTATGTTGCTAACCCAACATGCCACAAACTTATCCCCACGCTCAAGCATCGCCTGAATAATCTCTTTGCTTGTCGGCGGTGCAGGCGGTTTTTCAAATTCTTCTTCGTAGAATGCTTCTAGTTTTGCGTGGTTTTCTGCTGTTGCATGAAGTAAACTGGGTTTTTTGTGGCTAGGGAGGTAAAAACCGTTAGCCGTAAATGGTGTATGATGAGAATCTTGTTCTATCCCAATCGGATAACTCTTATCAACCATAAAGGATGAAAGACTGATTGATTCACTTAGTTTATATACTTTGTTTCCGATAATTGGACAATACACCTTATCGCCTACTTTAAACTCTTTCATATCAATCTCCTTAGCTGTTATCATGCGGTACAGTCAGTACTGCCTTTCTCACGGACCGTTTGGCATTTATTTTGTGTTTTAAGTGTTTTGATGGCTTGAATTTCACCGTTTTGGCGGCCTCAATAGTGATTTGTTGGCCGTTTCTGGGGTCGCGACCCATGCGCTGGGCGCGCTGCGCTGGCTCAAGCGTGCCAAAGT
>JBHCHC010000205.1:0-4749 GCA_041802645.1 Moraxella sp. | reverse complement strand
TTGCTGCTGTTGAAGCTAAATCGTACGAACTAGCGACCGAAGCCTATAACAAAGCCGTTCCTGTGATTGACCGCATGGCTGACAAAGGCATCATTCACAAAAATAAAGCTGCTCGCCATAAGAGTCGCCTAAACAAAGCCATTAAAGCACTAAAAGGCTAATTAAGCCTGAACGCTTAATCATATTTACACCAAAAGACCCTAACGCCATGTTAGGGTCTTTTTATGAAGTTTTATCAGTTCTTTTTGACATTAAAAAACTCAATTTGACTATTTTGTGCTAAAATTCGTGCATTTTTCATTATCTTTGTAAGGATGCAAGATGTCACCACCAAATCCCCTCAAATTTAATCACGCTCTGCATCGCCAATTAAACACTGAAGCCAAATGGTCGCTTTATCTGACACTCATCTACATGGCAGGCTGGGTGGTGTTTGGATATTTCATGCCAAATGGTGTGGGGCTTTTGGGCTTTCCTTTATGGTTTGAGTTAAGCTGTGTTTTCTTGCCATTAATTTTTATCTTAATCAGCATGACAGTACTAAAAATAATCTATCAAGACATCGACTTAGATAGACCCTTTGATGAGCATGCCAACACATCAGAGGAGCAGTAATGCATTTAAATCTTGAAATTCTCACCCCCTTGGTTCTCTATCTGTTTTTTGTCTTTGGTGTGGCTTGGCGTGCCTACCAACAACGCCAAAAAGAAGGGTTTTTAAATGAGTATTACCTAGGCAGTCGCTCGATGTCAGGCTTCGTGCTTGCCATGACAACCGTCGCCACATATGTCTCGGCAAGCTCATTCATCGGTGGACCTGGTGCCGCCTATAAATATGGCCTTGGTTGGGTGCTGTTGTCCATGATACAGGTGCCTGCAGTATGGCTCACGCTCGGCACGCTCGGCAAAAAATTTGCCATACTCGCACGTCAAACAAGCAGTATCACCATAAATGACCTATTATTCGCTCGCTACCAGAACCGTCTCGTTGTATGGCTTGCGTGTCTGTCGCTGTTGCTGGCATTTTTTGGTATGATGGTGGTGCAGTTCATCGGTGCAGGTCGTCTGCTAGAGACCACTTTAGGGCTACCCTATCAGCACTCCATCGCCATATTTGCTTTGGTGGTTGGGCTTTATACTTTTATTGGTGGTTTTCGGGCGGTGGTTCTGACCGATACAGTGCAGGGTCTTGTCATGCTGATTGGCACCGTCCTACTGCTTGGAGGGACAGTCATTGCCACAGGAGGTATTGAAAAAGCCATGACGACACTGTACAGCATTGACCCAAAACTCCTCACTCCAACAGGTGTTGATGATAAACTATCAGCGACATTTATGCTGTCCTTTTGGGTGTTGGTGTGCTTTGGCTTGATTGGTCTGCCTCATACCGCTGTGCGTGCCATGGCATACAAGGACAGCCGCTCATTACATCGGGGTATTTGGGTAGGCACGGCGGTAATGACGGTGCTTGTACTAGGCATGCATCTAGCAGGAGTGCTCGCTCGTGCGGTTATACCTGAACTTGATGTGCCTGATAAAGTCATCCCTACGCTGATGATGACGGTGCTACCTCCTTTTGTGGCAGGGATATTTCTGGCAGCACCCATGGCAGCGATTATGTCCTCGATTGACTCTATGTTGATACAATCATCAAGCACGCTTATTAAAGACTTATATCTATCCATCAAGCCCGATGCGATTGGTAATGAGGCTAAAATCAAACGCTACTCCACCACTTTAACTCTTGGCTTTACCATGATTTTGGCAGTCGTTGCCATGCTCAACCCGCCAGAGATGCTCATTTGGTTAAATCTACTGTCTTTTGGTGGCTTAGAGGCGACATTTTTATGGGTACTCATCTTTGGCTTGTATTATAAAAAAGCCAATGCCACAGGCGCAATTTGGTCAATGGTGGCAGGTCTAGGCAGTTATGTCATCATCGCTTACTTTAAAATCGCTTTTTGGGATTTGCACGCAGTCGTACCCGCACTACTGATTGGGCTAGTGGCTTTTTTGGTAGGAAATCAGGTGGGAGAGAAAAATACCAAATCAGACCATCTAACCGCTCCTCTCTGATAACCCTTTTTTTCATAAAAATAAGGCGTGACATCAATTCACGCCTTATTTTTGAGCTGAGCAAACCATTAGAGTGTCTGATTTTTCGCTTACATTCTAAATTGTGGTAACATCGCTGGGACACCGGGAAACATCCCTACCGCACCCATGGCAATACATAATATGACAAAACCAACTACAGGAATGACCACACGTCCTGACAGTCCCAAATCACGACTACGCTCTTTATCGCCTATCAAGCCTAAGTTATCAAGCATCATGGTGAGTGACCATCCAAATACAGGATTGACCAGTGCCGATGAAAATACCACGATGGCAGCGGATTGTGTGGTCTTACCCTTGCGTGTCATCTCCATGCCCGCCTCCAAAAGTGGTACAAACACTGCCACAATGAGTGCTGTCGATAACACAGGTTGCCATACCGCCAAATCCATCGGATACCCCCAAATAGCAGCCACGATACAAAATACTGCCGTCAAAATCGCCCCTGCAGGAATCGGACGCTTGGCAATCGAGGCAGGAACGATGTAAGTTCCCCATGATGAGGTAAAGTTTGCACCGCCGAGCACCGAACCCACCACTTGACGGATGGAGCAAGCAATGGTGGTATCATCAATATTCATATGTGTACGCTCGGAGTGCTTAGGATAGCTGATTTGTTGAAAGACCTTATGACCCAAAAAGTCTGGTGGCCACATCGCAACTGCCAAGACCGCAAAAGGAAATACCACGATGAAGGCTTTTAAATCGGGCAGACCCAGCGTCCAACCAGTATCCTCGCCCCACCAATATGTTGGGCTAAGAGGTGGCAGTCCTGGTTCGGTCTTGAACTCAAACGGAGCACCAAGAATGAATGCCAAAAAACCAGCCAATGCACAGCCTATCGGCACAGCAAGCCAACGTTTTTGCCAATGTTCAAGTAGAGCATACATGATGATGGTTGCCAAGATGATGATGAATGCGATGTGCGGCAGTCCTATCTCATCTGCCCATGCAATCATGTTCTTTACTTGGGCAATCAGCCCCACAAAGCCCAAATAGAGCAACAACCCTCCTGCCACCCCATTACTGGTAAGCTTAGACATCAAGCTACCACCTTTTAACACCGCCATAATCAGCCCAAACACTCCGATGAGCACCCCAAAAGCAAGGGGATGCCCACCTGCTGCCACCACCACAGGAATCAAAGGAATGAGAGGACCGTGTGTGCCTGGTAAGTTAGAGGTTGGTAGGAGTAGACCTGAAAAAATAAGTACGAATATGGCAGCGATAATCATCTCATAGCGGACATTTTGGAGGACGAAATCCTCACCCAAACCAAGAGGAGCGGCAAATGCTGCTGCCATCGCCCCTACCATGACGATTTTTCCTATCATACCTGCCATTGCAGGAATGGCATCTTCAAATTCAAAACGATAATCACGAAAAGGCAAATTAATCTTCCACCGCTTAGGCTTCATGATTTGCAGTTCGTGTTTTAGATAAGCATCGCGAGAATCAAAAACCGATGAAGGTCTGTGCAGTTCTTCATAGCTTTTTGTGGCATATTCTTGGATTTGCTTGTCGGTTAAATCAGATTGGACATCGCTCACAAAACCTCCTATCGTTGTGAGAAATATGTTTTAAATTCCTTGTTTTTTCATGCGTCTTGCATATCAAAAAAACATTTTTTTAAAACACGTGACAATCTTAAAATACCATCAATTCATTCAATTATTCTGATAATCTTTCCTTATCCCTGACCCATAGCAGATTCTAGGTGGGTCATCATACGCCATCATGATTTTGGATTGTTTATGACAATAATTTAATAAATCAATTGTATCGCCATCATTATTGCGACACTGATTATAGCTTGCTTTTTTGTTGCTGTCATGTATTTTTTTATGAATTTTTTAAAATTTACAAAAAAAAATCTGTCTGAATTTGATTTTATACTAAAAAATCAACTGCATCTTTTTGGTGGATAAAAAATAATAACGAGCTACCAAAAACATCAAATAAAGGCATTGATGGGCCGACCAAAAATGACAAGGCAAAAATCATTGCTCAAAAATATGGTCTAGAATAATCGTCTTCAACAAAAAAATAAGGCATCATGATGATGCCTTATTTTTTATTGAGTACTTATAAAATCAAACCCTCTCCTTGATTGAGTTTGTTTAGTGTGCTACTGATGTTATTTGAGTATATGTCAGCGATTGCTATTTTTTCAAACGCCTCACCCCTACCATCAACATCAATCATCATGGCAATGTTGCTGGCAGCTGATTTTTCAAAATAGATATAATCACTAAAATTCGTTAAATCCAGCTCATCATCAAATAACGCTCTTAGGTCAATCTTATCTCCGTGATCAAGATTAAAATCAGCAATCTTATCAAAACCAATTTGACTGAAATCCACCACAAGATCCTCACCCCAAGAAAATACAAAAGTATCTGCTCCTGCACCTCCTTGCAGATAGTCATTCCCAGCACCGCCATTTAGGATGTCATCGCCATTGCCACCAAACAGTCTGTCATTACCCTCTTGACCGAGTAGCAAATCATCGCCATCGTTACCATTTAAAGTGTCATTGCCACTGCCACCCTCCAAACGGTCATTGGCTATACCCGTGGTGATGGTGTCATTACCCTCACCGCCATGAATATTAACGGATTTTTGCCAGCCT
>JBHCHC010000204.1:0-20150 GCA_041802645.1 Moraxella sp. | reverse complement strand
GTACTGACAGGAGGCGAGTTGCCTGCCATGGTTTTGATGGACAGCGTAATACGGCGACTGCCTGAGGTGATGAATGATGATAAGTCAGCAGTAGAAGACAGCTTTGTTGATGGACTGTTAGACTGCCCGCATTATACCCGCCCTCATGAGTTTCATGGTGAGCGTGTGCCTGAAGTTCTGCTATCAGGGCATCATGCCAATATTGCAAAATGGCGGTTTTTGGAACAAGTCAAACGCACCAAAATGCGTCGCCCTGACCTTTGGGCAAAATTTTCTCCGAACAACGAGCAGGCAAGGTGGTTGAGCGAGCAAAATAAGCCTTGATTTTTATGAGCAACTTTATTATAATAAGGCGTTTATGTGTCCGCGTGGCTCGGACGTAGATTGAGTTTTTCAATCTGATGATGATATGATATGCGACCTTTGAGCCATGATAGAAAGGTATGAGCCTATGTCATTTATTGGAGCATTCCATGAGTAACAAACACCCCCTAGTTCAACAAATCGAACAATCTCAACTAAAAGACCATCCCTCATTTGCCCCTGGTGACACCGTGGTAGTTAAAGTGCGTGTTCAAGAAGGCGATAAAGAACGTCTGCAAGCCTTTGAAGGTGTGGTCATTGCTAAGCGTAACCGTGGGTTAAATTCATCATTTACCGTTCGTAAAATTTCAAGTGGTGTGGGTGTTGAGCGTGCATTCCAGTTGCATTCACCCATCATTGGTGGTATTGAAGTGAAACGTCGTGGTGACGTTCGTCGTGCCAAGCTTTACTATCTACGTGACCGTTCTGGTAAATCAGCACGTATCAAAGAAAAGTTGGGTGCCAAAAAAGACGCTTAATGCCTTAAGTGGTCATAAAGCCCTGTCAGTTTGGCAGGGTTTTTGTTTGAAATTCATTCAATGTATTAAAAATTGACCCGCATCGGAATTTTTGCCCTCGTGAGCCTTATTTTGGGTTATGATAGGAGAGGGAGTTGGTTTGGGGATTGTCATGATAGATTCTGCAAAAAAAAGATTCAAAAGCCATGCAAGATTATAAAGATTTAAGAAGTTTAAATGCTGTACAAGATTTTGTCAGACATCAGCTCATGGCGGATTTTAAAACGCTCTTTGAGGCGGTAGCACTGCCCAATCCCTTAGGTGAGGCATCTTATTATGCCATCACAAACGGTGGTAAGAGGGTTCGACCTTTATTGCTGTTTGCGACGTTTTTGGCGGCAGGAGGCAAGACAAACGAGATTGGGTTTGGAGCATCACGCCGTGCGATGCTTGCCATAGAATGTGTGCACGGATATTCGTTAGTGCACGATGATTTGCCCTGCATGGACGATGATGACTTGCGTCGTGGTCAACCAACATGTCATGTAGTCTATGGCGAAGCTGTTGCCATGTTGGTTGGTGATGTCCTACAATCTTTGGCATTTGAGGTGCTCGGTGGAAAATATCCCTTTGGAGAGGTTTCTCATGAGTTGGTTGGTGCGCTACTTCAAATCCTTGCACCGAGTGCCAGACGAATGGTAGCAGGTCAGCAAGCCGATCTAAATGGCGAACAGAAAAGGCTAAGTCAGCAGGAGCTAGAGGCAATTCATCATGATAAGACAGGAGCGCTCATCACGGCAAGTGTTCTGATGGGTGCGGTGTGTGCTGACGCACCAGCTGACTTGCAAGAGGCGTTGACAAGTTTTGCACAGCTCATCGGACTTGCTTATCAAGTCCAAGATGACGTGTTGGATGTGGTGGCAGATACCAAAACCTTAGGCAAGCCCTCAGGCAGTGATGAAAAATTACAAAAATCCACTTATGTTACTCTATTAGGGGTGGCACAAGCACGTGCTTATGCTGACGAGCTGTTTGATAAGGCAAGAGATCAGGTAGTGGCACTTGGTGATGATAATTTATTGTTGCAAGTAGTGGATTGGCTACAAAATAGAGGCTATTAACCTTAAGCGTCAGCCTTATCCGTCCATGCCTTTTTTAACATCTTTGACGACTTTTTTGCCTCGTCCATACCAATGCCAACCCTTTTTGGCGAGCCTGACCGCTTTGGTGACGTTGCTCTCAGTAAAACTGGCTTGTCCAGTTGGAATGACCACCTGATTGCCATGTTCATCCACCACACGCTTGGCATTGGCATTAAAACCTTCTGTGTCGCTATTATTGTTCGTGCCGTGAGCGACCAGACGCACAGGCGACTCTTTGGCTCTGAGTGGAGCAGTTTTAAACAACTCCGCCAGTGACATATCAAGCTCATCTTTAGCAATGCCCTCGATGCGTTCTAGGTTGTGATAGATTTCAACACGCCATGGGTCATAATCTGCCTGATGAAACTGGGACATCTCATCTTTAATCGGCAGTGGATAGGGCATACTTTTATAAAACTGCCATAGACTAATCGTGTGTAAATCGGTTCTTAGTACGTATTCGTCATCTTTGGTACGTGTGATGAGCTCATTGGCGATGAGCTCATCAATATAAAGATTCCATTTGGGCAGCTCTTTACGCCCAAGTACGCGGCGTAAATCTGCCTCACTGACAGTTTCACCGACTTGATGACGCTTGTATATCAAATTTAACATATCAAGCAAGCTTAATAAGGGATGACGTACTGTCATCTCCTTGCTGTCAAAAATGGTTAGCGTGTAACTAATCTCCACCCCGAGCAAAATCAGATTCCATGATAAATACAACCACATCAAAAACACAGGAATGGCAGCAAATGCCCCATAAATCGCTTCATAGCTGGTAAAATTTGTCATAATGGTGCCAAAAACCATCTTTAAGGCTTCGAAAAGTATGGCAACCACGACCCCAGCGATGACGGCATTTTTGATGGGAACTTTAACCTTGGGGATGAACCAATACATGGCAACAAAACCACCCATCGTGAATAAAAATGAGATAATCTGTGCCCAAATCCCCCAATCAATGCCATAACCTGCAATTTGCTGATTTAGAAAACTCAGTCCAGAAATGGTGCTGGAGGCACCAAATGCCACGCCTAAAATGATGGGGGCTACCGTAATCATTGTCCAATAACGCACCACGCTTGCCATGCCACCTGAGCGTTCTGATACTCGCCAAATTTGATTAAATGCCGTTTCAATGGTCATGAGCGTGAGAATGGTGGTCACAAAAACCCCTGCCACACCGATGATGCCCAAGTTGCTCGATTTTTGGGCAAAACTACTCATGTGTTGGCTAATGGTTGCCACAGATGAGGGCATGAGGTTACGATAAATTGCCAATTGCACCTGCTCACGAACACTCTCTAAGGCGGGCACACTAGAAAATACCACAAGCATGACCGTCAAAATCGGCACAAGTGATAGCAAAGTGGTGTAGGTCAAGCTGGATGCTTTTTGAGTGCAGTTATCATCCAAAAAATGACGTACCAAAAGACGAATATACATAAACCAAGGCTGATGTGCAAAAGGCAATTTGTCTAGTAGTTGATTCATGGTAATGGACTGGCTGACAGAGGCTGAATTTATTAAGTATGTTTGAGTGAAATCAATAAGTCACTAAATTAACAAGCTATTACTGCTTTATTAAATTTCTCTAGTGTAACAAATATTACAATAAAATTGCTTTATTTTGTGTATCAATTTTATAAAAAATCATACTCACCCGCCAAAAGCATGGTATATCATAAAAAATAACTATATAAATCAGTAATTTATTTAAAGATAAAACCAATCATCATAACAGCCAATGACATCGTGACAAGCTGTAGGATGTCATTGCCTAAGCATTCGCCCTAAAAGTTGGGTATAATAACAACCAAGTAAAAAACATCATCACTCTCATGACATCAGCCAAAATTAATCAGCCTGCTCAGCCTCGAAAAGCCATCACTGCCATTCATCAGAAATTACAAATCTTATGGGTGGTATGGCTTGTGTATCGTTTGGTTGTGTACCCTGTGCTTGTGGGCATGGCGACAGAGATGGGTATTAGCCTAGGAGTGCTCAAGGGTGTTTTTTGGCAAGTCTTGGTGCTGTTGCCGGTCTTTATTTTTACGCTGGCTGTATGGCGAGGTAATTCGCCATATCCTCTCATCATACTGAGCATGATGACACTGGTCTATTTGGCGAGTGCTGGGGTGTTTTTGATGCTAAGGATTTATGAGCATGCTCCGGCGATGGTTTGGATGGGGTTTGCTTTTGAGACCGTGCTACTTGCCGTCATCAATGTGTTATTGTTCATGCTACTAAAACGCCTACCTCCGATGCATCAAAGCCTATCCAAGCAGTTACCTAAGCAGTAAACTGCGTCAATGGCAGTAAAAATTATTTCATTTCAAGGATTTGTCATGGCTTGTCACACTCTTTTGGTTGCTCTAACTGCTTTATTGATGGTATCGGTTGGTCATGCTCAGGATGGGGGTATTACTGATGGTATGACAAAAAGTACTCAGCCGCTTATTTATCAAAAGCATCTGGGCGAGTTTGACTATCAACCCAAAATCACAACCAACACTCCCATTAATGAGCATGGGCAATATCATCACTTGTACAGCAACAGACAGAACCCAACTACCCTTGCACCGAATATTGTCACAGGCAGTCGTTTTAATGAGCAGCACATCAACCGTCAAATCGCTTTGTGGGCATTAAGACAGGTCAATGCATCCATGTCCTTGATAGATGACCCATGGTCTAACCAAGTCATCAGTGACATGACTGCACAAATGAACGCTGTGGTTCGCACACAACCACTCATTGCCACCCCCATCATCAACGATGGTGGTATTAACGCCTTTGCCGTGCCAGGAGGGCTGATTGGTATTAACACAGGTACAATACTCGCAGCAGGCGAGTTAGATGAAGTGGCAAGCGTCTTAGCACATGAAATAGCTCACTTATCCCAACGTCATTATGAGCACAGCCAAGATAACAGTAAGAAGCTCATCGCCTTACAAATCGGAGGATTATTGGCGGCTTTGGCGGCCAGTTCAGTCAGTGGTGATGTGGCAGCAGCAGCAATGATAGGGTCGCAGACTGCCACAGCAGAGACGGCAGCCATGCACAGCCGTGAACATGAGCGAGAGGCGGACAGAGTGGGACAGCAAATTTTGGTACAAGCAGGTTATGACGCATCAGCGATGCCACGTTTTTTTGAGCGGTTGTATAAACAAGTGTCTTTGACCACTACTAAGAATGCTTTTATGCCAAGTTTTATTCAGTCGCATCCCTTTACCTCTGAGCGATTGAGCGAATCCATGAGCCGCGTCCAAGGTCATCCTGTCCCCAAAATGGTGATGAAAGAACATCAGGCAAAACTCTTTGATAAACTGACGTGGCGACTGCGTTATCTCACTAAAAAATCAGGGGTGGATGAGCTTACCATTCATGCTAAGCGTAGTGAAGGTGCTCGACTTGCCCTAGTGGCATATCTCGCGGATAATGCACGCTTTCATGAGGCAGAGCAGATACTTGCCTTGGGTAAGTTTGATAAGTCCGATCCCTTAACTTGCATCACTCATGCTCATGTGTTTACCAAAAAAGGTGATCATGCTCAAGCGGTGCAGGCGTTATCATCATGTCAAGCGGTGTACCCTGAAAGGCGAGACTTGAGCCTACTACTGGCAGAGGCTTACATTGGTGTGGGTGAGACCGACAAGGCATTATCCCTTGTTCAGCCATTGGTTGAACGAGCCAGTCACGACATACAAGCATGGACACTCATACAAAAAGCCCATGAAAAGTCTGGCATGGATAGAACACTTGCTGCCATCTACGCTCTACAAGCCCGTAGCCATGTAGAGCTGTGGATGGGTAAATATCAAGGAGCACTGCAGTCCAATGCTCAAGCCCAGACATATGCCAAAACACATGCACCAAGCCTGCTTGCCACCCTAGAAAAAGAAAAGTTGGAGATAGTCAGAGCTAGGGATTTTAAGCCCTAAAGACACGGGGTACATGACATGGATGCGTTCTACTGCCTACTCAAGCCCAGATTCATTCATGGGTTAGACAGCAGGGCTTGGGCGGCATGCAAAAACTCATCTACTTGCTCAGGCGTGGTATCAAAACTGGTCATCAGTCGCACCTCACCTGTTGCCACATTCCAATCATAAAAGTGATAAGTTTTTTGTAGCGTATCTTTAATGGTCATGGGCAAAATCACAAATACCGCATTTGACGCCACTCTTTGCGTAATCTGCACGCCATCGATATCTTTTAAGCCATCATACAGACGTCGTGCCATCGCATTACTGTGATGGGCAAGCTCCAACCACAAACCGCTTTCTAACCATGTGATGAATTGAGCTGAGATAAACCGCAGTTTAGACCCCAGTTGCATATTTAGCTTACGCAGGTATTTCATAGCTGGGTCGTAGATGGGATTTAGCACCACCAGACACTCGCCTATCATCAGACCATTTTTGGTGCCACCAAGGCTGAGCATATCTACGCCTGTATTGGCGATGTCCTTGAGTGTACATTTAAGAGATGCACACGCATTGGATAGTCTGGCTCCATCAACATATACCGCCATCCCCAATCCATGAGCCGTCTTGACGATTGTTTGTAGCTCATCCAAGTCATAACATGTTCCAAGTTCGGTGGTTAGGCTTAGATATACCACCGCAGGTTGGGCATTGTGTTCGTTGCCTAGATGATAAGCTTTTTGCTGGATAAGTTCGGGGGTCAATTTGCCGTCAGGCGTGGGTAGGGCAAATAACTTTAGTCCTCCAATGTACTCAGGCGCATTACTCTCATCGTTGTGAATGTGAGCGGTATCGGCACACAAAACCGCCCCAAAACGTGGTGATAGAGCCGATAGGGCGATGACATTCGCCCCTGTGCCGTTAAAAACGGGGTAGCAGGTCGCTGTTTCACCAAAGTGTTGTTTGATGAGTGTATCTAAGGTGCTACTGTACTCATCTGCTCCATAAGCGGCGCTGTGTCCATGATTGGCTTGGCTGATGGATTCTAAAATAGTGGGGTGAATACCTGAATAATTGTCAGAGGCAAAACTAAATTTCATAAAAACTCCAAATAAAAATACTGCCAAATCAATCATTTGACAGTATTGGAAAACAAAATCAAGCAGTCAATGCCTTTTTGACCAAACCCGAAATCACCGCAGGGTCGGCTTGTCCTGATGTTTTATCCTTGACGGCATTCATGACCCGCCCCATGTCTTTCATGTCAGATGCGTCCAGTTCGTCAATGGTCGCACTAATAATGGTAACAAGTTCGTTTTCGGACAGCTGGGCGGGCAAAAACTGAGTAATCACATCAATCTCAAACTGCTCTTTTTGAGCTAAATCATCACGCTCATTATCCTTATAAATCGCCAAGGATTCATTACGTTGTTTGATTTGTTTTTGTAGAAGTGCCAATACGCCTTTATCATCTAGGCTGATTTGTTCATCAATCTCAATCTGTTTGATGACGGCTTGTACATTACGCAGCACTTTAACTTTATCCATTTCTTTGGCTTTCATGGCGGTTTTAACGGCTTCGGTTAGGGTGTCTTTTAGGGTCATGAGAATTCTCCAAATTAAAAAATTATTATACGTCAAATATCATCATTAGGCAAATTATGATGTAAACTGCAACCAAATAAATAACATGACCAAAAATAATTTAAGAGGTTTTTAATATCTAGATGAGGTTTATCGGGCTCGCTTTTGACTAAAAGCCGTCGGTAATCGTTAATATCAGCCTGATAAGATGCTAATATTTCTTTGTGATTATTGATATCGATTTTTGCCAATTGGAATTAAAATTCTGTCTCTCTTCATCTAGCCAATTAATTTTGGTCTGTATTTCATGTTTTATTTTGGATAGCCAAAGAGTGGGATAATGCTGATAAATCAAATACCAAATGGCATCAAAACCGATGTTTAGATTGTCAATATCAAAGGTATCAGGATTATCCCAGCCAATTAACTCAAAGCACGATTTTTCATCATTTAATAGCGAATAAACATAAGCGATGTCTAAATCATCAGTATTATCTAGCTGCTTAATAAGTGCTAACAGCTCATAAACTTTTGAGTGATTATCATCTAATAGATAAAAATAAACATGATTTAAAAAAATCTTATCATGCCACTCATAAATATCATTTAGGTCATGAAAGCTGCCAAGATTTTTATGAGCAAATTCAATATCTTGATAAATATCATCAAACAATCTATCAATCGTATCAAATTGACCTGCCATGATTTGACTGACAATGATGTTATTACTAATAAAAATCTTTTTTGTCAAATTGGCTATATTGATATTTTGTGGGAAAATCCTTAAACTTATCAAGGATAATTTCAATAAGCTCAATGATTTTATGATGTCTATCTTGGCTGATGTTATTGGGATTGTCTATTTGTCCTGTGCTAAATAGTATTTGAGCATAAGTAGCATAAGGATAAAAAGAGTTTATTTGTATCTTATAAATGCATTTAATGATTTGTAAGGATTTTTCTTGCTCACCATATTTTCGCCAGCCAAGTGGTGAGCATAATTATTGATGGTAAAAGCCGTTGCCTTGGCTTGATATGCCTTATTAAGATAATCCAAATATTTTTTATCATCAATATGAGTGATATAATGCAGGGCGATTTTTTGATAAAAGCGTTTCATCATTAGGATGAAGGCGATGAGATTTTAATAAGTCATCAATATCATATTTCATAACTTAGCCTGTGTACTGCCTGTGTTTAATTGAAGCAGTCTGTCATAGACTTCACTCTTTTTAAGCCCTAAGACATCCGCCACAATACCGCTTGCCTTTTTTGGGGGTAATTCTTTGGCGATGGCAAGTAGCCAGTCATCATAATCAGTTGTGATTTGTTTTTCGTGATTTCCCGCCACCACAAGGACGATTTCGCCACGTTCTTGATTGGGGTCATTTTTTACAAAATTTAATAAATCTGCTAAAGGTAATTTTTTGATCGTCTCAAAAGTTTTGGTAATCTCACGGCATAAAGTCGCCTCTCGCTGACCGCCAAAAACTTCAGCCATGTCAGTCAAACACTCTACAATGCGATGCGGAGCTTCATAAAAAATCAAGGTTTCTTCGTACGATTTATAGTCATGTAAGAGGGATTTACGTCCATGTGACTTGGCGGGCAAAAAACCAACAAAACTAAACTTATCAGAGGGTAGACCTGCTACTGACAAAGCGGCGATGACCGCACACGCCCCCACGATTGGGCAGACGTTAATCTCGTTGTCATGGCACGCTTTGACAAGTCGAAAACCTGGGTCGCTGATGAGTGGTGTTCCTGCATCTGAAATTAGGGCGATGGATTTGCCTAGATTCAGCAGCTCTATCAATTTAGGCGTTTGGCTGTCAGCATTATGCTCGTGATAGGCGATGGTGGGTGTGGATATATTAAAAAAACTTAATAATTTACCGCTGGTTCGAGTATCTTCACAAGCGATGACATCCACTACTTTTAGAGTGTCTATCGCACGAGTGGTGATGTCGTTTAGATTGCCAATGGGTGTGGCAACAATATACAAAGCGCCTGTACTTTTATTCATGAGGGTTTTCTTCTGATGGATTTTCTGCAAGCTCATTTTTTGATTGGTTTATCACATCATCCAAGTGCAACCAGTTACCAATCACGTTCGCCAATTCATCGATGCCTTCTTTGTTTAATGATGAAAATAATTGTATAGAAAAGGGCAGTTCTAAGGTTTGTAGCTGTTTTTTGGTTTGCAACAGCGTGGTTTTTTGTGCCCCTCGTTTTAATTTATCAGCCTTAGTTAAGAGTACATGAACAGGCAGTTCACCATCTTTTGCCCAATGCAGCATCTGCTCATCAAAATACTTTAAGGGGTGGCGAATGTCAGTTAATAAAACCAAACCTGTCAGACTTTGTCGATTTACCAAATAATTCTCTAATTCTTTTTGCCACTTGATTTTCATTTGCTCAGGTACTTGGGCATAGCCGTAGCCTGGCAAATCCACAATGCGACTGCTTTGTGCTCCCACATTAAAAAAGTTAATCATCTGTGTCCGCCCAGGGGTTTTGGAGGAGCGAGCAAGCTGTTTTTGGTGGGTGATGGTGTTGATGGCGGATGATTTACCTGCATTAGAACGCCCAGCGAAAGCTACCTCAAAACCTGTGTCGGGTGGACAGAGTTTTAGGGTGGGGGCGGATAGGGCGAAGGTAGTTTGGCGAATGAGTTTTAGATAATCGTCGGCATTCATAAGGGCTCATGGGCGTAAAATTTAAAAATAGTTTAGCATGAAACCGGCAAACACGAAACCATGAAATGGTAACACCACCTCACATGATGTAAATAAGACACATTTTCTGTTGTTACCAAATATGCCTTGTAACTTAACCAAAAAGTTGGATAATAGAACCATATTGGCTTATCTTGATTGGCTTATCTTATTTTGACATATATTGTGTGAAACCCTTTATTCAAATACCTAAGATGTCACAGTTATCTAAGCCAGACACCTAAACTTAAATAGTTAAGTTTAAACATTTAAGCTTGGATGTTCTAGAATGAATATGAACTAGAGTCAAGCTTAGGCGTCCAAACTTAGAGACATCCAAGATAAAAGCCCTACTTAGGAGCAATCATGCTAAAATTCTTAAAAGTTGGTTTTGTTGGTGTTTTCTTGATGGCAAGCACGAGCCATGCTGATGTCGCCACGACGTATAAGCAGACTTGTGCTACTTGTCATGACAGTGGTGCTCTTAATGCTCCCAAAAAGGGTGATAAAGCCACATGGAGCAAACTAAAAACCCAAAAAGGCATGGATGCTTTGGTTAAAAATACCAAGAAAGGCATGCCTCAAATGCCCGCTAAGGGGCTGTGCCAGACATGTAGCGATGATGATTTTAGAGCGCTCATTGAGTACATGGAAAAATAAAAAGTGGGGCATCACCTAAGCCATGGTAAGAACAACCTATCTGTCTTATCAGATGATTCATGAGGTTCTTTGATGGCTATAATGTTGTTGAGCAACCTGACGTGTATCTGTTTTTGTGGTTAATTTTCATATTTTTGAAAAAAATGTTGCCAAAACCACATTTTTTGTAGGAAAATTTGGTCAAGTCTTGGTATAATAGGCAAAATTTTAAATTGATTGATTTAGCCAAAGCTAAAAATACAACACCCAAAACATGGGATTTACCCAAAGTTAGTAGGATATTGTCATGAAAGCCATGAATTTGTCATCGAAGACCATGCTGGCCAAAGTGTTGCTTGCCACAGGTTTTGGTTTTGCCACTTTAAATGTCGCTGCCGCTCCAACCGTTCCTGCCTTTAACATTGAAGCAGGTAAAGCCATCGTAGAAGCTAACTGTGCTGCTTGTCACGGTGCTAACGGTGTCTCGGTCGCTCCCGCTCAGCCAAACTTAGGCGGTCAAAACATTAAATATCTTTATAAGCAACTTGTGGACTTCAAAACAGGTGCCAGAAAGAATGGCATCATGGAAGCACAATTGGTAGGCTTTACTCAGCAAGACTTAGCAAATGTGGCAGGTTATTATGCCAGTCAAGCCCCTTGGTTGCCAGGCTATGGCAATAAAGCGACCAATGATCTTGCTCAAAAGCTCTATTTGGGTGGCGACAAGACTCGAGGCATCATTCCTTGTGCGGGCTGTCATGATCCCAAAGGTGCAGGCAATGACTGGGCGGCTTTCCCTCGTATTGGAGGTCAGCACGCCACTTATCTTTCAACACAGCTAAAACTGTTTCGTGCTGCAGGTCGTGAAGATGAGGGTTTGATGGCAGAGCAGATGCGTACTAATGACTCCGCCAAAAAAGACGAAAAAGGCATGATGCAAATCGTAGCAGCCAAGCTCTCTGATAAAGATATTAAGATGTTGTCTGAGTTCATTAGTGCCGTTCACTAATGAATACCGATCGATTTTCATCTTTTTGTTAGACCTGCTTTTATCTGTTTTTGATAGACAAACCCCTTGACTGGGGTTTTGTCGTTATTGATTTTATGGCTTGTTGCTGACTTGGGTTCAGTTAGCCTGTCTTTAACCAAGAGTGCAATTATGTTATCTCGTTATACCGTGTTTTTTGTGGCGTGTGCGTTACCGCTATTATTTGCCCATCAGATTGCCCCAAGCATGGCTCATGAACTTGATTTTTGGCTTGTGTGGCTGATTGCCATGCTGATGGTGGGACTGCCTGTCTTATTTGCCGAATTTGCCCTGTCTACCCGAAGTGGTGAGGGGGTGTGGGTAGGTATGCAAAAGCTTACTCGTGAGGCGGATGCACAGATAACATGGCGACTCTTTGCTGGACTGTCAGTGCTGGTCTCGATGCTCATTGCTGCCACTCTGACCGCTCGTATCGGGGTGGGCATTCATCAACACTTGCCTGAATTTGGACTAAATGTACCAAGTGTTGGATGGAGTGCAGGGGCGATGACGGTAGCATTGATATTAAGCCTGTTAAAATCTCGCCTACTTTGGGTGGGAGCGATACTTGCCATCATCGGCGGTCTGATTTCACTGTTTGATGGCGGTCTGACCAGTGGGGTGAGTGTACCTATCATGACATCAGTCACACTTGGTGAGTGGGCAAGAGCCGTCTCCCTTGCTCTTTTGTCGGTGGGTGTTGGCACAGGACTTTACTGGTTCTTGGGGGTGGATATGGCACAGCAAGTGGCAAATCAACACACCAAAAAACCGCTATCTGGGCTTATTTTGCCAATTTGGTTTGCCCAGCTGATTTTTGGGGCATTTGGTTTGTTGGTGGGGAGCGCTTTTGTGACGCCCACATCATTCATGGTTTCTGGTGTGGGCATGTTGCTCATTGCCAGTTTTTTATTGTATTATGCCATCAGTCAGCTAAAGGCTCGTTTTGGTTTGATTAAAGGTGTTACGGTTGGTGTGGTATTTGCCATGCTATTGTCCGCCTTACCTGCTAATATGGCACTTATGATGGTGCTTTGTCTCAGTTTATTTGCGGTGCTGGTATTGGTGGTGTTCTCTGGTTTTGTCATGAAAATCAGCCACTTGCGTAAGACTTTTAATTTTAAAAGCGAGGGGCGATATAATATCTGGCGAGTTCTGACAAGAATTGGTGTGCCACTTGCCATACTGATTGCACTCATTGGTTGGGTGGGACAGTGGCTGCGATGAATATCAGCTTGGCTTATACAGAGGCAAATAAACAGTACTATCAAGAAGTCAGCGTGCCACAAGGGACGACTCTTTATGAAGCCATCGTATTATCAGGATGGCTTGACCTGCCAAGCTTATCAGAATTTGGGCTGTGGTGTGCTGATAATATGAGGACAGAACCCAATCATAAAGCATGGTACGTCGGTGTTTATAGTCAAAAAAAACGCCTAGACACGGTGCTTGTAGAGGGGGATAGAGTTGAGATTTATCGTCCTTTATCTCATGATCCCATGACACGACGCAAATCCAAATCTAAGATACGCTTAAAGAAGCTGGGTTATCGTCCCAAATCAAAGATTTTATAAAAATCAGGTAGAACTTAAGTGCTACCTGATTTTTTATGTTTGACTGACAAGAATGCTGCAAAAGGTGGTTATTGGTTTCTTAGAGGTAGAGAGTCACGTCCTACGATGCGTACCACACGCCCATTTTCAAAGAAAATACTTAGGTATTGACTGGCATTCTTGATGTCTTTTTTATCGGCACGTTTACCATCTGTGCCTGCAGTATAATCATATAGATAGTCAAAACGGTTGGGGTTTAAGGTGTCTTTCATCGCCGGACTGCCAAGCAGATAAGTGACTTGGTCGGCGGTCATGCCAACTTGTATCTGTGCAGCTTGTGCTGAGGTGATGGGCGTGCCTTGAGGTAGGTCAATGGTATAGACTCGAAACATGGAACAGCCTGAGAGTGTTAAAGTGCCAACAAGCATTAATGTCGTTATGAATTTGGTTGTGAAAGTTTGAGATAAAGTCATCATGCAGTCCCATCTTTTTAAATATCAATAGAGCTTAGACACTTGGATTTCTCCGATATTAAGAAAGCAATACCAGTCTAAATATTTCGGTTAAGTGTTCTAAATTGTCAATACGCCCTAGTTCGCGTTATTCTAAAATAACTGCCATATTAAACGCAAGTACGAAAATATGCAAGTTTTTTACAAAGTTTTTGCACTAAGATGGCTGCCACTCTTGGCGTATTTGTCACGCATGTCGGCTTTGTCTTTTAAGCTTGTCCATGAATTAGGAATGGTTTTAACTGAACTTATTATTCATTGAGGTTGTTTTTAAGGACGTTAAAGATATTTTTAAGTGAAATTTTCAAAAAAATATGTTAAAGTAGTTCCATTCTCGTAATTGATTATCAAATGATAATTAAGCCGGCTGTGATGATTTAAAAAATAAATCAAATAGCTTGACCAACCCATGATGATACAGGTGATTGATATGGCATTTACCAATAAAGATTTGCGTAAGGCGGGTCTCAAAGTAACCCTACCTCGCATGAAGATTTTAGAGCTTTTAGAGAACGCAGAACACCACCACATGAGTGCCGAAGATGTCTATAAGGCGTTGGCTGAGCAAGGGGAAGATGTAGGACTTGCCACTGTTTATCGTGTATTAACTCAATTTGAACAGGCGGGACTGGTAGAACGTCATAACTTTGAGAATAACTTATCAGTATTTGAGATTGCACAAGAGGAGCATCACGACCATTTGGTGTGTGACGTCTGCGGTAGAATTGAAGAGTTTAACAATAAGATCATTGAAGATGAGCAAGAAAGAATTGCCCAACAATACAAGTTTAAACTCTCAGGGCATTCTTTGATGTTACATGGCGTTTGCGATAGAGAAGAATGCCAAAAAACCCTTGATATCACTAAGAATTGATGGTTTGATGACGCTAAAAACAAAAAGACTGGTTTTTCCAGTCTTTTTGTTTGGATGGTGGTTACATATAATCGCCTGTATCAATGGAGAGTTTGGTGGACTCTTCTTGTACGGCGGCTGCATTCTTGCTTTCTAGTTTAATTTGCAGACGTAAGTCGTTAGGACTGTCAGCGTGCTTGATGGCATCAGCATAGGTGATCTCGCCGTTTTCGTACAAATCAAACAAGGCTTGGTCAAAGGTCTGCATGCCGATGTCACGCGAGCGTTTCATGACGGGTTTAATCTCATGAATCTCGCCCTTACGGATATAATCGCCGATGAGTTGCGTACCAAGCAAAATCTCGATGGCGGCACGACGACCTTTGCCATCTGGAGTGGGAATCAACTGCTGAGCGATGATGGCACGTAAGTTCAAGGATAAGTCCATAAACAGCTGTCCGTGGCGGTCAGCCTCAAAGAAGTGAATGATGCGGTCAATCGCTTGGTTGGCGTTGTTGGCGTGCAAGGTGGCGAACACCAAGTGACCTGTTTCAGCGTACTGAATGGCATAGCTCATGACCTCACGGTTACGAATCTCACCAATTAAGATGACATCAGGGGCTTGACGCAGAGTATTTTTTAGGCCTTCTTCAAAAGATAGTGTATCAATGCCGACTTCACGCTGAGTCACGATGCAACCTTTGTGCTGATGAACGTATTCAATCGGGTCTTCAATGGTGATGATGTGACCACGGGAATTTTCATTGCGATGACCGATCATTGCCGCCAATGTCGTTGATTTACCTGTGCCTGTCGCTCCCACCAGTAGAATGATGCCACGTTTTTTCATGGCAAGTTCATTTAAGATGGGAGGTAGGTGCAAATCCTCAGTGGTGGGAATTTGGGTTTCGATTTTACGCAGTACCATGCCTGCTTTGTCTCGCTGAATAAAGGCAGAGACACGAAAACGGGCGGCTTCGGCTTTATCAGAGATGGCAAACTGACATTCGTTGGTTTCATGAAACTCTTTTTTCTGAGATTCGGTCATGATGCCGGTTACCAATGCCATGGTTTGATCAGCGGTTAAAGGGGTTTTGGTCATCGGCATGATCGTGCCATTGACTTTCAAAGAGGGTGGCACGCCTTCGGTGATGAACAAGTCCGAGCCATTTTTGGCAATCATGACTTGCAAGAGTTTATCAAAATCCATGTTGTCCCCTTATAAGAATGATTCTGGTTGTTTGGCGTAAACACGTGCCGTCTCTTTGGTAATGGTGCGAGCGGCAACTAGGTTTTTTAGAGTTTGATCAAGAGTAATCATGCCCTCTCCTGCCCCTGTTTGAATGGCGGAGTACATTTGAGCGATTTTATTTTCACGAATTAAGTTACGGATGGCGGGTGTGCCAAGCATGATTTCGTGGGCTGCGACACGTCCACCGCCCACTTTTTTGAGCAGTGCTTGTGATATGACCGCTTGCAAGGATTCAGATAACATCGCACGAATCATGTCTTTTTCGGCAGCGGGGAAAACGTCAATCACGCGGTCAATCGTCTTAGCGGCAGAGTTGGTATGCAAAGTACCAAATACCAAGTGACCCGTTTCGGCAGCGGTCAAGGCAAGGCGAATGGTCTCTAAGTCACGCATCTCACCGACCAAGATGATGTCAGGGTCTTCACGCAGTGCCGAGCGTAATGCTGCTTCAAAACCTAAGGTGTCACGATGAACTTCACGTTGGTTCACCAGTGATTTTTTGGATTCGTGGACGAATTCAATAGGGTCTTCGATGGTGAGAATGTGCTCTTTGCGGGTTTCGTTGATGTAGTTAATCATCGCTGCAAGTGTGGTGGATTTGCCCGAACCTGTCGGACCGGTCACTAATACCACCCCACGCTTAAAATCAGACACCTTCTTAAAAACAGGACCCATACCAAGGTCTTCCATGGTTAAGACTTTTGATGGAATGGTACGAAATACCGCACCTGCCCCACGGTTTTGGTTAAAGGCATTCACACGAAAACGGGCAAGCTGTGGAATTTCAAAAGAGAAGTCGGTTTCTAAAAATTCTTCATAATCAGCACGTTGTTTGTCATTCATGATGTCATAAATGAGTCTGTGTACCGTGGTGTGGTCCATTTCTGGGGTGTTAATGCGTACTACCTCACCATCCACACGGATCATGGGAGGTAGGCCTGCAGATAAGTGCAAGTCAGAGGCTTTATTTTTTACCACAAAACGCAGTAAGTCTTCAATACTAGGAGATGACATGAGATTGCCTTAGCTTAGATGGTTGGATAAGTTAATGAATCGATACGGAAAAATACAATATAAATAAGTGTCAAGCATGCGTGTATTATACAATATTACTTAACATCATTAAACCACGCCCTGACAGATAATACAATCCATTTTATGCCAAAGTTTATGCCATTTATGGGGATTTTCTGCTAAAATAATCGGTTTGCACTCAATATTTTTAACATAATTTACATTTTTGAAATCTTATAGAAACATCAAAGCATGTCACTTGGTTGTTTCGTCACAAAAGTATGATTAAAACCAATCATAACAAAGCAAAATTATGACACAAAGGATAAGTTTTAAAAATCTTGTTCAACAAAAACCATGATAGGAAACATCGTAATGTACACATCAGAACCTCAGTTGCTCATCGCTCGCTATCAGGCGGTCAAGAAGCAGTTGGCTGCCATCAACATAAAAACACATGCCAATGCAAACCTGTTAGCAGTATCCAAAACCAAACCCTCTTCTGAAATTCTTGCTCTGTATCAGGCGGGGCAGAGAGATTTTGGCGAAAATTATCTACAAGAAGCACTGGTAAAAATGGATGAGTTAAAAGAGCTGCCTATCACTTGGCATTATATCGGACACATTCAGCGTAACAAAACCAAAGATATCGCCACGCATTTTGATTGGGTGCAGACGGTGGCACGGATAATGATTGCCAAGCGTCTTAATGAACAAAGACCTGATGGTTTGCCACCGCTGAACGTGCTTATTCAGCTTAATATCGATGATGAGGCAACCAAATCAGGCTGTAGTGTGGATGAACTTGATGAGCTGGTGCAGGAAATGCTCACTTTACCTAGGCTCACCTTACGTGGTTTAATGATCATTCCCAGTAAAGAGGGGACGGATGCTTTTATTCGCACAAAGGGGTTGTTTGAGGAGATGCGAAAAAAGTACAACCTACCCAACTTTGATACTTTATCTATGGGCATGAGCGGTGACATGGAACAAGCGATAAGGCATGGCTCAACGATGGTACGAGTGGGAACGGCAATATTTGGTGAGAGAGTCTATGTTTAGCTTGTCTTTAAATTGCTTTTAAGAGGTTGTCAACTCACGTCATGCATCAAGCAACATCACAATACCGAACGGGCATCCTTGGTGATTTTCTCAATCAAAACCTGGGCACGTTCATTATCTAGAAGCTGACGTTCACGCTCACTTTTTAGAGCTTGGCATTGGTCATAGAGTTCCAAGCATACGAGTACTAACAACTCTTCATTGGTGGGGTTTTTGCCTTTGATGGCACGGCGAAGTTCACGGATTTTATCATTGATGCGTGCACCTGCTTGTTCTAACTGAGCTACTTCATCAGCAGGGCAAGTAATGCGATGTGATGTCCCTGCGATGCTCAAATCTACCAGTCTAAAGGCGGATTTGTCCTCTAGGTTTTGACTTGGCTTTTTTTCATCTGGCGAAGTGTTTTTTTGTTTAAGGTCTGCTTGTTTGGCTTGGGGCTGGTTGGTTTGTACTTCTTTGGCGATGGATTCTTTGACTGTCTGTTCGGTGGCAGGGGTGGGCTGCTTAGATTCATGCTTGTCTTGATTTTCAGCAGCGACTGCATTCACAGTGACCTCGTGTGAAGGGCTGACTTTGATGTTATTTTTTGCACCAAATTTGATGGCAGAATGAATGTTCATGAGTATGTCCTGATTTTCGCTATTGGTATTTAATTTTTAGTGATTTTGATTGTCAATTTTACTAAGCCATGTCTGAATAACCTCGGCACGACTGATGGCAAGTGCATTTTTCTCGTTCAGTTCGTTGTTTGCTTGGTTAAGGCGTTGATTTTCTTTGCTTAGTTCATCTAGACGTTTGTCCAACTCATCTTGGGCATTCAAAAGTTCCTTGATGCGTGCATGAAGGGCATTATTTTCTTCTTGATTTCGACTTAATTCATTTTGTAATTGGCTGATTTGTCGAGGGCTGTCATCATTAGCCATTTTGTGTTTTAGGTTGGCAAGTTCCGTGGCGGTGATGTTGTAGCGTGCTTTTAGGTCGGATATGACCTGCTCTAAGTGTTGTAGTTGGGTAAGCATGGAGTTTCCTAGGGTGGCTTTTTAGGGTATTGTAGCATGATGGTTTTAAAAACACAAAACCGCCCTTGACTTTTAGGGAATTGACGGCATTTATGAACTCATGTCAACATTGTGATGATTATTCCCAAATTTATTAAGTGAGAGTATGATGAGTGACGATTTATCGGGTTTTAATGATTGGACAGAAGCATTTGGTACATGGACGGATGTTTCTATCAGTGAGTTACATGGTCTCATGAGTGCCATCATGACGGTCTGCCATCCTACTGATGCGGCAGGTTGGTCAGCGATATTAAGTGAGCTTAGCTTTGAGTTGCCTGACGAGCGTGCGTTGGAGATCTTGACCGAATATGCCGAAGATGTAAGTTTTGCCTTAAAAGATAAGGATGATGCCTATGGCTATGAGCCCCTTGTTCCTGACGATGAACATGAGTTGTCGGAGCGGTTTTTGGCATTAAAGGACTGGGCGGGAGGATTTATCACAGGGCTTGGTGTGGCAGAGATTATACTGACCGATGATGAACGTGAACAGATTGCTGACCTTGCCAAAATTGCCAGTATCCGACCTGATGACAATGATGAGTTTGATGGTGATGAAGAGGAGTATCTATACTTATTTGAGTTTGCTCGCATGGTGCCGGTGAGTCTGTCTCATCGGCAGCGTAAAAAAGTGACAGAACTCTCCATCCTTAAAGGCTTGTCCCCCAATCGCCTAACTGCCAGCGAATTGCAAAAAGAAAAAATGCTGCCACCTGTATTTAATGTGATGGATAAAAAACAATGATCATAGAGTGCATTCAACAAGAGCAAAGCATGCTCTTGTTGACTTTGTAACAATAAACTATATAATAAAAACAGATATTCACAGAATTTATTGCGATGATAATTGCTATGGCTCTAGACTAGCAACCTAACCTATGCTAGACTAGAAATATGAAGTATAACAGTAAGTTAAGTGTCTATAAACTCAAGAAAATCATAAAATACTTTTGTATTGACATAGATGCAACGAGAACAGCACTT
>JBHCHC010000203.1:0-7699 GCA_041802645.1 Moraxella sp. | reverse complement strand
TGTGACAACTGTTTGCCATCACCGCTACTCTGTAAGATAGCATCATATTCTGCCTGAATCTCGCTCTTGGTAGGAGGAGCAACTTTGATGTCAGCAGGCGTCAGCGACAGATATGCCAAATCTACGCTTGGTGACTGTGTCATACTACTTTGATTAGCATGATAAAAAGCTTCAATCTCAGCAGGGCTAATCGTCACTTTATCAGCAAAATCACGCCAATCATAACGAAGCACCCATGCCTCACGACTCTGAGACTGCAAATCTATCAAACGGCTGATTTGACTGTCTGCATAAACTGCTGTACCAAGAATACTGCCTGTCAGCTGTCTTAACGACAACTGTGTACGAAACCTAGCAAATAACATGTCTTTATTCATGCCACGACTTTGTAGATATTGGGCAAACATATCATTAGAGAACTGTCCATTGGCATCATGAAAGGTAGGGTCGGCTTGTAGCAGGCGTGTGATGGCCTCATCAGATACGGTCATGCCAAAAAACTGAGCTTGATTTTCTAGTAATGCCCTATCAATGAGGCTATTTAATACCTCATCATGGAGCATTTTATCATTAATCATGCTTCCATCGACTTGTTCAAGCAGTCGAGTACGGTAATCGTTTACTTCTGACTGAAAAGTAGAGGTATCAATCGCGGTATCCCCCACTTTAACAACTTCATCAGGGGCAATCTGCCCACCGCCACTAAATGACTGCACACCCAAAAAAGCCATAGGAATGAGCGTGATGATAAGTACTGCCTTACCCACCCAGCTCTGCATAAAATTACGCATTTTTTCCATAATATGTCACTTTTATAAAATTTTAAAAACTCTCTATGATACAACATTTTGAAAAATTTCTCAAAAATTTGTTTACCTTCCAAGGTTAGAACTGCTTGTTAAGCAAGTCAGTCACGCACTCTTCGGCTTTTAACCATCTCCAAACGCTCCCCCTCAAACAGTTCCATATCAGGAGCAAGTGCCACCATAAATTTATCAAAATATAGCAGCTGTTTGGTGAGTAAGGCAAAATCTTGGGGAAAATGGATGCCATAACGCTTACCGATATCTACCATCTCCAGCATAAGTACGTTGAGATTATCCGCCTCTTGCTTGTCGCTGTATACTTTATCCATCATCGTCTTTAGGTCAGTTGCCAACTGCTCCACATGAAACTCATCTTGAGCAGTCATGCCAATATCCACCATCGCCTGTGCCATGCCGTGATAGTCATTCATTTGTAGTGATTGCACAAGCAAAAAACACGCCTGCAAACTTTTCGGCTTAATATGACCCATGAGACCAAAATCCAAAAAGGCGATTCGTCCATCGTTCAGATACATCAGATTGCCAGCGTGTAAATCTGCATGAAACTCACCTGTCATCATGAGCGACAAAAACCATGCATCTAGCACATCTGTCATAACTTTTTGCGGCGTGCTTCGATGAACATGAGCAAGGTCGGCAAGCAGACTGTCATCAACAAGCGATTTACCCACCAATAAATCCATGACCAGTAGACGCTTTGTGGATAAATGATGATGAACCATGGGTGCGGTGACATGATGACTGCCTGTTTTTGCCAAAAACTCATGAAACCTATCAATATGACGTGCCTCTGCCAAAAAATCTGTTTCTGCACTCATGCGATTGCGAATCTCATCAATGATGGGTGCAAGATTGGCACTTTTCATCATCGGCACAAATCGCTCCATTACCCAGAACATACCATGCAACACACTCAGGTCGGTGTGCATGATTGCCCCAACATTAGGTTTTTGAATCTTTAGGGCGACCTTGCGACCGTCTTTTAGGATTGCCTGATGAACCTGTGCGATGCTTGCTGATGCCAAAGGGATGGGGTCAATGAACTCAAAAACATCCTCGATGTCCTGCCCGCTTTGCATCAACTCATCGATGATGACCTGACGCATCTCTAAGAAAGGCGTGGCAGGCGTAGCATCTAAACAGTCAGTAAAAGCAAGCACATATTCTCGTGGGAACAAAGACGGAGTGCTGGCAATGAATTGCCCAAGTTTAATGTAAGTAACGCCCATCTGCATAAACGCATCTTTTAGTAGATAAGCATCCACCTGCTCACCCTTAGCGACACGCAGAGCAGAAAGTCCTGCTACGCTGGCACTTTTATGTAGGCGACCTAGGACGTTTATGCCTGTATTTAGGGATTTTTTGGCAAAATAAAACGGAGATTTTTTCATGTAGAGTCACGCAGTGGTGTTTTGATATTTTAGGAATTGCACAATACACATTGGCTGTTTTTTTGAAAACGCATTTTTTGTAATGTCATGGTTTTGCCTTGCCATAGTAGCAACTGATGGGCAATCGGGTTTATTCCTCTACCCAAATAATCTAACGCCACCTGAGCTGACATGGCACCAACGACACTCACCGTACTGGCAAGCACCCCTGAAGTGGCACAGTTTTGAACGATGCTGCTATTATGTGCTTTGTCTTGTCCGAATAAACACTCATAACAACCCGTGCTCTTTTCAAACAAAGCAATCTGCCCCACCTCACCAATGGCAGAATTGGACAACAAGGCAAGCCCCAAATGGCGACACGCCTCATTAATCAAATAACGAGTCTTAAAATTATCCGTGCAATCAATTACCAAATCAACTTGATTTTGCCTAAAAATATCCATGATATTTTCTTTGTCCAGTCTGACGTCTTGATAGCTAATGTTGATAAATTCGTTATGCTGTACCAACGCTTGACTGGCGACCTGAGCTTTTAAACACCCAATATCAGATTCTGTAAATAACGTTTGGCGTTGTAGATTGCTACAACTGACCACATCGAAATCAACCAGATGAATGCTTCCCACCCCTGCCCTTGTCAATATCTGAGAGACAGGGCAGCCTAAGCCGCCCACACCCACAATAAGAACGCGACTTTTTTTAAGGCGAATCTGTGCCGTCAAATCCCAATCATTTAATAAAATCTGGCGAGCGTATCGCATGAGTTCATCATCACTTAGCTCATCGGTCATGCCATGCGTCATGTCATTTATCATATTATTCATCACCTCATTCATGATAGACCTCATCATAGATTCCTATTGTAATTCTATCATTGCCGCCGTAGTCTTTAATGGTGTCTACCTCTTTAAAATTTGCCTTATTAAACAATGCTTGTACAACACTCCCTTGATCATGCCCATGCTCAATGGCAAGCATGCCACCCCGAACAAGATGATGCAAACTCCCATCAATAATACATTTAATGTCTGATAAACCCTCATCCTCTGCCACCAATGCTGTGATGGGCTCTGCTTTTAGATGCTCTAAATGCTCATCATTCTTGGCAATATAAGGTGGATTGGAGACGATGACATCAAACCGACCTTCAATACCCTCATACCAAGAAGTTTGGCAGAACTGACAATTGGCCGCCCCCAACTGCCGAGCATTATCTGTAGCGACTGCTAGGGCATAAGCTGAGACATCACCGAGTAAAACCTGACTGTTGGGCAGTTCTTTGGCAAGAGTGATGCCAATACAACCTGACCCTGCTCCTAAGTCCAAAAGATAAGGCGATTGCAATGACCTATTACGCACGAAAGTCAATACCGCCTCCACCAAAACCTCGGTATCAGCTCTTGGGATTAGGGTATGCTCATTGACCTTAAACTCACGCCCAAAGAACCCTTGCCAACCAATAAGATATGCCAAAGGTATACCCTGCTGCAATCGTGCCAAACCCTTATGAAAAGCGTCATATTCGTCATCGCTTAAGACATAATCATCATGGAGCATCAAAAAAACTTTGTCTTTATCCAATACAAATAACAACCAAGATTCCAGCCAATGATAGGGTAAATATGGATTTGTCCATTGGTGAAACTGTGTTTTTAGGGCATGAATGCTTGTCATAAAAGATAACTCATGAGTGATGCTTGATGGCATCATCATTTAAAGGAATGTGCTTATTTACCAAATAAATCAAATAAAGAATGGGCAAGCCAATCACAAAAGTTATCGCAAAAAAAGTCGGATAACTGGTGGCATCCACAATTGCTCCCGAATAGCCGCCCAGTATCTTTGGCGACAGTGTCATGAGCGATGAAAATAGAGCATATTGCACTGCGGTAAAACGAATGGATGTCAAAGCCGATAAAAAGGCAATGAACACCGCACTGGCGAGCCCTGCTGCCAAATTATCCGTAATCACGGCAAAATACATGACAGGCAGGGTTGGCATACTAGACAGCACAATGAATAATAAGTTGGTTGCACAGGCAAGTAACGCACCTACCATCATAGCCTTCATGACGCCTGATTTTTGGGCGAACCACCCACCCACAAAGCCACCGCCAATGCTAGCAATCACACCCACCACTTTCACAGCATCAGCAATTTGCACTTTGGTAAAGCCCAAATCTTGGTAAAATAAATTAGAAATATTCCCCGCCACGATGTCTGAGATGCGATATAAACCAATCAGTGCAAGAAGCAGCAAAGCTTTTTTACCATAACGCTCAAAAAAATCAGTAATGGGAGCAACCCATGTCGCCACTGCTACCTCTTTTTTCACCAAACCTGCCTGCACCAAGCCATAACCTGCCAAGCCCATGAATATTGCACTTACCACAAACTGAACACAGCCAAACAAAAACCCGATACCCACACTTTGTGATTGTGGCAAAACACCGCCAATTGCACGATAAGACAGGATGAATGTTATCACCGATAGAGCAAACACCGCACACAGTCGTGCATAATCTTTGGTTTGGGTAATGATGGGCTTAACCTGACGAAGCGGCTCACGAATGAGCAATGTAGTCATCACCCCAATCAACATGACAGATGCCATGATAAGGTAGGTTTTTTGCCAAGCAACATAATGATACACCCCCTCTTTTGAGCCAAAAAATTCTGCCAAATATAACGCACCCGCTCCCGAAACAATCATACCGATACGATAACCTGCCACATAACTGGCTGATAAAGCTGTCTGCATCTCACTTGGTGCAGATTCAATACGATAAGCATCAATCACAATGTCTTGGGTTGCTGCTGAAAACCCAAGCAGCACCGCCCCGACCGCCATCACAGAGGGAGCTACATTGGCAGGGTCCGTCATTGCCATCATGACAATGGCTGTGATGATGAGTAATTGGCACAACAGCAACCATGAGCGACGATGCCCAAGCATTCGCCCCAAAACTGGTAAAGATAAAGCATCCACCAATGGCGACCAAATAAACTTAAAGGAATAACCCAAAGCTGCCCAACTAAACATCGTCACTGTGCTGCGGTCAATGCCTGCCTCTCTCAACCACAAGCCCAGACTTGAAAAAACCAACAAAATAGGTACGCCCGCTGAAAACCCCAAAAACAGCATGGACAAGGCCTGACGATTAAAATAAGCCATCTTAAACGCGACAAAAGCAGATTGTTGTTTCATTGTTTTGGATTTAGTCAACTGTGGTCAAAATAATCTGCCATTTTAGACTAATTTTACTGAATTTACAAAGTGTTATTTAGCAGAACAAATACTCACTCATACAAGAATCTCACTGCCCATGTCTTTTATGCATGATTCATGTTTTTACTTTAATATTCCCAATCGGCATTTATTTTTTCATTTTGGGTATTTTATTTTTTGATGGCGACTTTTATAATGACGCCCTATGGCAGTTCACGAACATAAATAAAAACACCAAAGCAAGAGGCGATCATGGCGATTGATGTAGTGATTAATCAAAAACATTTACAAATTCAATTAAAACAGCTCGAAACCGTCTGGCATACGGTCGTCAATGGCTATAATCTTAGCCAAGCTGCTGAACTGCTACACACCAGTCAGTCCAGCTTATCTAAGCAGATTGCTGCCCTTGAAAATCAGCTAAAAGCAGAGGTTTTTACTCGTCAGGGCAAACGCTTGACAGGGTTAACCCCCATTGGCAAAGCCCTGCTGCCTCACATTGAGGCGATTTTCGCTGAGATTCGCACCATTGAAAACCTAAGCCTTGATTTTAATAACGCCCAAGAAGGCACGCTCACCGTCGCCACCACACACACCCAAGCACGCTATGTACTGCCTAGCATCATTAAGACATTCTTAGAAAAATTCCCCAAGGTAAATCTCGTCCTTCAACAAGCCGACCCTGAGACCATCGCCCAGATGGTGATTCGTGGGCAGGCAGACATTGGTATTGCCACCGAAAGCCTGCTTAATAATGCGGTGCTTCGTTGTCATCGTTATTATGACTGGTCTCATGTCGTCATCGTACCCAAAACCCATGAGCTTGCTGAAATGGCAGGCGTGATGGATGGTGTAGACTTACCCAACTTAGCAAGCTTTCCCTTAATTACTTATCATGGGGGTTTTACAGGGCGTAGTGCCATTGACAAAACCTTTGACCGTGAAGGGCTACATCCCAAAATCGTGCTTGCCGCCCTAGATTCAGACGTAATCAGCACTTATGTTTCAGCAGGGCTTGGTGTGGGTATCATCGCCCAAATGGCATATGAACCCAAGAACTATCCTGATTTGGTTGCCATTCCCGTAAGTTATTTTGGGCGATTTACCAGCTGGATTGCGGTACGTGATGACAGCGACATTCGTAAATTTGGTGCAGAGTTCATCAAACTGTGCCAAAATCAATTTGACAAACATTAAACCAAAAATTACTGCCTTTTGTCTTAGACTCGCGGTTTCTCACTCAATAAGTTTGATGTGGTAATTTTTTCTGTTTTGTGCTAGATTAGTGACCCCATTATCTTTGAACGTCGCCATGAACCTACCTGATGAACTGCTCGTGCTTAGCAAGCATTTTTTACAAAAAGCCAATCAATACCTAGTAGAGCATACCAGTCAGCCTATTCATTTAGATAAAAATGTCCTTGCCTATCGTTGGGTGGGTGGTCAGCGTGGTGCGCTCAAACCCATTGACGCCAATCTTGCCATACATCTTGATGACCTACACGGCATTGATACGCAAAAACAAAAAATCATCCAAAACACCCGTCAGTTTTTACAGAAGCTGCCCGCCAACCACGTCTTAATGACAGGTACGCGTGGTGCTGGCAAATCCAGTCTGGTGCGTGCCTTGCTTCATGCCTACCACAATGAGGGGCTTAGGGTGATTGAGGTGGCTCGTGATGATTTGCAGATGCTTGATAAAATTCGCCAAGCCATTAAAAACAACAATAATGATTGTCATTACATCGTTTATTGTGATGATTTGTCATTTAATAATCACGATGAGAACTACCGAACCCTAAAAAGCATCTTAGATGGTGCGTTAGACAGCGAACAAGACCGCCTACTTGTCTATGCTACCAGCAACCGTCGCCATTTATTGCCACAGCTCATGAAAGATAACGTCAGCATTTATAATGGTCAGACCGATGAGGTTAACCCTTATGAGACCATCGATGAGACCGTTTCCTTGTCTGATCGTTTTGGGATTTGGGTGTCATTTTCGCCCATGACCCAAGATACCTATCTTGACATCGTGGCACACTATCTTAGACAAGCAAATCTTAGTTTTGATGAGGTGGCACGCCACGAGGCTCTAAAATGGGCAAGTGGTCGTGGTGGTCGCTCTGGGCGTGTGGCATATCAGTTTAGCAGGCATTGGATTGGGATGACACATCTTAATGCTAATGCCTCTAAATAATTTTAGGGGCTGTACTAGATTAGCCTAAATCCCACACCATTTTCTCAAT
>JBHCHC010000202.1:0-11451 GCA_041802645.1 Moraxella sp. | reverse complement strand
TTTGGCAAGCTGTAATACCAAAATCAATCTTGTCCTGATGATTGGTTAGCGTAATGTTTAGTGCTTGTCCATCAAGCAGCACCGATGCAGGAAATACTCCTGTGAGTCTTGCTCCATTTAGATACCGCGAGGTGTTATCTCCTGGTACATTTGAGATGATGAGGTTAAAGGCTTGGCGTGTTGGCATGAGTCCTGTAGTGAGATTAACAAATGCCATGCCATAAGCCATGATGCTATAATTAATAACTTGAGCTTGACTCATGCGAGAAAATCGACGCTTACCATCATCCACACTCGCTTTAATGGTCAGTAAGCGATCAATAGGGTCTTTTTTATGCGTAGCAAGATTGGTCAGAATGAATGAGATTTGGTTGCCCACCGCACTCTTATCGCGACGAAGCGAAATGGGAACAAAAGCGATGAGAGGCTTACTGGGCAGTGCCTCTTGACCCAGCAGGTAGCCACGAAGTGCTCCTGCACAGATGGCAAGCAAAACATCATTGGTCGTCGCCCCAAAATGTTCCGCGATGCGAGCAAACCTCCTCTTATCAAAGGATGCGAACGATAAATGGCGAGAGCTGCTAATTTTTTGGTTTAAAATAGATTTGGGAGCATCAAAGATGCTGATGAAATGGGGTTTTTTTTCACCAAAGTGGTTTTTAACATTACGGACAAGTTCCATCCCAACAGGATAAATGGTGGCAATTTGCTCTTTGATGATTTTGAGGGCTGGCTTATGAATGGGCAGTATGGCGTTAATTTGATTGCGATATTTGGTGGATAATGACCAAAACGGTGCGGTCATCTTCTCAGTCTTAGACTCTGATAACGACATCTGTAACAGTCTCATGCCTGCCACACCATCAACCATGGCATGATGCACCTTCAAAAAAAGAGCAAAACGAGCGTTACCTCCCTCATGAATGGGTGCCAATCCATCAATGAGATGAAACTCCCATAACGGCTTAGCTCTGTCTAGCATCAATCCATGCTCACGCGAGATGTAGTTCATGAGCTCTTTTGTTCCACCAGGTTTGGGCAGGGCGACATGGCGAAAGTGATGATTGACGTCAAAATCCTCATCTTCTTCCCAGAACATCCCTTTATTCAACACTTGGTTAAATGGAAAACTGGGCTTAGTACGGGTCACCTCAATGTCCGCCACCAAATTTGCCAAAAAATCATCGCCCGCCCCATCGGGCAACTCAAAGATACACAAACCTGCCACGTGCATGGGTTCTTTACGAGTTTCGAGCATCAAAAATATGTGGTCAATGGCATTTAGGGCACGCACGAATTTTCCTTTTTATGAAACCCTGCTGTTATAGTCCATCATGAAAACAGAGGTTGGAGGCAAGTAATGACATTAAGGGTGATTAGTATACCAAATTTTAGAGGGAAATTCATAGACAAAGAGGGTGGTTTTTTACTGGTCAACTCTAACACCACCCCAAGCTGGCATGCTAAATACATATTTTTTAATCTATCACGGGTGATTTAAGCGGATTATTCTCTTCTCATTGTTGTCTTAAAGTCTTGTAGTCATCTAATTTTTAATGACAAAAATAACAATACACCCTAAACATCCCAAGAAAAAGAGCGAAAAATCTTTTTCGCTCTTTTTGTGTCATGCTTAGTCTTAAATCACTTGCTCTCAAGCTGTGGCACAGCATTACCACCAGAGAGTCCAAGCAACCCCGCCCCTGCATAAATGCCAAGTTTGGCACGAGTATCTGAGATATCAAGATTACGCATCGTCAGCTGCCCGATACGGTCAGTGGCGGTAAAACTTGCCTCTTCGACTTTTTCCATAGACAGACGTTCTGGTTCATAAGTCAGATTTGGTGACTGGGTGTCTAAAATACTATAATCATTGCCACGTCTTAGTTCTAATACCACCTGACCTGTGATGGCTTTAGCCACCCAACGCTGAGCGGTCTCACGAAGCATTAACGCTTGACTGTCAAACCAACGCCCTTGATATAACAGACGACCCAAACGAAGTCCATTGATTCGATACTGCTCAATGGTGTCTTCATTATGAATACCTGTCACAAGACGCTCATAGGCGATGTGCAACAAAGCCATACCAGGAGCTTCATAAATACCACGAGACTTAGCTTCAATGATACGGTTTTCAATCTGGTCGGTCATTCCCAGACCATGACGACCACCGATTTCATTTGCTTTTAGCATGAGTGCCACGGGGTCATCAAAACGCTCGCCATTTAACGCCACAGGATTACCCTCAAGGAACTCTACCGTGACCGTCTCAGGCTTGATTTCAACACTCTCATCCCAATAACGCACACCCATGATGGGCTCGACGATTTTATGACTGGCATTTAAGAATTCTAAATCCTTAGCTTCATGAGTGGCACCCAGCATGTTTGAGTCAGTGGAATACGCTTTTTCTTTACTCATTTTATAATCAAAGCCATTATCAATCAGAAATTGGCTCATCTCAGCTCGCCCGCCCAGCTCATCAATGAATGTTTCATCAAGCCATGGTTTGTAGATTTTTAACTTAGGATTGGTCAGCAGTCCATAACGATAAAAACGCTCAATGTCATTACCCTTGTAGGTACTACCATCCCCCCAAATGTCTACACCATCCTCCGCCATCGCCGTTACCAGCATCGTGCCTGTCACCGCACGTCCAAGTGGTGTGGTGTTAAAATAAGGCATACCGCCTGTACTAATATGAAACGCTCCACATTGTATCGCACAAATACCCTCACGAGCCAACTGTTGGCGACAATCCACCAAGCGTGCTTTTTGTGCACCGTACTGCATCGCCTTAGCAGGGATTGCTTCATAATCCGACTCATCAGGCTGACCCAAATTCGCGGTGTAAGCATAAGGAGACGCCCCTTTTTGCTTAATCCATAAAATGGCAGCAGACGTATCAAGCCCTCCTGAAAAAGCGATGCCTACTTTTTGACCGACTGGCAAAGACTCTAAAATGGTGCTACTCATATCAACTCCAACGTTTATCGTATTAAATCCAAAAATTATAACATTTTTGATAAATATTAGGGTAAAAATTTTAGCATTTGCGACATTTTTCAAAAAACAGGCGAAAATTTTTAAAAAATTTGCTAAACTAGTAAAATTTAAAATGATGAACATTTTTAAAATTGATAGCCCAACACAGCAACCCCATGATACAGCTCATCATTGACATCACCACTCAAACCCTAACCGTACGAGATGATAAGAGTGATAAAGCCATCAGAACTTTTGCCATCTCCACCGCCAAAAATGGCGTAGGACAACTTGAGAACTCAGGTTGCACGCCACTTGGCAGGCATGTTATCGCCGATAAAATCGGTGGTGAATGCCCCAACAATGCAGTTTTTGTCGCTCGCTCTTTTACAGGCGAGATTTATGATGATGTACTTGGGCAGGCAAATCCAGACAGAGACTGGATTTTGAGTCGGATTTTGTGGCTGCAAGGTACCGAGCAAGGCATAAACCTTGGTAAAACGGCAGACGGCGTGGTCTGCGATACGCACGCACGTTATATCTACATTCATGGTACGCCCCATACTGAACCGATGGGCATACCAATGTCTCATGGCTGTATTCGCATGAGAAATAATGATGTGGTGTGGCTGTATGACATAGTGGCAGTCGGCACGCCTGTTTTTATTGTCTCAAGTGAAGATAATGATGGTGAGCAACCTAAAATTTCACCAATTTAATGTCCAAGCCCATTTCAAGAAATTTGGTGTTGTCATTCCAATAGACCCTAGATAATAAGCTGAGAGACTCATGAATTTACAAAAAGTTGATTTGAATTTACTGGTTTATCTAGATGTGCTGCTGCGTGAAAAAAACGTCACTCGCGCTGCTGAACAACTTGGCATCACCCAGCCTGCAATGAGCAACATTCTACGCCGACTGCGTTCACTGTTTAATGACCCACTGCTTGTACGTTCATCGGAGGGCATGACACCCACCGAACGAGCAGGTGAATTGCAGCCTCGGATTCGTGAAATACTCTCAGACGTAGGGACGCTATTAGAGCCACGTACCGAATTTCGCCCTTATAGCACCTCTCGGGTATTTCGCATCATGACCAGCGATTATGCTGAAGCCACGCTTGTGCCACGTCTTGTTAAAGCCTTAAGAAGTGAAGCTCCAAATGTAATATTGGACTTTTTGACACCCTCAGATGTGTCTTACCGTGACATGGAACAGGGGCGAGTGGATTTGGCAATCAATCGTTTTAATGAAATCCCCCAAAGCTTTCATCAGGTCTTAGTGTGGCGTGATACATTCAGCTGCCTGTTATCGGCAGACAGTCCTTACCTGCATCGCTTTAACCTAAAAAATTACCTAAAAGCTCAGCACGTTTGGGTGTCAAAGACAGGCATGGGGGTGGGTTTTGGGGTAAATCCTGAAAAATCAGGCGGTCTTGGCTCTATTGACCAAGCTCTACAAAGACTGGGACAAAAACGACAAATCAGTGTTTTTACTCGCCACTATCAAATGCCTGCCATGCTAGCTGCAAATAAAGACCTTATCGCCACCCTTCCCACTCGTGTGGCAAATCTACAAGCCCAAAACAACCCTCAAATCGTCGTGAAAGAACCTCCGTTTTTCATTCCAGAGTTTGAGCTTAAAATGGCATGGTCTCCCCTGCTACAACACCACCCCGCCCATAAATGGCTAAGACAGCTCATCATTCATGTAGCACGGCAAATCATGGCAGAAGAAGAAGTGAGAGAACGTCATATGCTGGGCTAAGCCTTACTTATCATCAATAGCAAAAAACCAAACTCATCAAAGTTTGGTTTTTTGGTGGGTCATCCCCAAGTTATCTACTAAGATGACTACATATTTGGATAATTAGGTCCGCCACCTCCCTCAGGGGTAACCCACGTGATGTTTTGGCTTGGGTCTTTGATGTCACAAGTTTTACAATGCACGCAGTTTTGGCTATTAATAACAAACCTAGCCCCTTGCTCGGCATTTTCATCTGCCACCACCTCATATACCCCTGCTGGGCAATACAGACGAGCAGGTTCGGCGTATATAGGCAGATTTTTGGTGATCGGCACTGTAGGGTCAGTAAGTTTTAGATGACAAGGCTGGTCTTCTGCGTGGTTGGTGTTTGAGATGAACACACTTGACAGCTTATCAAAGGTCAGCTTACCGTCAGGCTTGGGATAGTCAGGCTTGTAAGCATGATCAGCCTTATCAAGCGTAGCAAAGTCGGGGGTATTATCATGAATGATTAAAGGCATTCTGCCATTTAGCAGATTCTGCTCAACAAACGTAAAGGCACCGCCAAACCATGTTCCCATACGATGCATGGCAGGCGAGAAGTTACGAGCCGAACTGGCATCTTCAAAAAGCCATGAATTTTCAAAGTTGGTTTGATATTCCACCACTTCATCATGTTGTCGCCCTTCTTGGAGTGCCTTAAAGATGCTCTCCGCCGCTAACATACCCGACTTCATAGAGGTGTGCGTACCTTTGAGTTTGGCAGGATTTAAAAAGCCAGCATCATCACCGACCAGCACCCCTCCTGCAAAAGTCAGCTTAGGCAAACTGTTTAGACCGCCTTTTACCATGGCTCTTGCCCCATAAGACAGACGTTTACCTCCCTCTAGGATGGGGCGAATCACAGGATGAAGTTTTAATCGTTGCAATTCATCAAAAGGCGACAAATAGGGGTTTGAATAGGATAAATCCACCACCAAACCAAAGCTGACTTGATTATTTTCAGCAAAATACAACCACCAACCTCCTGTTGCTCCTGTGTCATTTAAAGGCCAGCCCGTACCATGCATGACCACACCCTCCTCATGCTTATCAGCGGGAATCTCCCACAACTCTTTGAGTCCAATTCCATAATGCTGAGGGTCTTTATCCTTATCTAACTGAAAACGACTGATGAGACGCTTACCCAAATGTCCACGACAACCCTCAGCAAAGATGGTATATTTGGCGAGCAGCTCATAGCCCGCCTCAAAAGATGGCTTAGCCTCGCCTTTGGCATTCACGCCCATATCACCCGTCTGAATACCGCGTACCGAACCATCTTCATTATAGAGAATTTCACTGGCAGCAAAGTTAGGAAATAACATGATTTCCATACTCTCAGCTTGCTCAGCGAGCCAACGTACGACATTGCCCAGCGATACGATATAATTACCATCATTGTGTAGTGCTGCTGGCACAATAGAACTTGGCATTTTGGTTGCTCTTTTTTCATTTAAGAGCATGTAGACACGGTCTTCTTTAGTTTGTACCGTGATAGGTGCATTCATGTTTTTCCAGTCAGGAAACAACTCATCTAACGCACGGGTTTCCATGACCGCCCCAGACAAAATATGAGCTCCAAACTCCGAGCCTTTTTCGACGACGCAAACCATAAATTCTTCAAGTCCCGCTTCATTGGCAAGCTGTTTTAGGCGAATGGCAGTGGACAGACCTGATACGCCACCACCGACCACGACGACGTCAAATTCCATGGATTCTCGTTCTATATGTTGCATAAATTATCCTTTTGGCTAAGTGGGCTTGTTTGACTGGGAATGACCCAACATCACTCAAAACACTTTAAAGAATGACTCTTTTGATGTCCTCTTTGATACTTTAAAGTTAAACACACCCAAAATTGGCTAGAAAATGATTGTCGAAAAGTCGCAGCCTTTGACAATCGAACTGTTATAAAAAAGTCATCCTATTTTACCAATCTTACAAGATTAGGCAAGTTAATTATGATGTTATTTGTTTATAAAATGATGACTGACACGACCATAAAATCTTCATCAAAAAAATTTATTTGCTTTTTTGGGAAATTTTAGGCAAAATTAAATGACCGATTAACACAGAGGATTAAAGTAGCGATGGCAGAAGATAATAATAAAATACCGAATAAAAACAATGATTTAATGAATATTATCTCATCGCTTGGTCATGAGCGAAAGATACCCCCTTTACAAAAATGGACACCCACTCGCATCACGTCCTTTGACATTATCATTAAAGATAATGGCGATTGGCTTCATGAGGGCAAAAAAATCACTCGTCAGTCTTTGGTGGATTTATTTGCTAGCGTACTATGGGCAGAGGTTCATGATGGTCAAAAACGCCATTTTTTAAAAACTCCTACTGATAAATACGAAATCAAGGTAGAAGACGCACCACTTTTCGTTAACACAGTAGATAAAGTTAATCAAAATGGGGATGAGTGGATAGTATTTGGCACAACCAACGGTGACAGCATCATACTAGATGACAAACCTTTGTATTTTAAAACCACAATTCACGATGGCATCACCAATGACAGACTATACATAGACACACGCTTTAATCTGACTGCACGCATTGATCGTAATGTGTTTTATCATCTGATGGAATTTGGTGCGCTGACGCAAGAGCAAGAGCAGACCATATTGACCCTAAAAAGTGGTGGTAAAGTGCATCGTGTGATTGCCCCCGCCCTTTTAGACTCACCGATGACTCAGTTTCATGATTAATCAGCACCCCGATTTTAAAGACGATAAGACCGCTCCCATTGGTGTATTCGACTCTGGCGTAGGTGGTCTTTCGGTCTATTTACACCTAAAAGAGCTTATGCCAAATGAGCGTTTTATTTATTATGCTGACACTGCCAATGTTCCCTATGGAGGTAAATCAGGTGATGAGATATTATTACTGACTTTGCAAGCGGTAGCTAGGCTTTGCAAACGTGGCTGCAAGCTCATCGTCATCGCATGCAACAGTGCTTCTGCCCATGCCCTAAAAACCGTGCGTGAACGGTGCAGCGTGCCGATTGTTGGACTGGTGCCTGCGGTTAAGCCTGCCTGCGCCTTAACCAAAACCCGCCAAATTGCCGTGCTTGCCACTCGAGCAACCTTAAATGGACATCTATTAAACGATGTCATTGATGAGATTGCTACACCACAAGGAGTGGTGGTGCATAAACATTTTGAACCAACTCTAGTGCCTTGGGTTGAACGTGGCATGCCCATTGACAGTCAGGTGGCAAATCTACTCATCAGACAGACTAAATCGTGGGCAGATGAGGGTGTTGATGTTATCGTCTTAGGTTGCACGCATTATCCTTTTTTTAAGACATTCTTATCAGACTACATCAACCAACAAAACTTAGGCATACATTTGATTGATTCGGGCATTGCCATCGCTCATAGAGTCAAATCCCTACTGGATTTTTTTAACATCGCAAGTCAAACACCCAATGCTTCCCCTTTTCAACTGTATGCCACCAGCCTTGATGATGAGTTGCTGCACACCGTCCGACAGTTAAGCAGGGAGGATTTTGTGCAATTAATCCATCATTCAGATTAGCATACCCTCATCATACCCAATCCTCTTTATGTTAACAAAAACAGTCTTTTTTGGTTTTTTAACTTTATCGCTGTATGAATGGCGTGACAAAACACCATCATAACCCTAAAAATTTTGGTGTTTTTATTTGAAAAAAAATTCTTTATAATAGGCGGTTAGCATTTAAGCATAATTGGCATTTGGCACGAACCAATTAGAGTGTACTCCACATTGATTTTTTCCATTAAGTCACGAAAAATCATAATTTTTTTCAAAAAATATGTGCATTGGTAATCATTGTTTTATCAGCCAAGCCTGTAGCAAAGAAAAAACTTGGTCTCTTTTTTATAAATTGTTAATGCAAAATAGCATAGCATCACTTAAAAATATTATGGCTAAACTTATGCAGCCAATGCAGGACACGCCTTATTTGCATTAACTTGTGCTTTTATCGTCAATTTTAGGCAATATTCTTAAGGCAGACTGACCATTTCATGCTCACAAAAAGCATTTTGATGTCATGCATTGTCAGTACATCTTCCCATCAATCCACTTTCATCTTGGGGTTTTTGTGTCAAATCATCGTTATCATATCCACGTTGCTTGTGTTGCCGATGACCCTCTCTTGGTCACCACCCAAGACGATGTGGCGATATTTTTTGAAGACCATGCGTTTTTAACCAAAGATTTATTAATGTCTCGTGCTGAGTCGATCGGTTATAGTTGGCGATGCATAAATGCTGCTGATGTAGTATTGGTGCTGATTGGTAATAGCTATGGCAGAACCAACATCTCAGGAATCAGCCAGCTTCATGCCAGCTACACCCATGCCAAAGCCCTAAATAAACCCATGTTGATTTTTGCCCACTCTGACGTCTTAAATCATCCCAGTAATGACCGAAAGTTACTGGACTTTGTGGGGTCTTTAGAATCACAGGGCAGTCGCCAAGTGCACTATTTTGACGACAATAACGATTTTATTAAACTTTTAGAAGTCAATTTTGATGTGTTAGATTTTGATAGAGCCAAAGGCTGGCGATGCATTGACACAAAGACAGATGTGGCAGCCCAAATACAGATGCCATCTGAAGTCCACACCGCTCCTGAGACTGGCAAAGCTGACAGCATGACATCTGACAGGGTCAAATCATCCACCGTGACTCCCCAGTTACCTCGCCTACGAACAAACAGCAGTCTGCATCCCACCTTAAAGCCTGCTTTGGCTTTAGACAATGAATTTTCGGTCAGCTGTACCGCTCACGCATTTCAAGGTGGCACATTAATCGAAGTGTCTTTTGTGATGCCACTTCGTTGGCGAGACATTGTTACCATGCTAACTGGTGTCGTTTTACCATTTTCAGAACAAGGATTTGGGCATATTTTAAATAAACTCATAGATAAGTCAATTGCCAGTCAAATCGTCATGTGTGAATACCCCAATGTTCATGCAGTTAGCCGTATGCAGGTGGTTAAGGCGGATGCATTATGGATTTTAGATGAGTTACAGTTGGCAGGATGGGTTGAACCCGCAGGTCAAGGCTCATTATGGCAGGTCACAAAAAAAGCCACTCAAGCCTCCAATCTAGCTCAGGCACAAGACAGCAACATGTGATACAACCACCAAACCCTCATATTTAGTTATTATTTTTTAATAAAAAGTAACAATACGGCAATAAAATTTTGTTAAGATGATTTAGACCAAGTAAGAATTAATTTAAAAAACTTACCATGATTGGTGTAATGATTGAATGAATACAATCATTAAGGGAGTTGGTTTTTCATGAACCAATTTTTTCTAAACACACCTTTTCATTTTGGATTTCATTTAAGGATAAATCATGTCAGAACCCACCCCCAACATCGCTACAGACACCCATCCCGATTCTAACCCAAATTTCAATAGAGAAGATTTGGTTCAAGAGTTGGATCAGCTGACCAAAACCATGCATGATGCCGAAAAGACTCGCACCTTAGAAGAGCAGGTTGCTTATCTAAAATCACAAGGCATCGACCCTTCTAAAACCTATGCCAAATGGGATGATGAGTCAGAAGAAGACCAAACCCAAATCTGATTAACTGCCTAAAATTTTAAACATAAACCCCCTAAAGCCTTAGGCGTGAAACAATAAAAATAGCTCAAATCATGAGCCATTTTTATTGGGTGTCTTTTTATGGATGTGTTGGGAAAAACTCAATCCATGACGCCCTCACCATCACCCTCCAAAATCACCTCATCACCTGAACTCTCCGTCATCTCATCATCACCGAATATGTCGTTAGCAAGTGCTTCTTCAGCTTCTTGCTTGGCAATCTCTTCCATCGCCTGAACTTCGTTTTCATCTGTGATGTCAATAACCTTTTGCTCTGCTTTTTTGGTTTTAGCAAGGTTGGCATCATCTATCCATTTAATGGGCTCATCTTTGAGTTGATGCCTCATGTAGTCCACCCAAACAGGCAGAGCGAGTGTGCCACCAAAAGCTCTTGCTCCCAAAGAGGCAGGCTCATCATAGCCCATCCATACCACCGCCACATGATTACGCTGGATCCCTGCAAACCATACATCTTTGGCTTGGTTGGTTGTTCCTGTCTTACCTCCTAAGTCGGAGCGGAAGTTGCCTTTTCTGCCCGTTCCTCCTGTCATGACTCCTTTTAGCATACTTGCCATGTATCGAGAAGTCTTAACCGATAAAATACGCGGGGCTTGTTCGGCGATGCCATATTGAATGGCCTGCTTGGGATTTAAGCGGTCAAAGATGGGGGCAGCGTCTAAAGTTGGGTGTTCTTTGCGATAAGCTTCTTGCTTGGCTTGCAACTCTTTTTGAAAGGCATTCATGCTAGTAACCAAAGCTTTAGTTCTGTCTGTAATTTTTGGTGTGTCTTTATCGTTTTTTGCCTCTTTATTCTTACCATCTTTATTTGCTTTTTTATCTGTTGCCTGCTCATCCGTTGACTCTTCATCACTCACTGACGTGATGCCGAATCCATCGAGCAGTTGGGCATTTACTTTACTCAATTCCTTATTAAAACAAGCTGCACAAGCTTGGCTAGGATTGGCTTGAAAAATGGTTTGATTGCCAAAATTATAAATACGTTCAATAAAATATGGTTGGATGCGATGACCACCATTGGCAAAGGTGGCAT
>JBHCHC010000201.1:0-18307 GCA_041802645.1 Moraxella sp. | reverse complement strand
GATTCGAGCGAAAGAAGAGTGGGGCATTGACATGGAAGCAGAGGTTGTGGTGGTCAGTGGTGATTTGCCCTTAGGAGCAACGCCTGATGAGGCCGCCAAAGCCATTCGTCTGGTCGGTCTAACCAATGATGTCTCACTACGCAACCTCATTCCTGCCGAGCTTGCTAAGGGCTTTGGCTTTTTTCAAAGCAAGCCTGCCTCAGCATTTAGCCCTGTGTTTGTGACCCCCGATGAGCTGGGTGATGCTTGGCAAGACAGCAAAGTGCATCTACCCTTACAAGTTGAGTTAAATGATAAGCCATTTGGCTGCCCTAATGCAGGCGAGGACATGACTTTTGACTTTGCTCGCTTGCTGTCCCATGTGTGCAAAACCCGTATGATGGGTGCAGGTTCTATTTTGGGTTCTGGCACCATTTCCAATAAACAAGGCGATTTGTACGGTTCAAGCATCGAACATGGCGGTGTGGGGTATTGCTGCATCGCTGAGGTGCGTATGTATGAAACCATAGAAACAGGAGCACCCATCACGCCATTTATGCGTCATGGCGATGTGGTGAAGATTTATATGAATGACAAAGAGGGTAATAACATCTTTGGCACCATCATCAATCAGGTTAATACCAATTTTTAATCCAAGCCATGCGCTTAGAAGTAAAATCATAGACCGCTTGGCTATTTTGGTTTAGCGGTCTTGTTTTGTTCTTTGAAGAACATTGGTTGAGGAGATAATATGAAACTTTATTCTTATTTTCGAAGTTCAGCAGCTTATCGTGTGCGTATTGCTTTACAATTAAAAGGATTGACGCCTGACATCATTCCTATTCATTTGGTCAAAGGTGAGCAAAACAGTTCGGACTATCTTGAGTTAAATCCACAAGGCTTGGTGCCAGCTTTGCAAGACAAGGGGCAGCTCTTGACGCAGTCGCTTGCCATCATTGAGTACTTAGATGAGGTATACCCTGATGTACCGTTATTACCAAATACCGCAGCGGACAGAGCGATTGTACGTGCAATGGCATCCACCATCGCCTGCGAGATTCATCCACTCAATAATTTACGAGTGCTCAAATACCTGACCAACACGTTTCATGTCAACGAGGAGCAAAAACTGGCATGGTATGCCCATTGGATACAAGAAGGATTTAGGGCATTAGAGGCTCAGCTACAAAAGTACGCAGGCGAGTTCTGTTTTGGTGATAAGCCAACACTGGCTGATTGCTGTTTGGTGCCACAGGTGTTTAATGCTAAGCGTTTTGATGTTGATTTGTCAAGCTACCGAGCCATTCATCGTGTCACAGACAACTGCCTAAAATTAGAAGCCTTCATCAAAGCAGATCCTAGCAATCAGCCCGATGCAGCGTAACTCTTAGCCAACCAAAAGCCGCTTGATTGATGAGGTGGCTTTTGGTTTGTCGTGTATCATGCTAGGCGGTGTGTTAGAGCCATGATGGGCTATTTAGGCGGGATTGAACGAGGGGCAAGTCATGCATCACACGTTCATAAAATGCTGCCAATCCTTTACATAAGTAATTTAGACCAAATTCGCCGTGTTTGTCATATAAAATGCGATTTTTGGGACATTCTCCCCAACATAATTTTAGATGGGGGCAAGTCTTGCATTGTGTGGGTAGAGTGAGATGTTTGGCATAAGCAAAGCGAGCCTGTTGTTTGCTAAACGCCAATACTCCTTCATCTAAGTGCTTGATATTACCCAATTTATACTCATGATAGACAAAATGGTCACAGCTGTATACATCGCCATTATGTTCTAAAGCTAGGGCTTTGCCACAAATGGGGGCAGTGGTGCATTTTTGAGCACCAAAACCCAAGACTTGAGAGATGGTATTTTCAAATTGGTCAATAAAAACTTTGCCAAAATCGTGCTCTAGCCATTCTTGCCAAACATCAACCAAAAATCCTCCCCAATCTTCGGCTCGCACCGACCAATCAGTCACCAGTGGCGAGGTGGTGGCAATGCGATTTTTAGGTGCATGGTGCAAATAAGGCGTGGCATGCTTTTTAAAGTCAAGGGGTTCAACCGCTGGCAAAAACTGAATCATGCGTGGGCGAACCTCATCACGTAAGAAGCGATAGATGCTAAGCGGAGCTTGGACATTATGATGATTGACCACGCATAAGGCATGAAAGGGAATGGCATGCTGATGCAGATCTGTGATGGCGCGCATGACATGCTCAAAGGTTGGTTTGCCGTTTTTGGCATGACGCATTTTGTCATGAAAATGTGCCGTGCCATCGATGAAGATGCCGACCAAAAACTGCTCATCTTTTAAAAACTGATACCACGCATCATCTAGGAGCAAACCATTGGTTTGTAAGTCATTTAAAATGCGTTGATGAGGTTTGGCATATTGTTTTTGTAACTGCACCGCCTTCTTAAAAAAATCAAGTCCCATTAATGTCGGCTCACCACCTTGCCAAGTAAAGATGATTTCATCCACTGTCTGAGCGTTGATGTACTGTTTGATGTGTTGTTCTAGGACATCATCGGTCATGCGTGGCTGTTTGGGTTGGTGTAACAGCTTTTCTTTATGTAAATAAAAACAGTATTCACAGTCGATATTGCACTGCGAACCACTGGGTTTAATCATGGTATGAAACGCAAAAGCAGAAGATGCTTTTGCGTTTGTTGCGGTGTTTGTTGGCAAGATTAGGTCGGGCATTTAATTTCCTTTTGTGCTGGCTATGCTGACTGTGCTGTCGGTGGAGCTTGGGCGAATGTCACTTAACTCGACCACATTCACCCGCTGTGAATATGCCTCATATTCTTCAATCAGCGCATCCAAAATCTTAGGATAATCTTTGGCGATGTCAATGGTCTCGCCAGGGTCGGTTTGTATGTTGTAGAGCTTCCAAACACCTAGGTCTGTACCGACTTGCTCGGGCGTTAAACCATAAGGCGTGGCACTATAATAAGTGGCTTTAAAACTGCCTTTACGCACTTGGCGATTGCCGTTCATTTCTAGTACTTCAGCATCCATCAAGGCTTGTTGTGTCGGCTGTGGGCTGCTGAGCTGATGAACAAGACTTTTCCCTTGAAGGGGTGTTTTGCTAACGGGTGTATTTTTTGAGACGCCTGCCAAGTCTAACAATGTTGGTGCTAAGTCTTTTAGAGTATTAAAGCGACCCTCAATGCCACCAGCTACGGTGTTTGGTGCTTTGATAATCAGAGGCGAGCGGATGCCACCATCGGTGGTAAAGCCTTTGTAATAAGCAAAGGGCGACATGGATGCCTGTGCCCAGCTTGGACCTGTTGAGACATAGCTACTTGCCTTACCAAGATTGTCAAAGCTGTTATCTCGTGATTGGCGAATCCAGCCTCCCCATCTGCCTGAGCCCTCACGAGATGCCCCTGCCGCCCCATTGTCAGATAAGAAAACAATGACCGTATTGTCGTATTGACCGGTGGATTTAAGATAATCAAATACCCGACCGATGTTATGGTCCATGTTGTCCACCATCGCTGCGTACAGTTGCATACGCTTGCTTTCCACCGCACGCTCTTCGTCGCTTAGACTCTCCCATGATGGAATGCCAACCAACGCGTGAGGTTTGGCACTTTGGCTGACCAAGCCCAGCGCTTTTAGTTGATGAAAACGTCTATCTGCTAGAGCCTTAGGGCCCTCGGTGTAGTGATTTTGATATTTGTCCATATAGACATCGGGTGCTTGTAGTGGCGAGTGTGGTGCGGTATAAGCCAAAAATGCAAAAAATGGTCGATTCCCTTTTTGTTTGGCTAAATTTTGCAGTAGGTAATCGGTATAAAAGTCTGTTGAGAATACTCCCTCTGGCAGCTGAACATCCTTGCCATTATGACTGTACAAATCACGACCATCAGGCGAATCAAGTTTATCTTGGTAGCGGTAGTTGTTCGCCTCACCATTTAAGAGGGCAAAGGCATCGTCAAAGCCCCAAGCGTTCGGCTGATTTTCAATACGGCGACCTAGATGCCACTTGCCTGATAGGATCGTATAATAACCGGCCTCTTGTAGACGTTGTGATAAGGTTAAGGCATTGTCTGTCAAGTGCCCAACATAGTTCGATGCCTTGTTTTGCTCAGGTTTGTTGAGCTCGTGAATGTTACCAAGTCCAACCTCATGAGGGTCAGCCCCTGTTAGAAACATCGCACGACTCGGTGATGAGAACGGCGACACAAAGAAGTTGGTAAAACTGACCCCTTCTTTGGCAAGCTCACTTAGATAGGGCGTGTCAATCTCACCGCCATAAGGGGCGATGTCCGACCAGCCTAGGTCATCTGCCATAATCACCAAGATGTTTGGTTGAATCGGCTCTGTGTTGGCATGAGCATGGGTGCTGCAAAGAGCCAGAGTGATGGCAGCACATAATGTGTGAGGTTTGTGTAGAAAATCAGGCATCATAACAGTCCTTTTGTTTGTCAATGAAGAGGTGTTCAAGTGCGATGATACAAACCAAGATGGGTGTCTCATCAGATGGGTGGGGCGTATTGGGTGCTCTGTTGATGATAAGGTTAATGAAACTTTCAACCACCCAATTCACACCAGTCATGATGAGTTATTGTAATGGCATTGGTTGGTTTGATTTATCGTCTTTTTGTATAAATAAATCGGAAAATATACGGTGAATTGTATGGCAAAATCATAGGAATAAGTTTATCATTTTACCAAAACCAGTAGTGCCATATAAGGTAGGACATTAGGAGGATTAGCATGAAGCTAAAGTTAAAGTTATCGCTAGCGATGTTGGCTGTTGTGGCGGTGGCGGGCTGCACAGAAGACAGATTGCCAAAGCCCTCACCCATCGGTGAAAATGAAAAAGTGGTGCTTCGCGTTGCTCACTTTTGGCCAGCGACTGCCATGAGTCAAAAAAAGGTGCTTGAACCTTGGTGTGCGACCATCAGCGAACGCTCACAAGGTCAGATGACCTGTCAGTTTTATCCAGCCATGCAATTAGGGGGCACGCCAGCACAGCTCATAGATTTGGCACAAGATGGCATTGCTGATATTGTCTTTACTTTACCAGGGTATACACCAGGGAGGTTTCCTGTGATGGAAGTTATGGAAATCCCCTTTATGACCATCGATGGTGAATACAGCAGTCGTGTGGCATGGCAGGTTTATCAAGAATTTGCTCAAGAAGAATTTGCCGATGTCAAGCCACTTGCCTTTAACGTGCATGACCGTGGACAAATCATCAATAACACAAGACCCATCACCAAGATTGAAGATTTTAAGGGATTAAAACTGCGTGCACCGACTCGCCTAACCAACAAAATGGTCGCCGCTTTGGGGGCAACACCTGTCAGCATTCCGATGCCCGCCTTGACTGACGCCATCTCAAAAGGCGTGGTAGATGGTGCGGTGCTGCCTTGGGAGGTTGTGCCGACATTAAAGCTACAAGAAGTGACCAAGTATGCTTCAGAGATTAATGCTCCCAATCCTGTGCTATATAGTGCCATGTTTTCGGTGGTCATGAACAAGCAAAAATATGAGGCTTTACCACCAAAATTACAAAAAATCATCGATGAAACCACAGGAGAGAACTTTTCAGCACTCGTGGGGCGTACTTGGGATAATGAGATCGACGGTGCTCGCCAAAAAGCGGTCGATAATGGCAACCCCATCAATCAAATCTCGCATGAAGAAGTGGCACGCATCCAAGAGGCTGCCAAGAAAGTTGAAAGCGATTGGATTGCAGAGATGAATGCCAAAGGTTATGATGGGCAAGCCATCGTCAATCGCACCAAAGAATTGATGGCTCAGGCAAAAACTGCCAAAGAACAAGCGATGAACGTTCAAACTGAGCAGATCCACTGATATCACTTAAATTTGTTCACAAAAAAACATCAGGATGAGAGGTGACCATGTCTGAAATTTTTGAATTAGAGGTCAAAGACGATACGCCAAAAGATGCCATTGGGCGATTTTTGATGGCGTGGGCGAAGTTGTCTGCTTTTGGTGGCGTGCTGGTATTGATGCTCATTTGCTTGATAGCAACGGCAAGCGTGATTGGTCGAGCGGTCTTTAACACACCCATCAAAGGCGATGTCGAACTGGTGCAGCTTGGTTGTTCTTGGGCGATTGCGGCATTTTTGCCTTATGGACAGATGAAAAAAGCACACGTAATTGTGGATTTTTTCACCCTAAAAGCCCCCAAGATGATACGCCGAGCCTTTGATATTTTTGCGGCACTATTGTTGGCGTTGTTTGCGGTGTTACTCATGTGGCGTAGTTATTTTGGGGCTATTGACGCCATCAAGCACGACACCACAACCATGATTTTGGGCATGCCAGAGTGGATTGCTCATATTACGATTGCCCCTGGGTTTTTTCTGCTTGCTTTGACCGCTTTGTATACCGCTTGGCAATTTTTTAGCGATTATGACCATTATGTCAAATAAATGAAAAAGGAAGAATGTCATGGATTCAATGATGATTGGACTGTTGATGGGTGCTTTTACCATCTTATTACTCGTTTTTCGTGTGCATATTGGCATTGCCATGTTGATGGCGGGCGTGACAGGCTATGTGATGATTGCTGGTTGGTATCCGCTACTTAGCTATCTAAAAGGAATGCCATTTGCTCGTTTTTCGGTTTATGATTTGTCAGTGGTGCCACTATTTTTACTAATGGGCAACATCGCCTCTCGTGGTGGTCTGTCCAAAAGACTGTTCCAGTCCGCCAACGCCTTTTTGGGGCATTATCGGGGTGGTGCGGCAATCAGTGCGGTGGGGGCTTGTGCGGGGTTTGGAGCGATTTGCGGTTCATCACTTGCGACGGCAGCGACCATGGGACAGGTGGCATTACCTGAACTCAAACGTGCCAACTACTCAGACGCACTCTCCACAGGGGCATTAGCAGCAGGGGGGACACTTGGAATTTTGATTCCGCCATCGGTGGTGCTTGTCATCTATGCAGTCTTGACAGAACAAAATGTCTCAGCGATGTTCATGGCGTCGCTTATCCCTGGTATTGTTGCCATGCTTGGATATATGCTTGCCATTGCCATTTATGTGCGTATCGTGCCAAACAGTGGTCCTGCCATGCCTAAAATGAACTGGACACAGAGGTTTGAGTTGTTAAAGGGTGTTTGGCCCGTGATAGCGGTATTCACGCTGGTGATTGGTGGGATTTATGGTGGGTTATTTACGCCAACGGAGGCGGCAGCAATCGGCACGGTGGCTGTGGGCATATTGGCTTTTATCACCAAAGAGATGACCTTTGATGGTTTGATGCAGGCGCTTTTTGATACTGCCGCCTCAACGGCGATGATTTTCTTGATTTTACTTGGTGCCGATGTTTTAAATGCCTTTTTTGCCCTATCCCAAATGCCTGTGGCTTTAGCTGAATGGGTCATTAATAGCGGTCTATCACCATTGACTGTGCTGTTTGCGATGATTGTTATCTATATCGTGCTTGGCTGTGTAATGGACAGTTTATCGATGATTTTGCTGACCATTCCTGTGTTTTTTCCCATCATCATGGGCATGGATTTTTGGGGGTTAAATCCCACTGATAAGGCGATTTGGTTTGGTGTACTTGCCTTGATGGTTGTGGAGATTGGACTTATTACACCACCTGTGGGTATGAATATTTTTGTGATTAACAGTCTTGCTAAGAATGTACCAATGAAAGAAACTTACAAAGGTGTGTTGCCATTTTTATGCTCAGACATCATTCGCATTGTTGCCTTAGTGTTTATGCCGGGTATGGCGTTGTGGTTGGTTCATGTGCTAAGCTAACTTTTATCAAGCTTTTAACTAAATATCAAAAGGAGTCATCATGACAAAAGTATACAACAACGCTCAATCCGCCTTAGCTGACATCGTGGCAGATGGTCAAACCATTGCTGTGGGTGGCTTTGGACTCTGTGGCATTCCAGAGGCACTCATCACTGCCTTGCGTGACAGTGGTGTAACAGGCTTAACCTGTATCAGCAATAATGCAGGCGTGGATGATTTTGGACTGGGACTGCTGCTACAAACACGTCAAATCAAAAAAATGATAGCGTCTTATGTGGGTGAAAACAAAGAGTTTGAACGTCAGTTCTTATCAGGTGAGTTAGAAGTAGAACTGACCCCTCAAGGTACTTTGGCAGAAAAACTGCGGGCAGGTGGGGCAGGTATTCCTGCATTCTTTACCAAAACAGGGGTTGGCACACAAGTCGCTGAAGGTAAAGAGGTGCGTGAATTTGATGGCGAAGAGTACATCATGGAGCACTCCTTGACCTCTGATGTTGCTCTGGTTAAGGCATATAAAGCAGATAAGATGGGTAATCTAATTTTTCGTAAAACCGCCCGTAACTTTAACCCCGATGTTGCCACCGCAGGCAAAATCACCGTGGTGGAAGTTGAAGAGCTTGTTGAAACAGGTGAGCTTGATCCTGACAGCATTCATTTGCCAGGCATTTATGTTCATCGCATCGTGGTGAATGCCACCCCCCAAAAACGCATCGAACAGCGTACCATCTTAACTGCATAATCAAAGGAGATCATCATGGCTTGGACTCGTGAACAAATGGCACAGCGTGCTGCCAAAGAATTACAAGATGGCTTTTATGTTAATCTTGGCATTGGTCTGCCAACACTGGTTGCCAACCATATCCCCGATGGCATTAACGTCATGCTTCAATCTGAAAATGGCTTGCTTGGCATTGGTGAATTTCCCACAGAAGAAAGCATTGATGCTGATTTGATTAATGCAGGTAAGCAAACGGTCACCACACAAACCGGTGCTAGCTTTTTTAGCAGCAGTCAGTCATTTGCCATGATTCGAGGTGGTAAGGTTAACCTTGCCATTTTAGGTGCCATGGAAGTAAGTGAGCAAGGTGACCTTGCCAATTGGATGATTCCTGGTAAAATGGTCAAAGGCATGGGCGGTGCCATGGATTTGGTCGCAGGGGTGCAGCGGGTGATTGTGCTCATGGAACACACCGCCAAAGATGGGGCGTTTAAAATCAAAGCTAAGTGTGAGTTGCCACTGACAGGCAAAAACGTGGTACATCGCATCATCACTGACCTTGCGGTACTTGATGTTACCCCTGATGGGCTAAAACTTGTGGAACTTGCCGAAGGGGTTGGTTTTGATGAGGTGCAAAAAGCTACTGGTGTAGCAATCATGCAATAAAATCAGGAGAAACATATGTCAAATTCAGTCGTCATCGTATCCGCCAAACGTACACCCGTTGGCTCATTTTTGGGGACTTTATCCTCGCTAACGGCTCCACAATTGGGTGCGGCAGTCATCACTGATTTGCTCAAAGAAGCAGGGCTCAGCCCAGATCAAGTCAGCGAGGTCATCATGGGTAATGTGCTGACCACAGGAGTTGGACAAAACCCCGCTCGCCAAGCGGGCATGCTTGCAGGACTGCCTGTCACGACACCAGCCACCACCGTCAATGTGGTCTGTGGTTCAGGATTAAAAGCGGTACAAATGGGGGTACAAGCCATTCTTTGTGGCGATGCGGATATTGTCATTGCAGGTGGTCAAGAATCTATGTCACAAAGCCCTCACTTTATTCGTCTGCGTGATGGCATCAAAATGGGCGATGGTTCACTGACTGACAGCATGGTCGCAGATGGCTTGACCGATGTATATCATGGCTATCATATGGGCATTACTGCTGAAAATATCGCTGAACGTCTGGATATTGGTCGTACCCTCCAAGATGAATTTGCTTTATCATCGCAGCAAAAAGCTGCCAAAGCCACAGCTGATGGTAAGTTTGTGACACAAATTACGCCTGTATCTGTTCCTCAACGCAAAGGAGACCCAATCGTGCTGGATACAGACGAATACATCAAGCCAAATAGTACGGCAGAGGGTTTGGGTAAGCTAAAAGCCGCCTTTAAAAAAGAAGGCACTGTAACCGCAGGTAACGCGTCAGGTCTAAATGATGGTGCAGCAGCGGTATTAATGATGAGTGAGAGTAAGGCAAAAGAGCTGGGCTTGCCGATTTTGGTTCGTATCGTCTCTTATTCAGTCACAGGCGTTGAACCTGAAGTGATGGGTCTAGGACCTGTATCAGCGGTACAAGTTGTGCTGCAAAAAGCAGGGTGGCGTATTGATGATGTTGATTTGTTTGAAGCCAATGAAGCCTTTGCTGCCCAAGCTCTGGGCGTTGCCCAAGAACTCAATCTGCCCAGTGACAGGGTAAATGTCAATGGAGGTGCAATCGCTATTGGACATCCGATTGGTGCATCAGGTTGTCGTATTTTGGTAAGTCTTATTCATGAATTAAGACGTTCAGGTAAATCCAAAGGTGTGGCAACCTTATGTGTCGGTGGAGGCATGGGGCTGGCAATGGCGGTTGAGGCTGTTTAGAGTCAGTGATGAGGGATTTTATTTTAGATGAGCTTTTAACCTATCAGCTGCACCGTTTATCCAAACTCATTGATCAACAAATCAGCTTTGGTGGCGGTGAGTTTGCGATATCTTACAGTGAAGGGCGAGTACTGGCGGTGATTGGTTATTACAAGATGCTGTCAGTAAACGGACTGGCCTCAAAAAGCAATCTTGACAAAAGCCAAGCCAGTCGTGCAACCGCTGCTTTGGTGGATAAAGGCTTGGTTGTCAAAACCAAAAGTGGCAGCGACAGCAGGAGTTTTGAGCTTAGTTTATCAGAGCAAGGTCAGGTCGCCTATCAGAGCATCATCACTCAAATAAATGCACGTAATGAACTTGCCTTGTCTGTGTTAGATGATGATGAACGCACACAGCTCTTGGTGCTACTTAGTAAAATAACTCATCATTTGAGCCGATAGAACTTATAGAGTTTTTTGATAAATACAGTAGATTTACCGAAAGTTAACCACTTGACTTGGGGTTGATTTTTCTTATAATAGTTGCATACACAACTAATTTTGTCATTGAAGCAGTATTTTAACACCACAAGGAAAGTCACATGCACAATCCCACCACAGCACCACGCCATTCACTGTACCATGATTACCTTGTCCATCCTCATTATTACCCCAAGGGTGGTGCTCGAACTGATGCACCTGTTACCATCGTTGGGGCAGGCCCGATTGGCTTGTGTTCGGCGTTATTGCTTGCTAAGCAAGGCATCAAATCCATCGTGCTTGCCAGTGAGCTACAGGTCTCCGAGGGCAGTCGTGGGTTGGTTTATACCAAACGCTCGATGCAAATTTTACAAACGGCAGGTGTTGCCAAGCAAGTTGCCCAAAAAGCCCTGCCGTGGACAGCAGGCAATTCGTTTTATCATGGCAAGCAAGTATTTCGTATGCAAAACCCAAGTGATGAACAGGACGTGTTTGCACCTCTAAATAACTTGCAACAAAATCACCTCGAAAGCTATCTTGTTGATGCAGTGCTTGCCCATGATGACATTGAGATACGTTTTGGCAATCATTTGATAGATTTTGGTTCACATTCTGATGGCGTGACATTGCACATTGATACGCCAGAGGGAGTGTATAGTCACAAGACATCTTGGTTGATTGCTGCAGACGGAGGTCGTTCATTTGTGCGTAGCAAACTTGACCTAAAACTTCATGGCAGTAGCTATGAGGGGCGTTTTGTGATTGTTGACATTAAGGTAGATTTGCCTCTGCCCACGGAACGTTTGGCGTATTTTTCGCCAGAGTGGAACAAGGGCAACACCATTTTGCTGCACAAAGAACCTGATGGTATTTGGCGTTTTGATTATCAGTTACCACCTGAGGTATCCAATGAGGAGGCTTTAAAGCCTGAAAATATCGCTCGTGCGGTCAATGCCCAGCTTGCCATGATGGGCTATGGCGGTTTGCCTTGGGAGCTTGATTGGGGGTCGGTGTATTCAGCACGTGCTCTGACATTGCCGAATTATGTACATGGGCGTATTTGTTTCGTTGGTGATGCTGCTCATTTGTTGCCAATTTTTGGGGTGCGTGGGGCAAACACGGGTTTTCAAGATGCTATGGATTTATGTTGGAAACTGGCAAGCGTGATTCAGGGTTTTGCCGGCGAGAATTTATTGAGCAGTTACTCAGAGGAGCGTGTCACGGCTGCCCGTGAGATCATTGATGAAGCGGGGAAAAGTACGCGATTTATGGCACCACCCACCAAGGGTTTTCGTCTGCTGCGTGATGCAGTGCTGTCATTGTCGTTAGAACATGAATTTGTCCGTCCTCTATATCATTGGCGTACATCACGCCCACATAGCTATGAACATTCTCGCCTAAATGCGGTGGGCGACGATAATGCCACCATGCACGCCGATCTTGCCAATGGTAGTCTGCTCCCTGATGTTAAGCTGACCGAGGGCAGCTTGTATGATGTGTTGAACTATCAGTTTGCCGTACTGTATTTTGGGCAAACACCACCACAAGCCTTGCTCGATGAAGTTGGGGTGATTGGCAATAAATGGCCCATCAAACTCATCACCATCGACGATCTTCAAGCTGACATTGTGCTTGAGCGTACAGTGATTGAGAAACGCTATCATGCTGTCCAAGGTATGGTGTATTTGGTGCGTCCGGATCATCACATCGCAGGGCGTTGGCAAAGCCATCTACAAGGTAGCCTAATCGCTTATTTTGATAAGTTGAACTAACTCATAAGGAATGCACATGAAAACATTATCTACCGAAGATTTGGAAGCTATTTATGATGTCTTAGCAAGCACCATTGATGAAACTGATGAGGATAAGCAGCTTTTATTTTTGGTCAAATTGGCGTTGCTGCTTGCCAACGAAGTTGGTGATGTGGCTGTGATAAATGATGCCATCAAATCGGCGGCAAGGCTTGAGGGGTAAGTCATGGTGGGGCATTGCCTGAATGGGCGCGCCCCACTTTTTGTCGGCAGGTCAAAATCATCGTATCACAACGCCCCTATCATGTCATCCATGCTTGGCACGCCCAAAGGAGGGGGGGGTTCTCTACTCCAAGTCCAAAATGAGCTGCTCTGCCTGCCCCTCAAAATCCAATTCATAATTTAACACCGTTTGAGTCGTTTGCTTTTGGTGAAGTATCACTTTTAGATTCTGTCGTCTTTTGGCGAGTGTCTTTAGGATTTTAACTTTTTCAGGGTCGCTTAGAGTGTGCCATGCTTGGCGTTCACTCCGTTTTCTAAAACATCCCATGCAGTACCCTTTTTTATTCATGGCACATACGCCAATACAAGGGTTGTCTATGATAAAAAGTTCGTTTTGCATGAATGGATGTTTTGGGTAATGATGAAGATTGGAAAGTCATTATAGCGAAAATCTGTAAAAATTGATACAATCCATGTAAGCCTATCTCATCTTTAAAAACAGCCATGACCATCATCTACTTACACGGACTAGATTCAGACCCCAACGCCACCAAAGCTGTCATCACTGCCCATCACGCCGCCGCCTGTGGCATAGAAGTCATTCGCCCCAATCTTAACTGCCCGCCTGATGATGTCGTGGCTAAGCTATTTAATTTACTACACACTTATCCTGATGCGGTATTGATTGGCTCGTCTTTGGGCGGTTATTTTGCCACGCTGATGAGCGACTTAACAGGTGCGCCTGCGATACTCTTAAACCCAAGCATACGCCCTGATATGAGCTTTCGGCGGTTTTTAAAGGACAATTTTGCCGATCAAACGCTCAGTGATGAAACCATCATTTATACCACCACAGGCGGCTGGCAGATTAAATTTGGCGATTTGGCATGGTTTGACAGTCATCGCCTACAAGTCAAACACCCAAACAAAATCAAGGTGTTATTAAAATTAGGCGATGAACTTTTGGACGCTTTTGCCACCTTGCAATTTTATGACAGCCGTGGGGCGTATGTACTGGCGCAAGATGGGGGCGACCATGTGATGAGTGATTATGAAAATCAGGTGGAAAAGGTGTTGGGCTGGGCTGATGAATTAAAAAATAAAGCTTGAGATTGTGATTGACTTGATGCTATTTTTGAACTAAAAATCTTATGAAAACCATTGCTTTTATTGACATTGAGACAAGCACAAATGATACCAAAGCACCCATCAAAGACATAGGAGCACTCATTGGCGATGATAAATTTCACCAAAACGCCATCAAAGAATTATCCCTATTTTTGAGCAAATATCCTATTGAGTTTATTTGCGGTCATAATTTTATTAATCATGATTTTGGTTATTTAAAAGAAACCCTATCCCAATATCATTTTAACAAAACACACATCATTGACACCTTATTACTGTCTTGTTTACTATTTCCTGCTCGTCCCTATCACGCCCTAAATAAAAATTACAAAATACAATTTGAAGAGTCAAACTCCCCTATCAATGATGCCATCATTACCAAAGATTTATTGGCGGACTTATGTACTGCCTTTGATGAATTAAATGGCGATTTAAAAGACATTTATTATGGCTTATTAAAAAATATTGACGGATTTTCGGCATTTTTTAAATTCAAAAAATATCAACCAAAAAACACAGACATCATCACCCTGATTTATGGGTTATTTGCCAATGACATCTGTGAGCAGGCAGATTTGGAGCTGATGATTGACACACGCCCTGTTGAGCTTGCTTATTGTTTGGCACTGATTTTTGTGCACTCTCGTCACTGTATTACCCCATCATGGGCAAAAAACCAATATCCCCATATTGACACTGTGATGAGCCAGCTGCGTAATACACCCTGCTCTGGGTGCTGTTATTGCAATCAATATCTCAATGCTAAGGTGGGACTCAAAAGATATTTTGGCTTTGATGATTATCGCAGCTATGATGGCAAACCCTTACAATTACAGGCGGTAGAAAGCGCCATTCAAGGAAAGTCCATCTTAGCCATCTTCCCTACAGGCGGGGGCAAATCCATCACCTTTCAAGTACCTGCACTGATGAGCGGCGAAAATGAAAAAGGATTGACCGTTGTTATATCGCCCTTGCAATCTTTAATGAAAGACCAAGTGGATAATCTAGAAAATAAAGGCATTACCGAAGCGGTGACTATCAATGGGTTATTAAATACCATTGAAAGACAAAAAGCCTTTGAGCGCATCCAAGATGGCTTGGTATCTATATTATACATTTCGCCTGAATCCTTGCGTTCTGGCAGTATTGAGTCATTATTATTGTCTCGCAAAATCAGCCGTTTTGTGATTGATGAAGCCCATTGTTTTTCATCATGGGGTCATGATTTTAGGGTAGATTATTTATACATTGCTGACTTTATAAAAAACTTACAAGCCAAAAAAGCCAATGGTCAAATTATCCCTATTTCTTGTTTTACCGCTACCGCCAAAAGAAAAGTCGTCAAAGACATTTGCGATTATTTTAAAGACAATTTAAATTTGCACTTAGAGATTTTTGGAGCAAAGGTTACTAGAAAAAATTTAAGCTATGAAGTTTTATCCCAAAAAGATGATGATGAAAAATACAACTCTTTAAGGCGATTGATTGAACAAAAAAATTGCCCAACCATTGTTTATGTATCACGTACAAAACGTACTTTGCAACTGGTAGAAAAATTAAACCGAGATGGTTTTAATGCAAAAGCCTATCACGGCAAAATGAATAAAGAAGAAAAAAGCACCAACCAAGAATCTTTTATCTCAGGCGAAACACAAATCATGGTAGCAACTTCTGCTTTTGGTATGGGGGTAGACAAATCAGACGTTGGGGCGGTGATTCATTATGAAATATCAGATTCTTTGGAAAATTATGTTCAAGAAGCAGGACGTGCTGGACGTGATGAAAAATTAAATGCCGAGTGCTTTATTTTGTTTAACGAAGATGATTTAAATAAGCATTTTATGCTATTAAATCAAACAAAAATTACCATTGAGGAAATTAAGCAAATTTGGACATCCATCAAAAAAATGATGGGATACCACAAAAAAATGTCTTATTCTGCCTTAGAGATTGCCAGAAATGCTGGCTGGAATGATGACATTGACTCAAACGAATTAGAAACACGAGTAAAAATAGCCATCAATGCCCTTGAAAACGTAGGCTATATCAAAAGAGGTAAAAATATTCCCAGAGTATTTGCCAATAGCATAGTTTGCAAAAATGCACAAGAAGCCATTGAGATTATTAACAACTCACAAAAAATCAAACCAGAATTAAAAGAAAAAGCCATTCGCATCATCAAAAAACTATTTTCACAAAAATCAAGAAGATTGGCAACCGATGAAAAAGCAGAGTCACGCGTGGACTATATCAGCGATCATTTGGGCGTGGTGCGTGAAGAAGTCATCAAGATACTAGGTTTATTACGTCAAGAAAATATCTTATCAGACAACAAAGATTTAACCGCCTATATCAAGCAATCCTCTCGCAGCAATCACTCTATGGCAATTTTAAATAACTATTATGCCATTGAAAGTGCTTTGATTGGACTATTTGACGAAAATAATGAACTCAATGACAACATCAAAAACATCAACCAAGTGATTGAATCTCTTGACAAGCATACATCGCCTTATAAAATAAAAAATATTTTAAATTTTTATGCCATCAAAAAATGGGTGACAAAAGCACAGGCAGCCAATATCTTTGTCAAATTAAATAAAAACAAAAGTCACTTTTTGGACATGACACATCTCAGATATGATATCTCAAAAATTATTATTGACTATCTGTATGAACAAAAAATAAACGCAGAAGAAAAAAATTCCAACAAAGAAAACATTTTGGTAGAATTTTCTGTTTGCGAACTAATCCATGTGTTAAAAGAAAAGAGCTTGGTTTTTAATCAAATTGATGGTGATGATGTTGAAGATGCTCTGTTTTATTTATCTTATATCAATGCCATTACCATTGATGGTGGTTTTTTGGTGATTTATAATAAATTATCCATTGAACGACTAGAAATGAACAATCAAAAACAATACACCAAAGAAGATTATAAATATTGGGAAAATTATTATAACAGCAAAATAGAGTAAATACACATCGTTGGTGAATACGCCAAAAAAATGATGACAGATGATAAAAGCGGTCAAAAATTTGTGGAAGATTATTTTGAATTGGAGCATTCTCAATTTATCAAAACTTATTTTGCCAATAACAAACACCTGCTTAGCCAAAAAATGACGCAAGCCAAATATCAGCAATTATTTGGTGAACTATCCCAACCCCAATTTGACACCATCAAAGACAACGAAAGCCAATACATCACGGTGTTGGCAGGACCAGGCAGTGGCAAAACTCGGGTGCTGGTACACAAATTAGCATCATTACTGCTCATGGAAAATGTCAAACATGAACAATTATTAATGCTGACCTTTTCACGGGCTGCCGCTTATGAATTTAAAGCACGACTATATGATTTAATTGGCAATGCAGCGGCTATGGTAGAGATTAAAACCTTTCATGCGTATTGTTTTGATTTACTTGGCAGAGTTGGCTCTATTGAACAGCTATCAGACAACAAAGAAAACGTGATTTTGTCCGCCATTGATAAAATCAATCATGGCGATGTAGAAATCAATCGCATTGCCAAGACGGTGTTGGTTTTGGATGAAGCACAGGATATTAATAAACATCAATTTGAGCTTATAAAAACACTCATCAAACATAACGAAGGCATGAGAGTGATTGCTGTGGGTGATGATGACCAAACCATTTATGAGTACAATGGCGCAAGCCCTATTTATATGAATGAGCTCATACATCACTATGGGGCGAAAAAATATAATTTATTGGATAATTATCGCAGCAAAGCAAATGTCATTAGATTCTCTAATCATTTTGCTAAAAATATCCAAAACAGACTCAAAGACGATGACATTATTGCCATCAATCAAGATAATGGCACAGTTCAATACATACACACCAACACTGTGATTGACGTGACATTACAGATGATTCATCGCCATAAAAAGAGTGGCACAATCGGTGTATTAACAAGACATAATGATGAAGCCAAGATGATATTTGGCGCCCTAAAAGAACAAGGATTAAATGCGCGTTTGGTTCAGTCTATGGGTGGTTTTGGGGCAAGAAAATTAATTAAAATTAAGGAGTTTGATGATATTCTAACTCGCCACAAAAACAGCCATATCATCTCCAACGACTTGTGGGATAATGCCGTTTGTTTTATCAAAGAAAAATATGCCGCCAGTAAAAATTTGCATTTATTTTTGGCAATGGTTGAAAGCTTTGAAAAAGCAAATGCTACTAACAAATACCATTCTGATTTTGATATGTTTTTGCAAGATTGTAATTTGGAAGATTTTTATCAAATTCAAAAGCAAATCATTAGACCCACTGCGAAATAACCTACAACCCTTTATTAACAATCCCAGCTATCAAGTTAGCTCTTAAATTAAACCTTCTTTGGTAATTTCGGTAAGTTGTGCTTAGAATTTTAAAAATTTTTAGTTTGCGGTTTAG
>JBHCHC010000200.1:0-4015 GCA_041802645.1 Moraxella sp. | reverse complement strand
CTCTGAGTGCTAACCCCGCTGACATCATCAATGCCAATATTGATGACTTCAGTCATGGCTTAACGGTCATCTCTACTCTATCTCCAAAAACCTTCGTGTGTCATGGGGAAAACGCCCCTACTCACGTCACCGCTCTTGCCAAGGATAACGTTACTGAGTATCACGGTTTTACAGGAGTACATCCTGCAGGCAATGCTGGTACTCATATTCACTTTTTGCATCCCTTGGCTCGTGGTGTAACTGTTTGGACCATTGGCTATCAAGATGTAATTGCCATTGGCAGACTCTTTACCACTGGCAGAATTGATGCCGAACGCACCATCAGCTTAGCAGGCACAGTGGTCAATAAACCACGCCTAATCAAGACTGTACGTGGGGCAGATTTGAATGCTTTAACCAGCGGTGAGCTGAGCGGTACAGATAACCGCATCATCTCGGGTTCAGTACTCTCAGGTCGTAAAGCAAGTGACTCGGTGGCTTATTTAGGACGCTTTCACAATCAAGTCTCAATACTTGCCGAAGGTCGTGAACGCCCTGCTATGCATTTTTTTACGCTTGGTGCAAACCGTTTTTCAACATTACCCATTTACATCTCCCAATTTTTTAAAGGCAAAAAATATGCCTTTACCACTTCAACCAACGGCTCGCCTCGTGCCATGGTGCCCATTGGCTCATTTGAAAAAGTCATGCCTCAGGATTATCTGCCCACCCAACTACTACGCTCACTCATCGTAGGAGACATCATTGAGGCAGTAGAACTTGGTGCGTTAGAGCTTGATGAAGAAGATTTGGCACTTTGCACCTTTGTATCGCCAGGCAAATATGAATTTGGCGATATCTTGCGTGATAACTTGACCCGTATTGAGCAGGAAGGCTAAACGATGAAATTTATTCACAATATCTTTGACCGTATGGAGCCGTCCTTTAGTAAAGGTGGCAAATACGAGAAATATTATGCAATTTTTGAGATGTTTGACACTTTTTTTCGTCAGCCAAGCTCTCAAACATACAGTGCCTCTCACGTGCGAGACGGCATCGACCTAAAACGCATCATGATTACCGTATGGTTATGTACTTTTCCTGCCATGTTCTGGGGAATGTATAACGTCGGATTTCAAGCGTTAAATGCCATACAGCATTTTAATATTGAACCTACAGGTTGGCGTACCATCATCACCGGCATGGCAGGCTATGATCCAAACAGCATTTTAGCATGTATGGTCTATGGAGCCATGCAGTTTTTACCCATCTATATCGTCACCTTTGCTGTGGGGATTTTTTGGGAAATCATCTTTGCGGTTGTGCGTGGACACGAAGTTAATGAAGGATTCTTTGTCACGTCTGTACTCTTTGCTCTATCTTTACCTCCCGACATCCCCCTTTGGCAAGTGGCACTGGGCATTAGCTTTGGTGTAGTCGTTGCCAAGGAAGTCTTTGGCGGTACAGGTAAGAACTTTCTTAACCCAGCCCTTGCAGGTCGTGCGTTTTTATACTTTGCCTATCCTGCTTATATTTCAGGTGATGCTGTTTGGACAGCGGTTAAAGGGTTGGATAAGGTGGATGGTTATAGTGGTGCAACGCCCTTAGGGCAAGCCGCCGCAGGCGTACCCTCAAATGCCTTTGTGGATGCTTATGGTCAAACCATCAGTTGGGGTCAAGCCTTTTTGGGTCATATGCAAGGCTCTATTGGTGAAGTCTCTACCCTTGCCATTCTTATCGGTGGTGCGGTACTTATTTACACCAAAATTGCCTCTTGGCGTGTGATTGCTGGGTCAGTGATTGGTCTTGTAGTGACTGCCTTTGTTTTTAATCTCATCGGTAGTGACACCAATCCGATGATGAGCCTTGCTCCTCATTGGCACTTGGTCATAGGTGGCTTTATGTTTGGTGCGGTATTCATGGCAACAGACCCTGTTTCAGCTGCCCACACTAATACAGGTCGTTGGTGCTATGGCTTACTCATTGGCTTCATGACAGTTGCCATTCGCGTGGTCAACCCCGCCTTCCCTGAGGGCATCATGCTTGCTATTTTGTTTGCCAACTTATTTGCACCGCTCTTTGACTACTTTGTCAAACAAGCCAACATCAAACGTCAAACAGCACGGAGACTTAGTCATGTCAGCCAAAAATAGTAATGTTACAACCCTTGTAACCGCTTTGGTGCTATGCCTTGTCTGCTCAGTCATGGTGTCAGCTGTTGCAGTTGGGTTAAAACCCAAACAAGTTCAAAACAGCACGTTGGATTTTAACAAAAACGTCCTCATCGCCACAGGTAAATTTGACCCCAATACTGAGTCAAACAACGTAGTGGCAGAGCGTTTTAAAGAATTTGAAGTACGTCTTGTCAATCTTGAAACGGGCAAATTTGCCACCGAAGAAGAAGCCAAAGAAGCAGGCATCACCGATGTTGCCAACTACAATGTTGCCAAAGCTGCTCGTACGCCCTCTCTTAGCACGCCACTTGCAGATGATGTCGCCGCCATTGGTGGTAAGCCAAAGTATGGCAAAGTCTATGTTGCCAAGAATGCCAATGGCGAGATTGATATGCTTGTTCTGCCTTTTCACGGTGCAGGTCTGTGGGGGCAAATCTACGGACTGCTCACGCTTGATAAAGACTTGAACACCATCAAAGGCGTCAATTTCTACGAGCATAAAGAGACCCCTGGCTTAGGCTCTCGCATCACAGATGAACCTTGGCGTGCCTTATGGGTGGATAAAAAAGTCCATGATGATAATGGCAATGTCATCATGGGTGTTGCCAAGGCAGGTACTGCCAAGCCTGAACAGGTAGACGGCATCAGTGGAGCTACCTTAACAGGTCGTGGGGTACACAATATGATTCAGTTTTGGCTAGGTAAAGATGGTTATCAACCATTTTTAGAAAACCTAAAAGCTGGCACAGCTGATGGCAAAGGAGCATAATCATGGCAGATACCAAAAATATTTTAACCACGCCAATTTTTAATAACAACCCGATTGCCCTGCAGATCTTAGGTATTTGTTCGGCACTTGCGGTAACTACCAGCGTCAAGAATGCCCTTGTAATGTGTATTGCCTTGACGCTTGTGACAGCATTTTCTAGTTTTTTCATCTCAATCATTCGCAACAAAATTCCATCATCGATTCGTATCATCGTACAAATGGTGGTAATCGCCTCGCTTGTCATCGTGGTTGATCAAATTCTAAAAGCTGTCGCTTATGATGTCGCCAAATCCTTGTCGGTCTTTGTGGGTCTTATCATCACCAACTGTATCGTCATGGGTCGTGCTGAAGCGTATGCCATGAGCAACCCACCCATTCCCAGCTTCTTAGACGGTATTGGTAATGGTCTTGGCTATTCTGCGGTACTCATTTTTGTGGCAACCATCCGTGAAATCTTGGGTAATGGCAGTTGGTTTGGCATTCAGATCCTAGAAAAAGCTACCGACGGCGGTTGGTACATCCCTAACGGCTTGTTATTACTGCCACCATCAGCATTTTTTGTCATTGCAGGCTTTATCGTCATCGTTCGTCTTTGGAAGCCTGAACAAGTTGAGCCTGCTGAATACACCCTAAAACCACAATCTAAGGGCATGGGAGGACACTAATGGGACACTACATCAGTTTATTCATCACCTCTGTATTCATCGAAAACATGGCACTTGCCTTTTTCTTGGGCATGTGTACGTTCATCGCTGTCTCCAAAAAGGTGTCAACCGCGATTGGTTTAGGTGTGGCGGTCGTCGTCGTCATGGCGATTACTGTACCACTAAACAATTTGCTTTATCAGTTCTTACTCAAGGATGGGGCATTGGCATGGGCAGGCTTCCCCAACACTGACTTATCTTTCTTGGGATTGTTAAGTTACATTGCCTTGATTGCTGCGGTTGTTCAGATTCTTGAAATGTTTTTGGACAAATTCGTCCCTGCTCTGTATAACGCCTTGGGTGTATTCCTGCCACTCATCACCGTGAACTGTGCCATCATGGGCGGCGTATTATTCATGGTGGAGCGTGACTATAACTTTGGTGAATCG
>JBHCHC010000199.1:0-3730 GCA_041802645.1 Moraxella sp. | reverse complement strand
TGTGTTTAAAACACCAAAATCTGATTATGGCAGCAACCATAAAGCAGATGATGATAATGCCTTAAAAGCTCCCATGCCAGGTATGGTTACTGCAGTCATGGTGAGCTCAGGACAGCATGTGACACAAGATGAGATTTTACTCACCTTAGAGGCGATGAAAATCACCTATACCATCAGGGCGCCGAGTGATGGTGTGGTGCGTGAAGTGTTCTTTAATGTTGGTGACCAACTAAAAGCAGGTGATGAGTTGGTGGCTTTTGAGCGTGATGAGTAGCCAAGGAGTGATTATGACAGATTTTGTAAAAATCGTAGAAGTGGGGACGAGAGACGGACTACAAAATGAGTCCACACCACTGACTGTTGCTGATCGCTTGTCACTCATTCGCCAGCTGGTTAGGGCGGGATTTAAAAGTATTGAGGTGGGGTCATGTGTGTCACCAAAATGGGTGCCTCAAATGGCAGGTAGCACCGAACTCTATGAACAAGTACTAAGCGAATATCCAGATGCTGACATCAGTTTTAGTCTGCTAACCCCCAACATCAAAGGCTATGAAATGGCACGCTCTGTCGGCTGCAGAGAGGTTGCCATCTTTACAGGAGCAAGTGAAAGCTTTACCAAAAAGAACATTAACTGTACCATTCATGAAAGTTTAGAGCGTTTTGCTGACATCATGACCTCTGCCAAACAAGATGGGGTAAAAGTGCGTGGCTATGTTTCATGTATGGTAGATTGTCCCTATGAGGGAGCGATTGACCCACAAGCGGTGACAGATGTGACCCAAAAACTCTTTGAGATGGGTTGTTATGAGGTATCACTTGGCGAGACCATCGGCACCGCCACACCTGATAGAGTCAAGGCGGTATGGCAGACCTGCTTAGAGCGAGTGTCCGCTGATAAGCTTGCTGGGCATTTTCATAATACTTATGGTATGGCAGTTGCCAATGTCTATGCCTCTTTGCAGATGGGTATTCGCATTTTTGATTCATCCATTGCAGGGCTTGGAGGTTGTCCTTATGCTAAAGGTGCTTCAGGTAATGTCGCCACTGAGGATTTGTATTACTTACTATCAGGCATGGGCTATGAAACAGGGATTGATGTAGATGAAATGATGCTGGCAAGTCGCGACATCATGGCTCGATTAAATAAGCCTGTGCGTTCTAATTTTGCCAATGCTTATTGGCAGATAAAAACGGACAGCTAACATCACTGACATGCATCACATGAATGGCTGATGAAAGGGCTTGTTTGTGCTCGTTCATCAGCCATTTTTGATGACTTATTATCTTATGAATAGGTGGGTAAGAAAGAGGTGTTATGGAGTGATTTGAGCGAAATGAGTGGCGGGTCTAATTATTAGAATTTTAGCTAAAAAATTTTATATTTATCATAAAAAATAATAATAATACAATGATTTTCAATTTGCTATTTTAGGTGGTTTGGTTTAGCTTATAGGTGTTTTGTTTTTAGTAAATCATTTAGTGTATTTTATGGAATTTATCATGACAAGCCATCATCTTACCATCAGTCCTGAGCGTATCGCTCAAATCCAAAACCACGCCATGAGCCATCATCGTGATAACCACGGTCATCACCAACAGATTTTGGCTAAATTCATTCCCATCTATTATCAGCACCTGCCTGCTGAAGTGGCAGATAAGTTCTCCAATGAGACTTTATCAGGCATGGCACTATATCATTTTAGCTTGCTAAAAACACATAATGGCATCAGTCCTAACGTCAGTGTATTCAACCCTTTGGGTGAGTCACACCTATTTAACAGCGACCGTACCATCATCGCTTTGGTTGCTTTTGACCGACCCTTTTTGACAGATACTCTGCTCATGAGTTTAGAACGTCAAGGCATTGGCGTGCATCGCATCTATAATAACATCATCCACATAGAACGTACCGATGGCATCATCAGTGATATTTATGAGGTTCATGAAAGTAGTGGGCAGACAGAGGGTCATTTTGCCTTAGTTTATATTGAGATTGACCGCCAAAGTGAGAATAAACTTGCAAGCATCAAAGAGGCATTATTAAAGAAAATCAACATCATTGATGTCATCGTGGGGGATTTTGATGCGATGGCAGATAGGCTAAATGCGATTAAAGAAGAGTTAAAAGCACTGCCCATTCCCACCGAGCATTATACCAAAGAGGCGGTAACAGACTTCTTAGAATGGGTGGGGCGGGATAACTTTATTTTCATGGGGTATCGGGAGTATCGCTTTGACCACCATGATGGCACGCCTGAACTGTATTCAGTGGGAGGTAGCGGATTGGGCGTGTTACAAGGTGAGAATACAGATGAGCTATCGAAAAGTTTTCACGGTCTGCCCACACATCTAAAACAACTCATCGCTGAACCACGTGTATTGCTTTTGTCGAAATCTGCCCGCCTATCGCCCATTCATCGTCCTGCTTATCTTGATTTCTTGGGCATCCAAAAATATAACGATAAAGGTGAACTGACAGGTGAATATCGCTTTGTGGGACTGCTCACCTCTCGAGCTTATCAAACAAGTGTGGCAAACATTCCACTATTAAATGAAAAAGCAAGTAAGATTCTTGCCATGTCACACCTACCCAAGAACAGCCATGCTTATCTAAAGCTGGCACACATCGTTAATACTCTGCCTCGTGATGACTTATTCCAAGCCAGCATCGATGAGCTGTATCCGATGGTTTCTAGCATTGCCAGCCTGCAAGACAAAGAGCGTCTGCGTCTTTTTGTACGTACTGACCATTATCAGCGATTCGTTTCATGCTTGGTATATGTACCCTTATCTAAGTTTAACAGTGACTTACGTCAAAAGATGCAGAACATTCTCACAGCGGCATTTGGGGGTGTTTCATCGAGCTTTACCACGGAGTTTAATGAGCGTCATCATGCACGTGTGCATATCCATGTACGCACCGAGACAGGTAAGGTTAAAAGCTATGATGTCGCCAAACTTGAACAGGAGCTGTCAGCCCTCTTGCACGACTGGACGGATGACTATGCTAAGGCACTAATCACCGAGATGGGAGAGAGTCATGCCAGAGAGATTATCGGCGGGTTTGGCGCGGGCATTCCTTTGACTTATCGTGAAAGATTTGATGTACATACCGCTGTGGCAGACACCACTAAAATGCTGTCGCTTAGCAATGATACGTATGATGTGGTGGTGCTTCGTGCTTTGACAAAATACATGATACAAGCCAAAGCGTTATTTTCTGCCGAGTACATTCATAGCACTTTGGTTGGTAATCCTGTCATCACTGCTCTGCTCATTGAGTTATTCCATGCTAAGATGTCGCCTGATGCACAGTCGGATACCGCACCGATTTTAAATAAGATAAGCAATGAGCTTGCTCACGTTGTCAGCCTTGATGAGGATCGCATCGTGCGTTGGTTCTTGGATCTGATCAATGCCATGCTTCGCACCAGTTTTTATCAAGTGGACAAAGACGGACAAAGAAAAGACAGGCTCTCATTTAAGTTTAAGGCAAGCGACATCCCCAATTTGCCAAAACCCAAGCCGATGTTTGAGATTTATGTCTATTCGCCTCGGGTGGAGGGCGTCCATCTGCGTGGCGGCAAGGTGGCACGTGGCGGTCTTAGATGGTCTGACCGCATGGAGGATTATCGTACAGAAGTCTTGGGACTGGTCAAAGCCCAAATGGTCAAAAACTCAGTCATCGTGCCTGTGGGCTCAAAAGGCGGATTTATTTGTAAAGATAAAT
>JBHCHC010000198.1:0-7378 GCA_041802645.1 Moraxella sp. | reverse complement strand
GAAAAGGTATCGTCATCATAGCTGCCATCAGCAAAACTTCTATAACTCTGATAAGCCGTGTTGATGTTCTTGACTGCATTTTGACAAAAATCACTGGCATAGCTGACACCGCTTAATGGGCAAACCATTCAACTATACACAATCAAAAACCACACACCAATGCCTGCCAAGCTCATCAAGACCAAACAAGGGCTGACACATACCATTGGTTTTGCGTATAATCCTTTTTCTATACCTGATGAGTTGGATAAACTGATTGAGGTCAATGCCAAGCAAAAAGAGTTTAGCATTCCTGTGGTGATAGAAAATGAGCAATATCCTGAAGGGGAAGTCACCAAACGCGTGCTACGTTATCGCTACAATGGCAAGCAGTTTGTTTATGTCAAATAGACAAAAATCACAGGTGACGACAACAAACCATTTGCTAAATCACAAAAACAAGTGTAAACTACACCAATTTCAACCAATTTAGCATTGTTTTGACAACTTAATAAAAAGGGCAGGGCATGACACAAGCAACCACTTGGTTAGATAGAGACGTTCCTAGTATTAAACAAAACCGAATTCACATTCCTACGGCAGTAGAGACGGAACCATCTACAGAGTGTCCAGAGTGCCACTCTTTGACCACCAATACCAGTTTGATTTTTAATCAATATGTTTGCCCAGACTGTGACCATCATTTGACCATGTCAGCACGCAAACGTCTTGAATGGTTTTTTGAGAGCATCAGTGCAGAGCTTGGGCAAGAGTATCAGGCGGGCAACCCCTTGGGTTTTGTGGATTCTAAGCCTTATCCACAGCGTATGATAGAAGCCCAAAAAGCCACAGGCGAATCTGAAGCACTGATTGTGATGGAAGGGCGTATCAAAAATCTAGAGCTTATTGCCTGTGCCTTTGATTTTAAATTTATGGGCGGCTCTATGGGGTCGGTGGTCGGTGACCGCTTTGTGCTCGCTGCCGAAAAAGCTTTGGCTGCACGTAAACCTTTGGTGTGTTTTGCTGCTAGCGGTGGTGCGCGTATGCAAGAAGGCTTGTTGTCGCTCATGCAGATGGCTCGCACATCCGCTGCCATTGAACGCTTACGTCTAGCGGGTGTGCCCTATGTGGTGGTACTGACCAACCCTGTTTATGGTGGGGTAACGGCAAGTCTTGCTATGCTTGGCGATGTACATATCTCTGAACCAAGAGCGATGATTGGTTTTGCAGGCAAGCGTGTGATTGAGCAAACTGTGCGTGAAGTGCTAGACGAGCCTTTTCAGCGTGCTGAATTTTTGCTTGAAAAAGGCACGGTGGATATGGTGGTACATCGCCATCAATTAAGAGATACTGTGTATCGAGTGCTTGCCAAGCTTACAAAAACACCAAATGCCTAATGGATACAAGTAAATACCAAAACGCAGGTTTTGGTATTTTTTTGGGCTTGATTGATCTAAACCCTGATAAATCTGTTGTTGATAAGGATGTATATCATGCGTTATTTTATCATTGCATTATTATGTGTACTACCAAGCATTACTTTTGCCAATACACCCAGTGACGAATCGGTGATACAATTCATGGAGATACAAAAAACCAGAGAGCATGTCGTTGATTTATTGAGTGCTTCTTTGGCTCATAGCATGATGGTTGTGCAGGTGTTTCCTTTTTTGAGTTCAGATAAAGACACCAAAATGGATGTTGAGAATAGATGGCGTGAAATATTAGAGATTGATAAAGTTGCGCAAGAAAAGTTTAAGCATGATTCCAAAACTCATCCAAAGTTTATGGCATTAATCGATGAATTTCATATACAACCAATATTTCAGCACTATAAAGAAAATTTTACCCAAGATGAAATAAATGCCATGATTGATTTTTATCAGACACCAATAGGTCAATCGATCATACAAAAAGAATTTATGTTTGAATATAAAAAAATACATGAAGAAAGTGGTTTTAATCAAATAGCTTATTATGTAGAAAATTATGACAATCGCGGTGAAATTCAATCTTATATTAGCGACACAGAAAAAATGGGAGAAATACTAGAAGAAGCTTATTTGGAAAGCTTAGGCATTCAATATATTTCATCAGAAATGTTTAGATTGGCTGAAGAACAAAATAAAAATGCCAAATAAAACTCTACAAAAAAACAGCAAATTTTTTAGCTTGCTGTTTTTTTAAGTCTTAATAAAAAATTATACACCGTCATATATTTTTGCTAAAATAATGATCTTTATATTTAACTTCTTGTCAAAAGTTGTCATCATGAACCATCCAACCACTGTTTCTGATTGGCTCACTTATATGAGCAGCATTCACGTCTCCGCCATTGACATGGGGTTGTCTCGAGTGCTGCCTGTTGCCGAAAAATTGGACTTATTGGCTAAAGATTGTGCCCACCCTCCCTATATCTTCACGGTGGCAGGCACGAATGGCAAAGGCTCAACAACTGCCCTTATCAGTGAGATTTGTACCCAAGCGGGGTATAAGACTGCCTTATACCAATCACCGCATTTAATCAGCTTTAATGAACGCATTAAAATCAATGGCGTGGATATTGATGATGAGATGCTGATGGTGGCGTTTGGCGAATGTGAAAAGGCACGCATCGACTGTGGTTTGAGCTTGTCATTCTTTGAGATGACGACTTTGGCGGCTTTTTGGATTTTTAGGGCGTTAAACTGTGAGGTTTGGGTGCTAGAAATCGGATTGGGCGGACGACTTGATGTGGTTAACATCATCGACCCTGATGTATGTGTCATCACCAATGTCGGCATTGACCACACTGATTGGCTTGGAGATGACAGAGAGAAAATAGGCTTTGAGAAGGCGGGCATCATTCGACACGATAGCATCGTCATCTATGGCGAACATGACATGCCAAAGAGCGTCGCACAAATCATCCATGACAAAAATGCTACATGTCATCAGTATGGCAGGGACTATGCTTATCAAGTCCTGAGTCATCAAGACGCGGCTTGTCAACATCCGCCTAAGTGGCTGTACACCAACAAAGCAGTTACACTCACTTTGCCCACACCTAACATCTCCATCATTAATGCCAGTACAGCCATCAGTGCAGTTTTGGCGAGTGAGTTAAGGGTGGAGTTATCGGTCATCATGAATGGTTTGAAAACTGTCAGATTAGCAGGGCGATTTGATAAAATCAAAGTAAACGATAAGTGGTGGGTGTTTGATGTGGGTCATAATAAGCACGGCATCGCTTTTTTAATGCAGATGTTCCTCTCTTTTTGGAATAATCATCATCTTAATTATCCTCACGCTAGACTGTTTATTGTATTTAGCATGCTCGCTGATAAAGACATTGATGAGGTACTCTCACTGATGGCTTTGTTTGAGTTGCCGATTAAAGCTTGGTATATCGGCAAGATTGATAATGTGCGAGCGATAGAGGTGTCAGACTTAAAAGATAAACTAACACATCACCTGCCAAATGATGCGGTACTAACACATGGCAGCATCGACCAAGCGGTAAAAGGTGTGGAAAGAGAAAGCCAAAAAGATGATGTGATTTTGTGTTTTGGGTCTTTTCATACGATAGGCGAGAGCATGATAGCACTGGGATTGGCGGATGATCCTAGAGACGCATGAGGGTAATTTTGACAAATAAATATAACAAAAGCCCATTGGTTTTAGAGTCTTTTATGGTAAAATAAAACACGACCAATAAATGACGATAATACCATGATTTCAAAACAGTTATTATTAGGGTTGAGTTTGGTGCTCGGTGGTGGGGTGATTTTGTACGCTGTCAATCAAGGGCAAGGCGACACCCCTGAAGCTCAGACAGTGAATGATAACGCTCAAGCCGATAAAGTACCGACCGTTCCTGATGATGGTGTGGCAAGACCTACCATTGAGCCTTTGACCGTAGATATGGCAACCGAAAGCAAGCTCTTGACCGCCAAGCAAGAAGCTCGAGAGGCACGTACGCTTGCTCAAGAAAAAGAAGCGATGGCTTTGCTTGAAGCTCAAGAAAAGGCTCAGCAGCTGGCCGTTGATAAGGCGACTGCCGAACAAAAAGCTCAAAATCAGGCGAATGAGCCTACAGATTCGCTGACAGTGGAGACACGCCCAGAGGCGATTGCTGCAGCCAAGGCAGAGCGTGAGCGTTTGGAGAAGATTGCCAAAGACAAAGCTGATAAAGAAAAACAAGAAAAAGCCCAAAAAGCCAAAGAACAAGAAAAAACAGAACAAGACAAAAAAGCTCAAAGCGAAAAAGCAAAAGTCGATAAAGCCAAAGAAGACAAGCTTACCAAAGAACGTGCCAATAAAGCTCAAGCTGATAAGTTAAAGGCAGATAAAGAAAAAGCGGACAAAGAAAAGGCTGAGAAGGCAAAGAATCAAACAAAAGAACCTCAGGTCGCTAAGAATGGCGAGCACAAAGTGGTGCGTGGCGACGGTCTTATCAAATTATCTCGTCAATACGGCATTCCTGTATCTGTACTTGCCGAGGCAAACAACATGGGTCGTAATGATCCTTTACCGTTGGGCAAAACCATCAAAATTCCATCAAAATCTCAGGTGGCACGTTTAGAGCGTGAAGCCAAAGAAAAAGAGACCAAAAAAGAGGCTGCCGCCACTGCAGATAAACGCTTGCAAGAAGCACGTCAAAAGGGCAGTGATGGCGATGGCAACGCTCGCTATGGCGTTCAGGTGTCTTTGGCGGATAATCAAGCCAAAGCCGATGAACTTGCCAAGAAATACCGTGATGCTGGTTATCAAGTAAGCACCAGTCAGACCAGTCGTGGTGTGCGTGTATTGGTTGGTTCAGAAAAAAATCAAGATGCCGCCCGAGCCTTGCGTGACAAAATCAGAAATGACAGTCGCGTGGATGGTAGTGGTGCATGGGTAAAACGCACTCAATAATCACTTCTATGAAAAGCACAGGGAGACTTGTGCTTTTTTGTCATCATCATTCATCATACAGAGAACAACCATGACCGCCATAAACATGTTTCTAGACAGTCTCAACCAACAAGGCTTTGAGCCATCACAGATAAAAATCGATGACAGCAGCCTAGATAGCTGGGGCAAAGATTGGACAAAGCATTTTGCACCTACGCCCTCTGCCATCGTATTTCCCAAAAACACTGAGCAGGTCATCGCCATCGTTCGCCTTGCCAACGAGCATGGTATCTGTCTTGTGCCAAGTGGGGGTCGTACAGGCTTATCAGCGGGAGCAGTGGCAAGTGCGGGCGAAGTTGTGGTGAGCTTTGATAAAATGAACAGCATCGGCATGTTTTATGAGGCTGACCGCATGGTAGAAGTGGAGGGGGGGTTGTCACCAAAGCCTTACAAGAATTTGCCGAGAGCAAAAACTTGTATTATGCCGTGGATTTTGCTTCTAGTGGGTCAAGTCAAATTGGGGGTAACATCGGTACCAATGCAGGAGGGATCAAGGTTATTCGCTATGGCATGACTCGCAACCAAGTACTTGGTTTGACGGTTGTCACAGGCAAAGGTGATGTTCTAGAACTCAATGGAGGTATGTTAAAAAATGCCACAGGTTATGACTTTCGTCATTTATTCATCGGGGCAGAAGGAACACTCGGCTTTGTCACTAAGGCACTCATTAAGCTAGAAAAACAGCCTGTCAACCTGACTGCCATGGTGCTTGGCGTACCTGATTTTGGCTCAGTGGTAAAACTTCTTGATAAATTTGGCAAAGCCTTGACTTTGACTGCTTTTGAATTTTTTGACAGCGTGGCACTTGATAAAGTGTTAAGTGCAGGACATGCCAAAGAACCGTTTGAGAGTCGCACACCATTTTATGTGTTGTTAGAGTTTGAAGCAATTTCCGATGAGGTCTTAGATGCCGCCATGAACGTTTTTGAAGGGTGCATGGAGCAGGGTTTGATAGAAGATGGTGTGATGAGTCAAAGTGTGGGACAGCTGCACGAACTTTGGAAATTGCGTGAGTCTATCTCTGAGACCATTTCAGTGTTTACCCCCTATAAAAATGACGTGTCAGTATTGATTACACATTTGGGTAACTTTATTGCTGACATTGAAAAAATCGTCAAAGACAATTATCCTGACTTTGAGATTTGTTGGTTTGGACATATTGGTGATGGCAATTTACACTTAAATATTTTAAAACCTGAGCATCTTAGCAAAGATGATTTTTTTGCCAAATGTCAAATCGTTAATGCCCATGTCTTTGATACGGTCAAAAAGTATAAAGGTTCAATTTCGGCTGAACACGGTGTGGGCATGACCAAAAAGCCGTACTTGGAATACACTCGTAGCCCTGCTGATATTGAGTACATGAAAGCCGTCAAGGCGGTGTTTGATCCGAATGGTATCATGAATCGTGGTAAGATATTTGATGTGGTTTGATGTTTAAAAAAACAGGGTGTATCATTAAGCGATAGAACATCTGTCGCATTTATTAAACGTGACAGATGTAAAACAGTCTTAGCCTTAGAGTCATTAAAATTAGAATCAGCAATAAAATGACAAATCCAGTGCAGAATTTGCCATTTTTATCTTATGCGAGGGTGTCTTTGGTTGTGTCTGATTGACCCAGTCCCAAAAACCAATTGAGCAAAATCGCCATAAACGTCGCTGTACCAATCCCACCCAAATCAAACGAGCCTATCATCAAGCCAAAATTGCCTGTACCTAGAATGATGGTAATGGCAGCGACCATGAGGTTTTTGTTGTCAGAAAAGTCCACTTTGTTATCAATCCAAATTTTCGCCCCTGCGATGGTGATAAGCCCAAATACCACAATGGACGCTCCTGTTAAGACAGGTGTAGGAATGGTTTGAATCAATGCTCCAAATTTTGGTGATAGACCCAAGACAATGGCAAACAGCCCTGCCACCACAAAAATCAGCGTAGAATACACCCGTGTTACCGCCATCACGCCAATGTTCTCGCCATAAGTGGTCATGCCTGTACCGCCCACACCTGCCGACAGAGCAGTCGCTACACCATCAGCAACAAATGCCTTGCCAAGCTGTGGCGTTAGATTTTCACCTGTCATCGCTCCAACCGCTTTGATATGTCCTAAGTTCTCAGCAACTAGGATGAAGGCGACAGGAGCGATGATAAGCATGGCATTGACATCAAAGGTTGGACTTGAAAAGTTTGGTAATCCAAACCAGCTTGCCTGTGAAATCACGCCAAAATCAATCGGCTTGCCAAGCCCCAAACCATTGGCAACCATGGCATAAATCACATAAGCCAGCACCAAGCCAAGTAGCAAAAGCAACCTTTGTAAAAACCCTTTAGCAAATACCGCAATCACGCTCATGCACAGCACAGTAATGAGTGTCATGGCAAGTTCAAAAGGCTTGCCGGCCACGCTTGATACCGTAACAGGGGCAAGGTTTAGCCCAATAATCATCACCACCGCACCTGT
>JBHCHC010000197.1:0-4631 GCA_041802645.1 Moraxella sp. | reverse complement strand
GCTCTCCTGTTTTGGTGATGGGTTTGGCAGGCAATGGCAATCCTATACTCTTATAGGTGAAAGCAGCTACCAATGCGATGATGAGTGGGTTTTTAAAAATCTTAAGGATGATATCACGACTTTGGGCGGATAAATTTTTAGTCTGAGTACGCGAAAGCGTGATGACTGAGAGAATGTTATACAAGATGGTGATGATGCCCATGTATACCGCCCCCACACTCATTCCTACTGCCCCATAAGCATTAACCGCTACTGACAACGAGATAATCGCCATGTTAGAGCGAAAGACACCCTGCACGAATACGCCTTTATCTCGTATGTCTTTGATGGCAAATTTGGCATAAATCTCCGCCCCAAAAAATAATACAAAAGTCGTCACAAACCCTGCTATGATGAGAGGCAATTGTTCAGCATAATTGACTTCACTTTTTATCACACTAAAAAACAGCAAGCAAGGCAAACCAAAATTAAAAACAATCTTAGAAGCTGTATCTACAAAATTAGCATCAATCCTACCCACTCTTTGTAAATAAAAACCCAGCCCCATCAAGGCTAGGTTGGGAAAGACAATCATAAAAGCAAAACTGATGGCTTGGAGAATTTCTTGAGTATTCATGACGTCTGTGGCTATGATAAAATGAACTATCATAACTAAAAATCAGCCAAAAATAAAGAAAATTCTCACCAAACCTAAGATGTTAATATTCCCAATATATGAAAATTTTTTGTTTTATAAAAATACATTTTTAGTGTACAAGCTTTATTTTTCTGTTGCACTGAAAAAATAAAGCTTATCTTAGGAGTTTTGGGTTTTCAAAAAATAAATCATTATCTTAGTTTTTTTTGACTTTCATGACACATAAATAAGAGACACTTTTTATCATCAAAACCCAATCCCAACTCATCGAAGACATGACAACAAGGACTTACGCAAATCCTAATTGGTTAGCAGGACTTAGTAAATTAACCACTAAAGGTTTGACGATGAAGTATTTGCAACAGCAAGCCGAACTCAATTACCTGATTGCCATTTACAAAGATTTAAAAATGCAGTCATTACAGCAAGAGGCTTTACTTGCTCGTGCGAACACCATTGGTAAAGAAAAAGCTCTTGATGGCTTTGGCAGATACCATTCATATTAATTATAATCCTAATTTCATGGACATAGAGTTGGGCATTGCAGGTGATGAGTGATTGGGGAGATTACCGAATGTCATAGATTCAAATTCGCCCTCAAGCAAGGTCGTTTATAAAAAAGGAGTAATGCCTCGTGGTCTAACTGTTGCAAAAGGGAGGATGATTAAAGAAGTGGCTTTAAGACTGGGTATTAAACCAAATGAACTTATGGCAGTTATTTCTTATGAAACAGGAGGGTCCTTTAGTTCCAACAGGGTAATGACGGAGGGGGCAAGCTGTAGGCTTAATACAATTCATGATAGGCATTGCTCTTGATTTAGGGGCAACCAGAGAAGCTCTTTTGAGAATGAGTTTTGCAGAACAGATGGTTTATGTGGAAAAATACTTTAAACGCAAAGGTTTTAATTCAAATAAACCCGTTTCATTAGGTAGAGCCTATACTGCTGTTATTGGCTGTTATTATCCACAAAAAAATATTTGTTATATTAAAGCAAGACACCCCAAAGTATTTTTACAAAATCCGCATTGCGATGCAAACAAAGATGGTATTATCACGCCTGATGAAGCCGCTACCAGTGAAAAATTTAGAGAGTATGTCAAAGATTATGAAACAATGCTCGGCATTTAACCAGCCCAATTTAATAAATTCAAGGAGTTCTGTTATGAAACGCTATTTTTTTATTACTGCTACTTTTGATGAATCTACGTTCCTATGGTTCCTATGCCAATAGTGAATTTAAAATTATCAGTTCTAAATTTGAATCGGATGGGTACACCTATAATTTAGACAATACTTTTGATTGTAGCGATGATGCTTCTTATGTGTGTGATAAAGATGCAAGAAAAAATATCGTCAGACCATGTCCAAAAAAACCCCAATTTTAATAACAATCTAATTATTGATTATTTAAAAACAAATGATGGTCAAAGACAGTATTTTGCCTTAAACCCGAAAACAAAAACAGTCTATCCTTTTGCCATCTCATTTGCAAGTTTAGATGATGAAAAGAATATTTATCAAAATTTAAAAATCACTCACAGCCTAAAGAGTGATGTGGTTTGTAGTGAAAACAAAAAAAGAAAGGTGCCAATATTCATGACAGGTACAACAATTGGAGAGGATATGGTAAATACAAACTGGTCAAAAGTTTGTCAAAAATTCACCAAGAACGGTTTTGTCTATGAGGGTAAAATTACTGTTGATGGCAAGGTTTATCAACCCAAAAAGGGCAATATTAATTCGGTAGAATATCAATAAAGGAGAGGCGTGATGAAAAAAACCACCCTGCACCAATCCCAATTTTTGGTAATGAGGACTTACCTGTGGCAGACACTTGGTGGTGGACAACCCCATCCACCCTGACGGCATTTTCATTTGCGATGAAGATGAGTTCATCATGCCTGACTTAGGTCAGGCGGATTTAAATCGCATTCCGCCTGAACTAAGAGAGCCATTGGAGCATATGTTTTCTTTGTATGGCAAAGAAAACGTTGTTTCCTTAGCAATGGGAAAATGGGCGGAAGAGTATGGCTATAAACCGTATGAGCAAGCCAAAGCTGACATCAGAAAACAAATCATTCGTGAAATTTTAATAGAAGAATTCACCAAAGACATGAATGGTGCTATCAAAAAATACATGCCTTACCTAGAACAGATGCAATTAAATGGCATGATGGAAGATATACAATCAATATGAATTCCATCTTTTTACAAAAGCATCACAAGACATCTATTTTTGCTTCATTTTCCTACTTTGCTCATTTTCTTCAAGGTCATCGCCAATAAACTTACCGCCGCAGGGGTAATGCCACTTATCCGCGACGCCTGCCCCAAAGTTGCAGGGCGAATGTGTGACAATTTCGCCACGACCTCGTTGGACAAGCCAGACACCACGCCATAATCAAAATCAAGTGGCAGGGCAGTATCTTCAAGTTTACGCATTTGCTCAATTTCGTCATTTTGGCGGTCGATGTAGCCTGCATACTTCACCGCAATCTCAATCTGCTCACCTGCCTCGTCGCTCACTTTACTGTCTGCGACCTTAGCAATGTCGGCAAAGGATACATTAGGGCGTTTTAGCAGTTCAATCAAACTATTTTCTTTGGTCAAAATTTCGCCTGTATTTGCCATAAACGTCCTGCCAAGCTCGTTATTTGGGGTTGCCCAAATATCGGTCAGGCGAGCGGTTTCACGCTCCACTTCCTCCATTTTTTGGCTAAATTTCGCCCAGCGTTCATCATCGACCAATCCAAGCTCACGCCCTATCGTTGTCAAACGTTGGTCAGCGTTATCTTCACGTAGTAGCAAGCGATGTTCAGCACGCGAGGTAAACATGCGATACGGTTCATTCGTGCCATGCGTGATAAGGTCATCCACGAGCACGCCCAGATACGCTTGATGACGCTGTGGCGTCCACGGGGTGCGATTTTGCACTTGTAAGACAGCGTTAATTCCTGCCAGCAGCCCCTGTGCTGCCGCTTCTTCATAGCCTGTGGTGCCGTTAATTTGCCCTGCAAAAAAAAGCCCGTCAATGGATTTGGTCTCTAGCGTGGGTTTTAGGTTTTGTGGATCAAAATAATCATACTCAATGGCATAACCGGGGCGAGTGATGTGGGCATTTTCAAGCCCACGCATAGAGTGGATAAAGTCCACTTGCACATCAAAAGGTAGGCTTGTAGAGATGCCGTTTGGATACAACTCATGCGTGGTCAACCCCTCTGGCTCAATAAAAATCTGATGGCTTGTCTTATCAGCAAAGCGATGAATTTTATCTTCAATCGATGGACAGTAACGTGGACCCACACCTTCAATCTTGCCACTAAACATGGGACTGCGGTTCAGATTGGCGCGGATAATATCATGTGTGCGTTCATTGGTATGTGTGATGTAACAAGGGATTTGGCGTGGGTGCATGGACACATCACCCATGTAGCTCATCACAGGCAAAGGCGTATCACCTGCCTGCACTTGCATGACTGAGAAATCCACAGAACGTGCGTCAATGCGGGCAGGAGTGCCTGTTTTTAGTCGTCCTACAGGGAGCTTTAATTCGCGTAAACGATCAGCCAAGCGAATCGATGGCATATCGCCTGCCCGTCCGCCACTTTGATGCTGCAAGCCCACATGAATCACCCCGCCTAGAAACGTGCCTGATGTCAGCACCGCGGTCTTGGCATTGATACGCACACCTGTTGCGGTCACGACAGCGACCACTCGTCCATTTTCAACGATGATATCGTCCACAGGCTGCTGAAATAGGTCAAGATTAACTTGATTTTCTAAGGTGTAGCGAATGGCGGCTTTATATAGGATGCGGTCAGCCTGTGCACGCGTGGCTCTTACCGCTGCCCCTTTACGGCTGTTTAGCACCCGAAACTGAATTCCTGCTTTGTCTGTTGCCAGTGCCATCGCCCCGCCCAATGCATCCACTTCACGCACCAGATGTGATTTACCAATACCGCCAATGGCAGGATTACAGCTCATCTGCCCCAG
>JBHCHC010000196.1:0-9501 GCA_041802645.1 Moraxella sp. | reverse complement strand
CACTGGGATTTCGCTAGATGCAGTGGCAAAGTTGATGATTTGTAAATTCAAGGCACGCACCAAATCATCGGCGGTCGCCGTATCTGTCAAGCCTGTGATGGCGGTCTTGGCGGTGGTAATGCTACTGCTGACTGCACTTGCAACATCAAGCTGTGGCTCAGCCTCTACGACAAAATCAGCAGGCAGGAGGTTTTTGGTGCTGTCGATGAGTTTGGCTAGGTCGTTAGAGTTGGCTGCATTAAAGCGAACAACTTTATCGCTGATACTCACGCTTGCGTTTGGCACGCCTCTCATAAATCCAAAGATGCCCGATAAATGCTCACTTGCAGGCAGGGTGTCTGACACGCCTGAGACGACGTTAAGATTACAAGTATTCTCAGAGCCGCCAAAAACACCCAATAAAGCAGTGCCAATACTGGCAAAAACACCCTCGCTCCCTGCTTCACCATGACAAGAATAAATGCCTGTGCCTGTGTCGTCAGTTGCCAAGCTAAAAGTAGCGGGCGTGGCATGAATATTTGTGGGGCTGACAGTTGTGGTTTGAGTGGGTGTGGCGACAGGGGCAGCTACAGGCGTGGGACTCTCTTGGCAGGCACGTAATAACAGCCATGCCAATCCTGCGAAGATAACCAGTCCAATGATGGGAAGTAATGACTTAGCAAAACTACTCTGTGCTGTCTTTAGAGGTTCTACTTGATCATTCACATGAATCGCGGTGGGTGATTCATGCAGAGCGGAGGGATTTGCCCCATTATACTCTACCGTATCCAAGGCATCTGGTGTGGTAGATGAAGTGCCATGAGATAACTGGGGGTCGTTTGACAGGTGCTTAGCACCTCCAATCAGATTGTCGTCCAAGCGAGTGGTTAAATTGGCAGCACCTGCCAGCAGTCCTAAAGGGAGTAGTTTTTCTGCCCAACTCGGTAGATAGGCTACAAGGCTCTCCATGTTGTCTTGTAATAAGGTTATAACAGAGCCTGTGCTTGCCAATGAGTTCAACTCTTCATAAACGGCAGGGGTGGCGGCTATGGTCAGAGCATCAACGGTCTGTTTGGGTAACTGATGCTGTGTGGCAAGCCCATCATTGAGTGTCTGTGTTTGTGTGTTACCTTCATCATCCTTAAAGATGACATCCAGTAGACGACTTCCATCTTTTAGGTCGTCAGAGGATAAGTTTTTGGTGTCAGATAGAATGTTAGGATTAGACAGTCTGACACCAAACAGGGCAAAAAAATCAGACAAAGCACCACGCTTGGCAACTTCATCACCGCCATGATGGTGAATGAGAGGTAGGATTTTTGGGGTGACGGTGCTGTGTAGATGATCAATGAGATTCATAGAAGGTATTCCTTATTCATTCATTAAGGTCAATCGTGCAGGGGTTGTACTAAGTCGTATCCTACATCGATTGTTTTTGGGGGTCTGCGTGTTATTTGTGCATTAACAACTTATAAAAAACTGGACTAAAGTTTACTTCACCAAAGCCTGTTCTGTTAGTGACCACCAGTCTCTTTTGCTAAAAAACGTGCGATTTCTCATAATTTTTAAGGGTAAAAACTGATGACGGACACATCCTAGTCCAAAACCTACCAGATGTCTCAAAGTAAAAAAATGTGTTATTAAAGACAAGAATTAGATAAAGTAAAAATGAAAGAGTTTTATATTGAAAAAACATTCTACTTTAATCAGGCCGTCATTGCGACCTTATTTTAAAAAATCATGAAAAAAACAACAATAAAACAACAATTCAAGTCATGAATAAAGGCACAAAAACTCATAAAGTCAATGAGTTTTTGTGAGGTAAAAGACGTGTGTTGCAAACTATTGATTGCTTCTTTCTATTCTCTCGCCTACTTCTGAGTTAATAGTGACGTTGCTCATCTCAATGAGTTCAGCGGGCAGAGCGGTACTCGGCGGTGTTGCTGATACAGCAGGAGGTGCACCAGTACCGATATAACCCCCTGACTGAGTGGGTGTTTGGGCGGGGTAGCTCTCAACAGGTGTCGGCTGAGGTTGGGCGTTATAGGCAGGTTCGGGCGTATAGTTGCCATTTGGCATGCCTTGAACGGGCATATTGGTCGGCATTGGCATGCTTTGTGTGGGAGTATTTTGTATGGGAGTGTTTTGGACTTGTTGAGCAGGCATGGCAGTGTTAGGTGCGGGGACAAGCAAGGTCATGTCTACATTAAGAGCACTCATGGTCGCCTCGTCAAATACCAAAAACTCGGTTCGCCCGTTTTTAAATCGTCCAAGTTCGGTCATGTTGTCTGACACAGGGAAATTATCGCCCACGCCTTTTGGGGTCAGTTGGGATTCATTCACACCTTGTTGTACCAAAAAGGCTTTGACCGCTTCGGCTTGGCTTTGTGATAAAGTCAGATTTGCCATACGGTCAGTGCCTGCTCCTCCGCTGGTATGGGTGGCGATGATGAGTCTGGCATTGGGATTTTCTTTGAGTTTTTGCGCCAATAGTGTTAATACATTTGCAGCATCAGCAGGCAGATTGGTTGTGCCATTGAAGTCAATCATGGCAAGGCTTGCCGCTCGCGATAAGTCATAATCATTGGGTGGATTATCAAGCTTATTTAGGGCGTTGATGGCACGCTCAAAACTCTGACTGATAACACTTGGTTTGTCCAAAGTGGGGGCAGCTGCGACTTGAAACTGTGGTGCCAATAGAGAGATGTCATTGACGATTCTGGGCAGAATGTCTGTTTTTGGCGTATTGACATAAATATGACTGCCAATGATTTCGATGCTGGTAAAAGGTTCGGCTTTGACCATTGCCATGATGCTCTCTAAGCGTTCAAGCCCTGCCAATGATGTACCAAAGTTATCATCAATGTCCATAATACAACCAATCTGCCCAAAGTTCTTCTGTAATATGCCAAGCAGCTGCTCTTGTAGTTGTGCATTACCCACCTCAGCTTGGCAGGCATATAACATACCATTTTCACCTGATGTTAAAGACAGGCGAGGTGGGTTTAGAGCCTCTACGGTAGGTGTGGCAACATTCGGATCACTTACCGAAATGGGGGTTTGATTGGATTTTTTTTGCGATAGATACCATGCAGTCGTGCCGATGAGTAGGGCGATGAGTCCAGCTGCCAACCCCATCAACAGTGGGCTGGGGCGAGCGATTTTGGGCTTGATGGGCTGATGTCCGTTCAAGCCGCTAGGACTTGTGTGACCAGCGCTTGGATGATCACCTTCTACTTCCTGCGCTTCATTAAAGGTGGCATCAGGCATATGGCTTGAGGTTGGCGTGATGTCAATGATGGGGGTGTCATGACTCAATCCATCGCCATAAACAGATGGAGGCAAATCTTGTGAAATCATCTTCGCATCAGGGTTTGGCGTTTCTTGTTGCAAGGGCTTTTGCAGTGATACAGGAGATGGGTGTTCATCATGATGGTCATTATTGACTGGTTGGTTTGGATTTGATGATGTGTCATGAAGGTGTTGGTTTAAATGCTCAATTTTCTGAGAAAGAGAGCTTTGGATAAACTGCGGTGACCATGCAGGTAGGTGTGTACGACCAGATTCAAAATTCTGCACCAAAAAATGGATGAGTGCCTGACCTCCTGCTAAATTTGACACCTCTACCATCATCGGTGGTGTGATAGATTTTAATAATGTGGCAGTCCGACCCTCATCCATGTGAAAACTTCTTGCCAATCGCTTAGCAAGAGGTAGGGCTTGAATGCCCCATAGTGCGGTTAGAGTATGATTTTTAGGATTGTTGCTATCAAAGGTGCTATCTAGTTCTATCAAACGTGCCGTGCTTAGGGCGTAATATTGTTTTAACAAATCGGCACTGACATCTTCGTCTGAGATGCCCATGGAGCGGGATACAAGCCCATGTAAATACTGTACGATGTCCATTGCTCACCTTAGCAACTGTTTGTAAATTTTCTATTATACCGTAATTTTTTGTAAAAATCTGTGTCGCCATCGTCATCATTATGCCTTTTGTCTTATTTTTCAGACTTTTATGTAATATTCTTTTGTTAAGCTAGGGCATGTACCCTTGGGATTAAATGGATTAAGTTAAAAAATAAATCAGAAACTATTTAACATAATCTTATATTTATTAGGGCAATGCTGGCATGGGTCATGGGCTAGCTCTGACGATGAGCATATAAATTTTCAAGTTATTAATTTTACTAATGATATATAAATAAAAACTGATAAATAATCCCAGTTTCATCAAAATAAATCGTTTTTCTTTGAGAGTAAAATTTGCCATACTATGCCCAACTTATCATATTTCTTTATCTAACAATAGGAATATCTTATGAAAATGATTAGCGTGGTGTTGAAGCCATTTAAGTTAGACGAGGTTCGTGAGAGCCTATCAGAACTGGGCGTGACAGGTATGACCGTCACCGAGGTTAAAGGTTTTGGTCGCCAAAAAGGGCATACTGAGATGTACCGAGGGGCAGAATACGTGGTGGATTTTATGCCTAAAGTTCGCTTGGACATTGCTGTCAGTGATGACATGGTGGAGAATATCATCGCAGCTGTTATTGATGCTGCCAATACAGGTAAAATCGGCGATGGTAAAATTTTTGTGACGCCATTAGAGCAAGTTATTCGCATTCGGACTGGTGAAATGAATGAGCAGGCGTTATAGCAGTATGAATCAGCAATAATGAACAAAATATAGCCAATATAGGGGGTTTTATGAAATTTATACCAAACTGGGCAAAAGTCGTGGGACTGGCTTTTTTTGCCAATATTGCTCACGCCAATGATGGCATTAATGGCGGGGATACCGCATGGGTGCTAACCGCCACTGCCTTGGTTTTGATGATGACCATACCAGGAATTGCGTTATTCTATGCAGGTATGGTGCGTAAGAAAAACATTTTATCAACCATGATGCATAGTTTTGGGGCAACCGCTGTGGTGTCGGTATTATGGGTGGTGATCGGCTACTCATTAGCTTTTAGTGATGGCGGCAACTTACAAGGCTTTATCGGAGGGGTTTCAAATGCCATGCTCGCTGGGGTGGGTATTGATGAAGCAAGTGGCAGCATTCCTTTATCGCTGTGGGCGATGTTTCAGATGACTTTTGCGGTGATTGCGGTGGCGATTTTGGCAGGGTCGTTGGCTGAGCGTATTAAATTTGGCTCATTTTTGGTATTCTCTGGGCTGTGGGTGCTACTGGTATATGTGCCTGTGTGCCATTGGGTTTGGGGTGGAGGCTGGCTAACAGGAGATGCTCTAGACTTTGCAGGAGGTACAGTGGTTCACATTAATGCAGGTGTGGGTGGCTTAGTACTTGCCTACTTGCTTGGTAAGCGTCAAGATTATGGACGTGCTAACCTTGCACCGCACAATTTGGCTTATGCACTTGTCGGTGCAGGTCTGTTATGGGTAGGTTGGTTCGGATTTAATGGCGGCTCAGCATTAGCAGCAAATGGGGCAGCAGCGATGGCAATCATCGTCTCGCAAGTGGCGGCAGCGGTGGGGTTACTGACTTGGCTCATGTGTGAATATTTGGTGCGTGGACAGGCATCAGCGTTGGGCGGTGCTTCTGGGGCAATAGCAGGCTTAGTGGGCATCACTCCTGCGGCAGGTTTTGTGGATGTGACTGGAGCGTTGGCGATAGGTGTACTGACAGCACTTGGGTGTTTCGCGATGATTCACTACGGTAAAAAACGCTTGGGCATCGATGATACGTTAGACGCTTTTGGCTTACATGGGGTAGGTGGTGTTATTGGTGCGATATTAACCGGACTGTTTGTTAGCAATGAACTGTATCCTGATGTTGGACATGAGAATCTTTTGACGCAGCTTTGGCTACAAGTAGAGGGGGTGCTAGCTACCATCGCATACTCAGCGGTAGTGACCTTTGTAATTGGTTTGGTAATTAAGCATACCATGGGTCTGCGTGCAGATGATGAGGCAGAATATCAAGGTCTTGATTTGGCAATTCATGGTGAAAAAATCGGCTAAATGATGACTGAGCCCATCATGTAAAAAATAAGAGCGAACAACGCTCTTATTTTTTTTGTTTTATAAAATCATGCAAAAATTATCTTTAAGCCAATATAATACTACCACCAAAGATGTAAAGCCTTTTAGGTGACGGCTTTATATCTTTAATAGATGGACAAAATTAAAATTCACCCGTGACTGACCATCCATTGACAAGGGGATAGCGACGTTCACGCCCAAAAGATTTTTTGGTGATTTTCGTGCCGATGGCTCCTTGGCGACGTTTATGTTCGGCATTATCCACCATGGTTAACACACGCTCAACAACCGCAGGGTCAAAGCCTGCACCGCAGATGGCTTTATATCCTAAGTCTTCATCAATATACATCTTTAAGATAGCATCTAAGAGTTCATAATCCGGCAAACTATCTTGGTCTTTTTGGTCGGGACGCAGTTCGGCTGAGGGTGGGCGAGTGATGACACGCTCAGGAATGACAGGACTGTCTTCTAGGCGATTGCGATAATCCGCCAAACGATATACTTCGGTCTTATAGACATCCTTTAATACATCAAATCCGCCCACCATGTCACCATAGAGCGTAGAGTAACCAACAGCATTTTCCGACTTATTGCCCGTGGAGATGACCATGTGACCAAACTTGTTGGATAGAGCCATCAATATCACCCCTCTGGCACGAGCTTGAAGATTCTCTTCGGTGACATCAGGAGCAGCCCCTGCAAATAAAGGAGCGAGCGTGGCTTTGAGTCCTGCCACGGCGTCATGAATGGGGCAGATGGTATAAGAGACATTGAGCCGGGCAGCTTGAGCGGCAGCATCATCCAAACTTATCTGAGAGGTGTATTCATATGGCATCATCACTGCATACACCTTATCTGAACCTAAGGCATCTACGGCGATGGCAAGTGTCAGGGCACTGTCAATACCGCCTGACAAGCCTACGATCACGCCCTTAAAGCCTGAGCGATTGACATAGTCACGCAATCCAACTACCAAGGCTTGATAGATTTGCGACTCTTCGGACAAAGCCAAGGGTGGTTTACTCTGGGTGTCAAAACGTTTGGTTGCCACATCAAATTTTGCCATGATGAGCTGATTTAAAAAACGAGCCCCCTCATGAGCCACCTCACCATTTGCCTGACTGATGATGGAGCCGCCATCAAAAACGATGTCGTCTTGAGCTCCTACGGTATTGACATAGATGATGGGTAGGTCATGAGTGGAGGATTGACGTGCGAGCAATGCTTTACGCTCAGACTGTTTGCCCACCTCAAACGGTGAGGCATTTAGCACGACCACCATCTGAGCGCCTTCTTCTTTGAGCATCTTAATGGGCTCATCATGCCAAATGTCCTCGCAAATGAGAAGTCCAATCGTCATTCCTTTATAGTCAAATAGGACTTGATTGCGACCTTTTTTAAAATAACGCTTTTCATCAAACACGCCGTAATTGGGCAAGCATTGTTTGTGATAGAAGCCTTTTTGGGTGCCACCTTGTAAAATCGCTGCTGAGTTAAATGTTCCGTGAGCATCAACATGAGGGTAGCCTAAGATGGTAACGATGCCATCTATTTTAGCAAGCTCATTCATGGCGATTTTGACACGCTCAGCAAGGGTGGGGCGTAGCAGCAAGTCTTCTGGTGGGTAACCAATAAGTGACAACTCTGGAAATATGACAATGTCTGCTCCGCGAGCCTTGGCATCTAAAGCAAGTGCTTTCATCTTATTGACATTACCTTTGATATCACCCACCCAAAAATTGGTTTGCATGAGGGCAAAAGTAATCGTTGTGTCTTGGCTGCTCATTTCACTAAAATTTTCTTGTATTGACATTTGTAGTTATCCTAAAATTAATGTATAAAAATCATCACTTTACCATCAATCCATGGTTATCGGTTAGGCGATGACTAAGCATGATTCATCCAAATCACCACACCAAAATAAAGTGCTAAAATTTAGACAAATCATCCTAGTATAGCACACTATCATTAGATTTTGTGATATAGTATGGCAATATTTTATGTGACATTGACGATTTGCCATGATTGCTTTTTTGTTAAATCTCATCATCATTGCCATTGTGATGAAGTTGTTTTTTAAATTAATGTATCCAAAGCCTCCTAAGCACTTTTTTCCAAAAGCAGACGATGATGTGAGCATGAGGCGTTGCGATTATTGTGGGCATGAACTTGCCACCTATCGAGGAATTTTACAGACAGATATCACAGGCTTAGACAGTGAACGCATCCATTTTTTCTGCAATCATGAGCATCAAGCCGCCTTTTATAATGGCGAGACTTATCGACCAGACGAAAATTATGATGGCTTGCCGGTGATTAAAAAAACAAATGATGAATGATTGTGAAAACAACGCCATATCTATGTCACATCTATGGGCGTATTTACTGGTAGATACAGATTAAATCAGCCCACCAACGCCTCTTGAATGACGCTCTCCATCTCTTTGGCATCAACCGTTGGAGCGAAACGATGCGTGACATTACCATCTTTATCCACCAAGAATTTGGTAAAATTCCATTTGATATCATTGCCGTCACGAGCTTCACCCATCTCAGCGAGTATCTCACGTAAGATGTCGTATTTGCTGTTGCCGATTTCATTAGGTTGTTGCTGTTTTAAATAAGTATATAGCGGATGGGCATCATCACCATTGATGGCAATTTTGGCAAAGACAGGGAAGCTGACCTGATAGTATTGAGCTAAAAATGCCACAATCTCTTCGTTGCTCTCTGGGGCTTGTTTGAATTCATCGCTTGGAAAATCTAAAACCACCAACCCAGCATCTTGGTACTTTTGATAAAGTGCTTCTAACTGGCTGTATTGAGGTGTCAGACTGCACTTGGTGGCGGTATTGACGATAAGTAGGGTTTTGCCTTTAAAATCACTTAAATGAACATACTGACCATGAATGTCTTGTACAGAAAAATCATAAATTGACATGGCTTAATCACCTAAATATACCAAAGTAAATATACTAAAGTAAAAAATAGCACGGCATCTGGTAGCACCAAACACCTTAAATGATAGCACAAACACACATAAAAATTCATAAAAAATGGTTTGGTGGTATAAATCATTTAAAATTTTGGTTATGAAATTGGTCTCTTAAGTAAGGATGATGTTTGTCTTTAGTGGTTGATGACTTCATTTTCTTGCCATCATTACCGCTCGCTTAGGTCGGGGGTAACCTTCTGCGGTTTGGCTTGGGTCATCTTTATCCAAAAAATCAATAAGTGACTGATAAGTCATCCAAGCAGTCGCACGTTGCTCATCAGTGCTGGTCACATCAATGTCTACACAACAAACATCACTAAAGCCCACTTTATGAAGCCAGCGGGTAAGTGCTGGCACGCTTGGTAAAAAATACACATTATTCATCATCGCATAGCGTTCGGTAGGCACGAACACAGTAGTTTCATCGCCATCCACCACCAGTGTTTCAAGTACAAGCGTACCCCCAGCTCGCAATTGCTCTTTTAGTCGCTCTAAATGGTCAAAGGGCGACATTCGATGAT
>JBHCHC010000195.1:0-2794 GCA_041802645.1 Moraxella sp. | reverse complement strand
GGATGGGCAGCATCTTTGATGTTGGCACGTAAGATAAGGTAGCCAATAATGCCAGAGATGAGCGAGCCTAGGATGATGCCCAGACGTGGGTCATAGTCCTCAGGGATGCCACCGAAGGCGAGCCCTGAGATAAAAAGTGACATGGTAAAGCCAATGCCACACAGCAGTGATACACCGTAGATTTGCATCAATGTCGTGCCTGTGGGAAGTTTGGCAAGTCCTAATTTTACCACCAAAAATATAGGAATCATCACGCCAATCTGCTTGCCAATAAACAGACCCAAGGCGATACCCAAGGGAACACCGTGCATGAGTTCATCGATGTTGGTACCAGCAAGCGAGATACCTGCGTTAGCAAAGGCGAATAAAGGTAAAATGCCAAAGGCAACGGTGTTATGTAAGTCGTGCTCCAATTCCTCCAGAGGAGAATGTTCGGGGTCTTGTTTGCTTCTTAGAGGGATAAAGAATGCCAATAATACGCCCGCCAATGTTGCATGAACACCTGATTTTAACATGGCAGCCCATAAGATGAGTCCAATGAGTAGATAAGGGGTCAGACGGGTGACGTTTAGGCGATTGAGTAGGAATAAAAATGGCAAACAAATTGCCGCCACACCCAGTGATATCATGGACAGCTCAGAGGTGTAAAATAAAGCGATGATGATGATTGCCCCTAAGTCATCAAAGATGGCGATAGATACCAAAAATACTTTTAGGGCGTTAGGGACTTTATTGCCGAGTAGGCTTAGCACACCTATGGCGAAAGCGATGTCCGTAGCAGTGGGGATTGCCCAGCCTTTCATCGCTTCAGCGTCGCCTTGATTTAACAGTGTGTATACCAGTGCAGGAGCAGCCATACCCCCAACCGCACACAGGGCGGGCAGAACGATTTGCTTGACATCGGACAGCTCGCCAATGAGTGCCTCTCGTTTCAATTCTAGCCCTACCAAAAAGAAAAATACCGCCATTAGACCGTCATTAATCCAATGATGAGCGTCTTTGGCAATTTCAAAATTACCAACCTGCACTACCACAGGGGCGTGAATAAAGGCGTTATATAAATCGTACAAAGGCGAGTTGGCAACCATCATCGCAAGCAGTGCAGATAGTGCAAGAACAATACCACCAGCAGCTTCTAACTCAAAAAAGGATTTGATACGACTTATCAACATGGTTGGCTTTTCCTTTTATAGATAAATTATAAATAAATTGAAAATGGCTTGATGATGACAAACTCACGAAAGCTTAGTCATGTGTATTCATAAAAATTAACCAATCTTAAGAAGATAGCACAAAAATTAATGACAGGAAAGTTTTTTTGTGATTTTTTGTGTAAGTTTTCTTTCTATATATTTTCCAAAAATAAAAATGGCGTAATCATAAAAAGGCATCATATGACCTCTACGTGCTAAAAATGAACGTTTTAACCTAGAAATGCTTTATGATAAAATGACTTTCGTCATAAAGCTAAGGATGAATAGATGGCATTTAGTTTTGAAGTGATTGGCATGCTTTTTTTGGTGGCACTTATTGCAGGATTTATTGATGCCATGGCAGGCGGTGGCGGGCTTTTGACCATACCAGCACTGTTATTGACAGGCATGAATCCTGTAGCGGTGCTTGCTACTAATAAACTACAAGCCTGTGCAGGGTCATTTTCGGCATCATTTGCCATGATAAAAAAAGGACTTGTTCATCCAAAAACGATGAAAATAGCACTCATCTGTGCTTTTGTTGGCTCAGCAATTGGCACGGTAGCGGTACAGCTGTCGCCTCCGGATTTTCTAAAAACAGCCTTACCTTTTTTGATTGGGGCGGTTGGACTTTATACGCTTTTTACACCAAATTTGGGCAAGGTTGCTCGTCAAGCACGGTTAAAGTCTGCAACTTTTGATAAGACCGTTGTGCCTGCCATTGGTTTTTATGATGGCTATTTTGGACCTGGAACTGGGACGTTTTTTGGGTTGTCGCAAGTGGTGCTTGGTGGACGAGATTTGGTAGATGCGACTGCTCGTGCCAAACTGTTGAATTTTGCGACCAATGTGGCGTCCTTGATTTTCTTTATTTTTGGCGGTCAAGTAGTGTGGCTTGTGGGTTTTGTGATGATGGTGGGGCAAGCGATTGGTGCTTATTTTGGCAGTCAGATGGTGGTCAAAGGCGGGGCGAAATTCATCCGACCTGTGATTGTGATGGTGTGTTTTGCCATGGTGGCAAAACTGCTGTTTGATGCGTTTTATGTCTAAGGAAAATCCATGCGATACGCAATGTTACTTCGTGGCGTTAACATGATGGGCAGAAACATACTTATCATGAGTGATTTGGCATCAGGCTTGACTAAGATGGGGCTTGATAATGTCGCTTACTATATCAACAGTGGCAATGTGTTTTTTAACAGTCAATTATCCTTAGGCGAACTGTACTTAACAATGCAAAAATACTTAAGCGATGAACATGGTCTAACGGTGGATTTTGTGCTACTGACCTCTCTTGTTTTGCAAGATGAAAGGCGATGTTTGCCCAGTTTTTGGCATGATGAGTACCTAAAAAAAAAGAAGTGCTGTTTTTTTATGCCCAATTTCGATGTTAATGAATTTAGGCGGCTAGCAAAAGACTGGCAATTTGATGATGAATTTTTATATATCGGCAATACAGCCATTTTTTGGGCAGGGCATCAAGGCAGTATACCCACCGAATCCAAAACATGCTACAATACCAACATTAACAACACCTCACAAAACATCAATGGCATATTCAAAAGATTTCAGACAGCAGGTACTCAGGCAATTAGCACAGG
>JBHCHC010000194.1:0-7958 GCA_041802645.1 Moraxella sp. | reverse complement strand
GTTTCGTGTCCACCCAAACCGAATGCTAAGGCAAATGCCACCGCCACCGAACCCAAGGTCAATCCAAAGGCAAGATTCACGATACTATCGGCGATGCACATTGCTTTTAGACCCATCGCAAGCACCAATCCAATGATGAGTGTACGTACGATGTTGGCTAAGCATTTTGAGCCTTGCGATGAACGCTCTACTACGCCTGCCACAATGCCAGCAAGCCAAAATCCAACAACCAAAATCACCGCACCTAAGATAATCTGACCGCCAAAATGAATGAAGGTTGTCACGATGTCGCTAATTTGTACCAAACCAAGTACATCAGCAGCTGCTACAGACGCAAAAAGCATGGCAAAAAAGATGATGCCACAACGAACAAGTCCTGATACTTTTTGTGTTCCTAAGGCTTCTTGCATGCCTAATTTGGCAGGGAGGGTGTCCACTTGTGTATTTTCAAGCAATCCTTTGATGATGTCAGCCACCATACGCACCACAAAATATGTCACCACCAAAATCGCCACTGCGGTCAGCACATTTGGTAAAGCAGTCATGATTTTGTTTAACATATTGGTTGCAGGACGACTGATCGCCTCTACTTTTAGAGCATCAAGTGCAGCGATGGTAAATGGCACAATAATGAGTAAAAAAACAAATGATCCTGCGATGTTTGGCAAACTGTTCTTTTCGCTGATACCTGCCTTGGTAGCAAGTGCCTGAACGTTTAGCGAATTAACCAAATTCGTCACAATGCCCTTGACGATTTTAGCAACCACAAAACCAATGAAGAACACCACGCCTGCAGTGAAGATATTTGGCACAAAAGCGAACATCTTATCTATCATGTTGGTCAGCGGCGTGAACAGTCCATTTAGCTCCAATCTACCAAGCACCATGGTTAAAACCACGAGCAAAATCAGCCAATACACCATATCAGCAATGGTGCCACTCATGGGTTTGACGGATGCTTCTGCAGAGAGTCTGTCATCTAGCGTGGTTTTGGACAAACCAGTCAACGTGGCATTCTTAGCCACAATGGCGATGACCCAACCAATAACAGCCACCGCAGCAGCAGCAAGCAATTTGGGCACAAAGAGCAATACCTGATTAACCATGTTGGCAAATGGGGCGGAGATGGTGGCAAGATTGAGTTGGTTAAGTGCTGCTGATATGGCGATGATGAATACAAACCAAAAAACGATCTTGCTCAGCAGACTGTGTAAATCATGATTCTTACCTGTTTGAGTGCTCACTTTTTGATTAAGATTAAGTTTGGTTAGGGCTTTTTTGGTCAATGAGGCAAAAATTAAGGCCGCAAAATAGCCCACCAAAAAAATCAAAATCGCCCCAATGACCGAGCCTACCGGACTGGTTAAATAATGGTTAAAGACCAGAAAAGAGTTTGGATGCATACACCCTCCTTTAACTTAAAAAAATTAAGGTTTAAAAATTAGCTGAATGTGCTAATGCCAATATATCAGTCATGGCAGCTAAAATCAGACATTCAAGACATTTGCTTTAAAAAAAACTTAAAAAACAAATTGAAAAAAATTAAGATTGAGATAAAGCATATCATCATAATGAACTTTTGCGACATAAAATTTACAAAAATCCATACAAATTAACAAATTCGCGTAAATCTTGCATAAAAAAACCCCAACTTTCATCGCGAAAGTTGAGGGTGGAGAAAACCATCATATCAAATTGGTAGGTAACCAACATCAGTAAGTGAAGTTGACGCCGACGCGGTATTCACGACCAACACCAGGGTAACCAGCCCCTGCCAGTGTTTGAGGAACGTAATATTCATCAGAGATGTTATTGATGGCAAAATTTACGTTCATGCGGTCATTACCATAAGGTTTCCAGTTGGCATAAACATCAGTGGTATTATAGCCATCACGAAATGCGTTGGCATCATAAGCAGGATCATTTTTCCAAGCAGCACCTGTTACATCATCGACTTTTCTATAATTCACACCCACTTCTAAATCTGGGTTATCAAAGCGATAAGCCAGACCTGCAGTATAAGTGCGACCAAGCACAACCGCATATTCACGATTACTAAAGCTAGGTAGACTTCCTTGAGCGTCAGGCGTGCTATAAAATTCAGGATCACTCTCTGCCACACCCAAACGAGCGGTTAGACCTTGGTGACGATAAGTTGTACCAAGCTCCCAGCCCTGATTTTTGGCATATCCCACATTACTAATACCCGTTGTACTGTCATGATCGGTTAAGCGTCCACTGTTGAGCAAGTGGTCAATCTCTTGCCAAAAATAACTGCCCTCTAGCGTAAAATTGCCCGTATTATAATTAAAACCAACCTCAGTATTTTTCGCTTTTTCTGCTTTTACCCCATCAGCGATAGACACAGGTACGACACGATTACCACTACGCAGTGCATCATACATACGTGGACTACGTGTTGCATGGTTATGAACGGCGTTGAAACTAAGTGCTGGAGTGGCTTGCCAAATCAAGCCAACGCTAGGATTTAGCGTGCCATCAGAAACTTCCTTACCATCCATTGCTTTAAATTTAAAATGGTCATAACGCATGCCTACAGTCGCCGTTACATCCCCAATATCGCCGATGATTTCGGTATAGAGTCCTGTATCGGTTTTTTCTTGATTGATCATATCTATGCCATAAGGCAGTCCAGTAGCATGAACGATGTCAGTGGCTTTAGGCGTGTAGTTTGGGGTAATCTCTTGGTGGCGGTAGTTTACGCCATATTTGACCAACACATCATCCGTCACATAGGTGTCAAAATTAATGTTCGCCCCTTTGGTATCTACTTTGGTTTCGTTATGCCCAAGCACTATTCGCTGACCTGTCACAGGATCTCTAAAAGGAACACTACCATACTGCTCACCACCTTCGGATTCTCGTTTATTTTCCATCATGTACACATTGGCAGTCACTTCATCAGCAAAGCCCAGATTTTTACCTATCCACTCCAAATTGGTTTGCACCAAAGACAGTTCGCGATAGCGTGGATCTTGCCTTGCAAAAGATAAACGTGGATTGGTTGCAGAAATATCAAACTCTTCACGGACATTACGCACGCCTTTATCGGTCTGATTTAGATGACTTAGGATAAAACGATGGTCGCCAAAGGTCGCTCCTAATTTTGCCAAATAGCTCACCTTATCCAAGTCTGTCGATGGCACGGTATCGCCACCTAGATAGTTGACATAGCCATCACCTGCTTTGTAGTCACTTTGATTGACGCGGTTGGCTGCGATGATGGCGTCAAAATTACCTGACTTACCATAAATGGCGGCATTATAAGAGTGTTCATCGTTAGAGCTGTATCCTGCCCCAACTTTAAAGCCAACCTCCTGACCTTCTTTGAGTAAATCAAGAGCATCAACTGTCTTAGCAATAATCGCACCATTGGTAGCACCGATGCCTGCCGATGCACTGCCCGCTCCTTTTTGAACGCTAACAATCTTAACCAGTGATGGATCTAGCTGATGGCGACCTTGATGATATAAAATCTGACTGTCACTGTATACATTATCAATTTTGACATCAATCGAGTTTTGACCCATGCCTCGAATACTGATGTACTGAGACGCACCATTACCCGAGCCAAAATCAATGGCAGGCTCTGATTTTAATAGCTCTCTTAGTCCTGTGGCAGTACTCTCATCCTTTTCCTGTAAAGTTACCACGTTGGTTTTAATCTTGGTGCCTTGTCGGTCGATGACAATCACCTCACTGCCCAAATCTACTGTTGGCTCACCATCGACGGTATCTGCCAGAACAGCAGCTGAAGTCATCACGCCCATGACGGCAAAAGTCAACTGACGCAATACAAATGTTTTTTGCTTCATAAAATCACCCGATATTTAAAGTTAACAGCAAATAAATCCTACCTCATGTAAAGTCATGTAAGATTATGGCAATAATAGTAACATTTTTAGTTTTAAAAGTAAATAGTATTTTTTCTCATTTTTATAATTAATATCTTTTGTGAAAAAAACTCTTTTGCGGAAAATTCATGAATAAAAAAGGCTTACACTTGGTAAACCTTATCATATATTAAATTATTATCATGAAACACATCTGACCCATCATGACATTTTATGAACTACACCTTGGCATCTAACCCTGCTTAAAAGAAGGTTTTGACCACCCTTCCCCTTAATTCTCGCCCTAAAAATGGCGTATTCTTGCCTGCTGACAGCATCGTCTCTTTGCTAACTATCCAAGACTGATTGGGATCGATAAGTACCGCACCCCCCATCTTCTCATAATCGGTAATCCCTGCAATCTTAGCAGGATTGATACAGATTTTCTCCACCAACTGCTCCACACTCAAGATGCCGTCCGCAACAAGCTGACATCCGAGTGACACAAATGTATCGAAGTTACTAATACCAGCACTTGCCTCAGCAAAGGGAGCTTGCTTGCTGCTGCTTGATAATGGCTCATGATGCGTGCATATGGCATCAATTGTACCATCTTGTAGACCTTTGATGAGAGCCTGTTGGTCAGTATTGGAGCGTAAGGGTGGTAGGACATAGGCATAGGCGTTATAACCCTCAATGTCATCATCTGTCAAGTGCAACTGGTGCATGGCGACATCACAAGTGATTGGCAAGCCTTTTTGCTTTGCCCAGCGTATGAGCTCTACAGAGGTTCGACAAGTGATGTGTCCAAAATGAGCGGACAGCCCCGTCTCCTCAACCATCAAAATCTCTTTAGATAAGGCAATCGTCTCAGCCAACCATGGAATGCCCTGCAAGCCATGAAAAGATGCAATGTAACCGTCATGAGCCACACCGCCTGCTGATAAGCTTGGCTCATCAGGATAAAAAAACACCTTCAAATCAAAGGTAGACGCATATTCTAGCGTACGGAGCATGACTAGGTCATTCTCAAAGCCTTTGGTGGCATTGGTGACACCTATCACACCGCCTTGTTTTAGTCCTGCTAGATTAGCAGGCTGTTTACCATCTAGCCCTGCGGTCAAGGCCCCTAAGATGTGTAGATAAATACCGCCATCTGCCCAAGCTTTTTCTCGTAGGCCCTTTAAAAGCGAGCCGTTCTCAAGTACAGGGTTGGTGTCAGGGGGTAGCACCACATGTAAAATGCCATTATCACGAGCAGCACGCCCTTCACTGGCGAGCGTACCATGTGACTGATGCCCCGGCTCACGCAGCCGACCGCACAAATCCACGATGGGGGGAATGAGCCATTTATTGTCTGTCTCAATGCTGCCCAAATTTGGCGATTGCCAAGTGGAAGGAAGTAAGTTTTTCATAAGTTAATCCCAATAAAATTCATCTGCCATATCTTCTTCAATAGAAGCAAATTCACTGTCTATCAATAACTGTAAATACCCATCAAAACTTTCTGCAATCACAGCCAGCTCATCAGGGTCATGCAAATACATAACTACTTGCCCAACCTTGCCTGTATCAGACGGCAAAAAATCAATATACAACTGCGATGAGCCGCCATTATTCATACAGTTTGACAAATGTAACCAATGCACCTTGTCAAAATCATCAATGATTTTATCATCAATGTATATGCCCCATTCTGGGTCTAAGTCTCGGTTGATATAATCTTTTAAATAACAAAATTCATCATGATTATTTAGCATTTTCTCGCAAGAACTTAAAATAACACGGATATTCAAATTCATCAGGAATGGAGCCAAACACATAAAAGGAGATTTTTTCACCTTGATACTCTCGCCAATCAGTACCGTCCACAAATTTCAAAAACTCAATCAAAGATTGTGGAATGAGTGGGAATTTGGCTTTTAATTTGGCAATATCATCATCACTTGCCCCATGTATGCGATTTTCAAAACCTTGCCAATAATTTGACTTGGGGTCGACAATAGTATTACAATAGTATTATAGGCTTGTTTTAAACCTGTCAAATAGTCGTTTACGATAGTCATGTTAAGTCTTTAAAAAATGATGATTATTTATTGAAAGGGGCGATGTTAAAAACCCCTCAATTTATTTTAAATCACACGCTTTACTAATACCATTTTCACACGCCTTTTTATAATACATTTTGGCTTGATTAATGTCTTTTTTAACGCCCAAGCCTTGTTTATACATTTGACCTATTTGGTAATAGGAACGACTGGCATGGCTTTCGGGTTTGGCATTGATGTCATTCATATAAAAATACATGGCTTTATCATAATCTTTTTCAAAAAAATATAAATCGCCCAATGACTCATAACTTTCGTGCAATACCCATTGCTCTTCAAAAGAATCTGCACTATCTGACTTGATAATATCAAGACTTTGTTGAATGGCGGTATTAAGCCATTGAATGGCTTTATCCCTATCCACTTCCAATCCCATGCCCATATAATACAGCTCGGCAATATTATGACTGGCTCTGGGGTCGCCTGCTTGACTGGCCTTTGAATACCAAGATATGGCTTTTTGAGCATACTCTTTTGCCGTGTCGCTGTTTGGTTCTATATTTAACATGGCAAAATGATAAGTATGCCCCACAGTATAATAAGACTCTGAATCAATCTCACCCAATCGTTCAAGCCAATAAAACCCTTTTTCTTTATCTGCTGGAAAATCATGAAATCCATTAAAATAATATCTAAACAAACCATATCTTGCCATTTTGCCATTTTCATCATCGGACTTTGCCACGATGTTAAAAAAGCACTCTGTTTTATCATAGCCATTAAATGCTTCGCCAAGATGTAATTGACTCGCCAAATCGCCTTGATAAGCCTTTTCGGTCAATGTCCAATATTCATCTTGGTATGTTATTCTATCTTCTGGACTCACATCAAATAACAGCTGATGATATGCTTGGCTTTGTGTCATATTGCATATCTTTTTTTCATGATTTATATTAGATGTACTGCGAAATAAAAATTTTGTCTATGCAACTCCTTATATTTATTCGGTTTTTAAATTTGAGAAACATGATAAAATCGTTATTTCGCAGTGGGTCTATTAGTGGTTGTTATTTGGGTAATGAGTGCTTGTTCTTTGGCATAAGCAAAAACTGACATTAAAGAAATCATGATAAAAGCATAAAATTTTTTATACATATATTGCCTTAATCTAAATCACACGCTTCACCAATGCCTTTTTCACACGCCTTTTTATAATACATTTTGGCTTGACTGATGTCTTTTTTAACGCCCAAGCCTTGTTTATACATTTGACCTATTTGGTAATAGGAACGACTGGCATGACTCATAACTGGCATATTGATGTCTAGTTGGTAATAATACATCGCTTTATCATAATCTTCTAATTCATTATAGATATCGCCAAGCCACAAATAATTACCATGTAATGCTAATCTTGCTCCTTGAACCTCAGCACTGGTATCATTCTCGTCCTTATTAGCTATGATTTTTTGATTTTGTTTAATAGAAATCAGATACCACTCAATGGCTTTTTGTAAATCACGATTACCATCTGGGTCTTCACGATACAAATCAGCAATCAAGCCACTTGCCTCATTATCTCCTTGTTTATAGGCTTTGGTTGCCCAATCTAAGGCTTTTTGAAAGTCTCTTTTGCCGCAATAACACACACCATCATCTAATTGTCTTCGCCCGTGATGATAATTAGCAAGCCACAATTGGGCAAATGTCTCGTTGTCATTCGCCATTTTTAAATAATAGTCATAAGCCTTTTTTTCATCTCTTTTAAAGCCATCAATCCAACCTGTCTCATAAGCACTTGCCAATCGATAAAACACCACGGAACCTGCTTTTTTGGCAAGTTGGTCTGTCCAATAAACTGCCTTTTCTTCATCAGCTCCAAATAAATAAAATTCTGCCAATTCACCCATGGCTTCAATATCGCCTTTCTCTGCCTTAATCTTTAAGGCATTTAATTCTTGTTGGACTTCTTGCTGTTCATCTGTTGATAGCTGATGACCATTTAATGCCACAATTTCAAATACCGAAGAATTATCAGCATACGCTGATACACCAC
>JBHCHC010000193.1:0-2527 GCA_041802645.1 Moraxella sp. | reverse complement strand
AGGTTTGTTACAGTCCACTACTGTCTAAAAATAACGATAACAATAATGGAATGGAATGGTATTTAATAATTAAAAGTTATTGATTAAATATAAATTGCAAAAAATTAGTTAATTAAAACAAAAATATTTTCCCTTTTGAGATAAATGATGATAAGCTAGAGAAATTCACTGCTTTGACGATTTGTATGTTTTAAAAAAGATGTTCTTAGTTTTTTATTACTTTAAATCACACGTCAATCCATGTTTTTATTTTCATCATCCATATTAAGGACAGATTATGACCATCAAAAAAGTTGCCATTCTTGGCGGAAATCGCATTCCTTTTGCTCGCTCTAATGGTGCCTATGCTGATGCCAGCAACATTGACATGCTAACATCAGCCTTAGATGGCTTGGTTGCTCGTTTTGAATTGGCAGATAAGGATGTTGGCGAGGTGGTTGCTGGGACGGTGTTAAAACACAGTCGCGACCTAAATCTTACGCGTGAAGCCCTGCTTAATACTCGTCTAGCACCCACCACGCCCGCCTATGACATCTCGCAGGCGTGTGGCACTGGTCTACAAGCTGCTTTTGCTGTAGCAAACAAAATCGCCTTAGGCATCATTGACAGTGGCATCGCAGGAGGTACAGATACAACCTCTGATGCACCAATTGCACTAGGAGATGGCATTCGTAAGCCACTACTTGCCATCAATAACGCCAAAACCACCAAAGCACGCCTAAGCGCCTTAACACACATCAACCCCAAAGACTTGCTGTCATTTCCTGCCAATGGTGAGCCACGTACTCGTCTATCTATGGGTGAGCATCAAGCCATCACCGCCTTAGAGTGGAACATCAGCCGTCAAGCTCAGGATGAATTGGCTTATCATAGCCACCAAAACTTAGCTCGTGCATATGATGAAGGTTTTTTTGATGATTTAATAACGCCTTACAAAGGGCTCAACCGTGACAATAACTTACGTGCTGATACCACGCTTGAAAAACTTGCCACGCTAAAACCTGCTTTTGGTAAGCATAATGCCAATCCTACCATGACCGCAGGCAATTCTACACCGCTAACCGATGGTGCTTCTTGTGTGCTACTTGCCAGTGACGACTGGGCAAAACAGCACGGTTTTGAACCTCTTGCCTACATCACACACCAACAGACTGCCGCAGTCGATTTTATTGGTAAAAATGGACTGACTGAAGGACTACTGATGGCACCTGCTTATGCTGTACCAAAGATGTTAGCTCGTGCCGGCTTGACTTTACAAGATTTTGATTTTTATGAAATTCATGAGGCATTTGCCTCTCAAGTCCTATCAACTCTAGCAGCATGGGAGGATGAGAGTTTCTGCAAAAATCGCCTAGGCTTAGATAAAGCCTTAGGTTCGATTGATCGCAGTAAACTGAATGTTAATGGTTCAAGTCTTGCTGCAGGACATCCTTTTGCTGCCACAGGAGGGCGTATTTTGGCAACAGCTGCTAAGCTTCTTGCAAAAAAAGGTTCAGGACGTGCTCTAATTTCTATATGTGCTGCTGGCGGTCAAGGCGTAACTTGTATTTTAGAGCGTTAATCTTTTACCTAGGTGTATTGATCATCCTAATATATTGCCAAATCCTCAATCAGTTGATTGGGGATTTTTAAACATGTGACTTAGGCAGTGTAAGCAGGCCAACCTATAAAATTTCATGCCACCCTGCTAATGTCTGCTTTAAGGATTGATTTATGATTTTAATGATTTTTCTTATTATATAAAAAATGGATTATGTTAAATAAATTTAAAAGAGAGGGATTTTTCATTTACACCATATGATGATTTGGCTATAATGATTCATTTGAATGAGTCATTTGTCCATCCGTGCTTTTTTATTTTTTAGATAAGCCCTGCCGTATCCACTGACCGGTCTTGCCAATACACCATGAAAGTCATGCATTTATCATCGTCATTAAAGCACGATGAATCCGAACGCGGAATTTTTGCCATTACTCATGCCCTATCAAAAGCAGGACATGAATCTATCGTCATTGGTTCTGCCCTACCTGAGGATGAGTTGGTGCTAAGATTGCTCCGAGATGGCACAGAGTATTATCGTATTCCCATGGCAAAAAAATCTTGGTGGTCGCTCATTCATGTGCTAAAGCTAAGACACCTGATCCTTGAACATCGTCCAGACATCGTTCATGTGCATTCTCGCACGCCTGCTTGGGTCTTGCATTGGGCGATTCGCCCTTTCCCTGCTGACAAAAAACCCAAAATCGTGGCAACCATTTATGGTTTTTACCCTTTTAATCAGTATAGCAAAGCATTGTTTTTTTCGGACGTCCTCATTACCGCTTCAAGCAGCATTGATAAATACTTAAAAGAAAAACTTGCCATCAAGCAAGAAGAAGATGACATTGACAAATTTGCATTTGATACCGTCTGCATCCGTCGAGGGGTGGATATTCGCAAATACCCTTATCGGCATCATGCTTCAGTGCATTGGCTCCATCACGTCTTTGCTCAATATCCTGAACTTGAGCACAAAAAATGGCTGGT
>JBHCHC010000192.1:0-7786 GCA_041802645.1 Moraxella sp. | reverse complement strand
TTACAGCTCATCTGCCCCAGCGTTTCAATGTTGTGTGTGATAAGTAGCGTGCTTGCCCCCATACGAGCGGCAGCAAGGGCAGCTTCAGTGCCTGCGTGCCCACCGCCAATGACGATGATGTCGTAGGTTTTGCTAAAATTCATGGTGATTACTCTAAATCCAAATAAAAATGACGACTATTCTAGCACAAAACCACTAAAGTTTCGTCATTTTTATGGATGCGGTCCCAAACATCAATCAAAGAATCATGTCTGTTTTGGAATGTTATTTTGTCAAATGGACTATTATTACATTCACATCGCACAAACAGAACTCCTAAAGCCATCATACACATCATGATGCCGCGTCTTATCCATAAAGTGTCATCATGTCATATATCAATTATTTTACTCATCATTTATCTAAGATATCCAATAAATAATCATCCATGCAATCATAATTAGTTCTAGTCAATAAAAACTCTATGGTGTCTGAATATTTTGTCAATAAATCATTATTCAAAGAATTATTTTGGCATAAAATCATAAGTCTTTACCATAGGTGTAGTTTCTTTAAAATCTACATAATATGTTTTACTGTCATCATAAAGATTGATTTTACCATCCTGATTGCTGTCTTTTTTGGTAGTGAAATAATAACGCTCCATATCTAACACCCAACGACTTTGAATAAAATACTCATCATCAGGATGGAGTTTTTTAAGCCCCTGTCCTTTATCATCACTCATATATAATGATGATTGAGCTTGAATAGCATCACTGTCTTCATTGGTAATATTTTCTTGAACGGTATAAATAAAATGATGATAAAATCTTAACTCATCTTGATAAAAAGCATCTAATTGAACCTCTCCTTGCGTGGCATTTCTTCTATCAGACACTACTTTGACAGGATAATCAGCACGATGTATCATTTGTGTATTGTTTTTGAATAATGGTGTAGCTTGTCCTGTTTGTTTATTTTCAAAAACAATATTAAACATATTGCCATGCAATTGATAATTAGAGACTGATACCACGCTGTATATTTCGGTTTTGGAAAATGACCCGCTTTTATCTGTGTATTCATCGACCGCAGAGACCACCACAGGATGAACAGGCTATCCACCCCATGCAAATAAATAGGTAAATCCATCTTAATGGGAATATCAGGATTTAAAACAGCCTCGGGGTTGGCTTGGTGAGCACCATCGTTTTCAGGTATGGTGCTTTGGTTAACCTCAGCAACATCGCAAGCTGACACGCCAAACACCATCAATAACACCAAATATTTTCGTTTCATGTTTTAGCTCCAGATGATAGCTCAATAGCATCATTTTAAAATATCAAACAACATTTGATAATCACCACTGAATAACCATCCCTTTTATTCATATCATCTAATATATTTATGAACTTTGTGTAACCATATTGACAAAAACCCACCGTCATGACTTGGTTAAATCATAATGGTTTTTGACAACCTGGAAAGCTTTAAGGTAAATAAAGAATTTAGCATCACAAAAAGCCTGATACAATAAGAGCAATTATAACAAAAAAGCAATACAGACTGACAAGAATGGCCGTCTCTCTTGGTTGGTTTTGTGTTAGGGATATTATTAATGATCATCACAAATACCGATAATACACGAAAAGCATTTCACCACTTGATAAAGTCATGGTAAAATAATAAAGATATCGTATTAGCTTTTATAAGGAATTGTCATGCCATTATTTACCAATCATTATAAAGTTTATATCAACCATACCGATGCAGGCGGCATTGTTTATCATGCCAATCATTTAACTTTTTTTGAAAATTGTCGCAGAGATTGGTTAACTTCCTTGGGATTTGATGCATATTTTTTTAATGAAGATGATGCATCTCATGGCAAAGATGGGCAATCTGGCAAGATTCATTTTGTGGTCAGCCATGCCGATTTGTCTTACAAAATACCACTGCTTGTTGATGATTTACTTGTGGTGAGTGTGCATGAAGTCATCAAAAGGTCAGCCAGCCTCATCATGACTCAGCACATTTATAGAAATGATGAGGATTTTAGGCAGGGTAAAGTTGCCACCGTTGGAGTGATTACTTTAGCGTGCGTGGCGAATTCTGCACAGGGCATCCGTCCTTGTCGACTGCCCAAGGCATTTTGTAAATGACCATGGAAATTGCTTTAGGAATTGCTTCCTGTTTTTTGGCTCAGCTTTATTAGTCGCTAGAGCGAGATTCAAAATAGCAACTCTTAAATCTTAAACTCATGCACCGCATCCACAAAAACTTTGGCATGCTCAGGTTTGACCCATTGAGTGATGCCATGTCCGAAGTTTGCTACATAGCCCGTCTTATCATTGACATAAGCATCCATAAGCATCGCATTGACAGCCTCTTTGATGTCAGCGGGCGAGCCATAGAGTGTTGCTGGGTCTAAGTTACCTTGAATGGCTTTTGGATGTTGCAGTTTTTTGTGTTTGACAGATAAAATCTTTTGAGCCTCGTTTAAATCACGTCTTGCCTTATCAAGCGGCATCGTCCAATCAAGCCCCACACAGTCTGCCTGACTGTCTGCCTGCACATCAAGCCACAAGCCACCACCTTTGGTAAACATCACCACAGGAACTTCAGGATGTTTTTGTTTTAGTTGAGCAATGATTTCACGATTATAATGATGGCTGAATTCTACAAATTGACGATGTCCAAGTGCTCCACCCCAGCTGTCAAAAATCTGCACCAAATTAGCTCCTGCCTTGATTTGAGCATCCAAATAATCCACAACCGCTTCAGTAATTTTGGTGAGCAAGGCGTGAAGCGTCTTGGGGTGTGCATACATCATCTCTTTGGTGTGGCGAAACTCACGACTAGAACCACCCTCCACCATATAAGTCGCCAATGTCCAAGGACTGCCACTAAATCCAAATAAAGGCACTTGTCCATTCAACTCACGGCGAATGCTGGTAACGGCTTTCATGACATAGTCAAGCTGACCCCAAACATCGATCTTAGGCAAACGCTCAATGTCGGTGAGCGTGCGTACTGTATGTTTAAACTTTGGTCCTTCACCTTCTTCAAAATAAAGACCCAAGCCGAATGCATCAGGCACCGTCAAGATGTCGCTGAACAAAATCGCCGCATCCAACTCAAAGCGACGCAAAGGCTGCAATGTCACCTCGGTCGCCATATCCGTATCCTTACATAAGCTCAAAAAATCTCCCGCCTTAGCACGTACTTCTTTGTACTCTGGCAGATACCGCCCTGCCTGCCTCATCATCCAAACAGGTGTCGCATCTACAGGCTCAAAACGCAAAGCACGAAGTAGTCGGTCATTTTTTAGAGGAGCAAAATTTTGAGTCATGACAAATCAGTCCATTCAGCAGGTAAAAGATAAATATAAAAATTAAATGATGAAATCATCGGTTAAGATCAATTGATTTGAACTCTAGGTGAGATAAATATTACCCCCCCTCACATCAACCTTATAATATCGCCATGTCATCACGGTGTATCATGATGGTTTTGTCATTACTGGTTAGGTTTAGGATGTGTAGTACTTCATCAGTATGTTTTTGGGTAATTTGCTTTGCTTGATCGCTATTAAAACCAACCTGACCAACCGCCAGACGCACCTTTTGGGTATTGACTATTTCTACCACATCGCCAGCATCAAAGTCTCCCTGCACATCCACCACACCTACAGGAAGTAAGGATTTTCGTTGATGGACAATGGCGTTGGCGGCACCTTCATCGATAATGAGCGTACCTGCCATACGAATGTGGGTAGCAAGCCATTGTTTTTTGGCAATTAAACGATCGGCATGGTCGGTAGTCAGTTTTGTGCCTATTGCCTCACCATTAATCAAGCGAGTGATGACATTCTCGGTCTTACCATTGGCGATGATGGTAGGGCAGTTTGCCATCGCTGCCAACCGCCCTGCCCGAATCTTGGTTAGCATACCTCCAGAACCCCATTTCCCACCATCTCCTGCGACATCGAACAAATAATCCGCCATCGCTCGCTCAGTCTGTATGAGTTGGGCGTTGGGGTTGATGCGTGGGTTATCGGTAAACACGCCCTCTTGGTCGGTAAGAATGATGTATAAATCTGCCCCCACCATCGTAGCACTCATTGCCCCAAGCGTATCATTATCACCAAACTTTATCTCACCATAGCTGACCGTATCATTTTCATTCACCACAGGTACCACTCGCCATTCTATCAACTGATTCATGGTTTGGCTGATATTAAGATAGCGTGAACGATGTGCGAGGTCATCATGAGTCAATAAAACCTGCGATGATTGAACACCTTTTTGAATCAAGGCTTGCCACCACGTCTCAATCAGTCCCATCTGCCCAATAGAGGCACAAGCTTGTAGAGCAGGTAATTTTTTGGGACGTTCAGGTAGATTCATGCGAACGACACCCTCTGCCACCGCTCCGCTGGAGACAAGTATAATTTCCATGCCTTGTGCGTGTAAAACAGCAATTTGTCTTGCCCACTCATAAATGGCGGTACGGTCAAGTCCGCGACCATTATTGGTCAGTAGCGAGGAGCCGATTTTAATGACGATGCGTTTTAGTTTCAAATTAGCCAAAATAAATCCCCAAAGCCAAAACCATAAGATGATAAATGTTCACACATTTTGATAAAACAGTCTGTCACAGGACTTAGTAAGGTGCGTACTCTACTGCGACATCATAATCATCATCATTCCAATCATCATCGTCATCATCAGACAATCCTTCACGTTCTGCTTTACGTTTGGCACGGTACGCCTCTTTTTGGATTTCAGTATTATGACGCACCTCTTCTTCTAAGCGGGCAAAACGCTCAGCCTGAGCCTTGGCAAAAGCCTCGTCATCTCTCTCACGTGCTTGCTCCTGCTCAATCTCATTCATCAGATGGTATTTAATTTCATCTACGCCTTGACCACTGATGGTGGAGGTGCGAAATACATCGCCCTGCCAATCCAACTCTTTGACAATATGATGACAAACCTCATCAATCTCATCATCAAGCTGGTCAATTTTGTTTAGCACCAAGATTTGGGGCAGCTTTGATAGCTCGTGTGAGAATTTTTGTAATTCATTTAAGATGATGCGGGCATTATCCACAGGGTCTGAACCATCAATGGGTTTGACATCCACGATGTGCAGCAAACGACGAGTACGAGCCACATGCTTTAAAAAGCGAATGCCAAGCCCTGCCCCATCGCTTGCTCCTTGTATCAGACCAGGAATGTCCGCCATCACAAAAGACTGATGCGTACCCACATCAACCACGCCAAGATTTGGCACCAATGTGGTAAAGGGATAATCAGCAACCTTAGGACGAGCCGAGGAAACTTGACGGATAAAAGTCGATTTACCTGCGTTAGGCAAGCCAATCAATCCTACATCCGCCACAACTTTCAATTCTAATTTTAGATTTTTAGCCTCGCCTGGAAAGCCTGGAATGGCTTTACGAGGGGCTTGGTTAGTACTGGTTTTAAAGCGAGTATTGCCAAAACCACCATCTCCCCCCTTGGCAACGCGTACTACTTGCCCCACTTGTGTCAAGTCGCCAATCACTACATCAAGGTCAGTATCAATGATGGTCGTTCCAACGGGTACTTTTAAATAAACATCATCCGCCCCTCTGCCTGAGCAGTTTTTGGAGCGACCATTTTCTCCACGCTTGGCTTCAAATTTACGTGTATAGCGAAAATCTACCAAGGTATTGGTGTTATCATCAGCGATGACAAAAACATCACCGCCTTTACCACCATCACCCCCATCGGGTCCACCTTTAGGGATGAATTTTTCACGGCGAAAGCTGACAATGCCATTGCCACCATCACCTGCTTTTACACCGATTACAGCTTCATCAATAAAACGCATAAATTCTCAAATCAAATACATAATTATCTTGACATTGTAACATAATTTTACGCTTTAAAAAATAAAAAAGCACGAACCATGTCGTGCTTTTACAAATCAGTAGCAACTGATGAATTCACGATACACCCAACCGATGTACCTATCAGTTCTTGCATTAAATACCAACGCCCATGGACGTCCTTTATTATCATAGTCATATTCAGACACATAGACCACTGTACCATTTTTTATCTGCCCGATGACTTTACCGTTTGGGGCATCACGGGCATTCAAAAGAGTGCCTGTGGGATCGGTGACTTTACAAGTCTGAGCAAGTGCAGTTGCTGGAATGGTAAGAGCCATGCTTAACCCAAGGGCAGTCAGCGACTTTGTCAGTAGTTGTTTTGCGTTTCTCATAACGTTTTACCGCAATTTGATTGATAAACAGACGAGTGACAAACAGACTTCATCACGCATGAATAAAGCGTTTAAGTCACCGTTTTGAAGGATTTCTAAGATAATACTTCATTAAAGGGCGTCTGTCCACACCCTTTAACATATTAAGTACACAACAATTTTCAATTTGCTATGCTTGGCAATTGTCAAAATCTTGCCGGTCTTTATCAGCATCTGCCAACCGCTATTAATCATTGGCATAAAACCAATCACTTGGACATCACTTCAGCCACACGAAGCACCTGCGTACTGTACCCCATTTCGTTGTCATACCACACATACAGCGTAGCACGCTTGTCCTGTGCGATGGTTGCTTTGGCATCAAAAATCGCCACTTTTTCAGAGCCCACAAAATCAGTAGAAACTGCTTCTGGACTGTATGAGTAGTCAATTTGCTCTTGCCAAGTTTCGCTTTGGGATTTAGCTTTGATGAAGGCATTTAGAGCTTCGGCTGAACCCACTTCTTTGTCAAAGTTTAGATTCAAAATTGCAAGGCTTACGTTGGGCGTTGGCACACGAATGGCATTACCTGTCAATTTACCTTTGAGTTCTGGAATTGCCTTAGAGACAGCACTTGCCGCCCCTGTAGAGGTCATCACCATATTTAGGGGAGCGGCACGACCACGGCGGTCAGATTTGTGGTGATTATCCACAAGGTTTTGGTCGTTGGTAAAGGCATGGACGGTTTCCATATGCCCATTGACAATACCGTACTCATCATGCAATACCTTTAAAGTTGGCGTAATGGCGTTGGTGGTGCAGCTTGCCGCCGATACGATGGTGTCATCACCGATGGTGTCGTGGTTTACGCCATAGACCACATTTTTAATGTCACCTTTGGCAGGAGCGGTGAGTAGCACTTTTTTCACACCTTTGCTGGCTAGATGCTTGCCAAGTCCTGCTTCATCTTTCCATTTACCTGTGTTATCAATCACGATGGCATTGTCAATACCGTAGGCAGTGTAGTCAATTTCACTCGGATCAGACGCATAAATCATCTTAATAAAGCGACCATTCGCCACGATGCCATCATTTTCCTCATCAATGCTTACGCTACCATCAAACCAACCATGCACACTGTCACGTTCCAATAGACTGGCTCGCTTGGCAAGATCACCATCGCCCGCTGGACGCACCACGATTGCCTTTAGCTGTAAACCCTTATCCGATGCAGGGCGACTCATAAGTAGACGTGCCAAAATGCGTCCAATACGACCAAAACCATACAGCACCACATCGGTCGCAGGCACTTCTGAACCACTGTTAAAGTCGCTAGCCTTTTTTCCCGCCTTGACCGCTTGACCTAGGTCAATTGTGGTATTTGTCACATTAAGCGCTTGAACAAGAACAAGTGTGTCTGCTATATTGATACCGAACTTGTCATGCTTTGCCAAAATATCACTCACTGACAATGCCACACGCTCACCAAAAAATAACACATTGACAGCACGAGCAGACAATGCACTAAGTAATGCCACAAGCTCAGTTGCCG
>JBHCHC010000191.1:0-3387 GCA_041802645.1 Moraxella sp. | reverse complement strand
GTCTATTTCACACCGCTCTATCATGTTTGGGTCACTGGCGGATGGCGTGACTCATGTGAGTAATTTCTTAGAAGGTGAAGATGCACTTCGTACTTTACAAGCCTTTATTGACATGGGTGTGCAAATTCATCGTGATGGTGACAAAGTGACCATTCATGGCGTGGGCATCAACGGTTTGCAAGCCCCAAAAAATCCGCTATACATGGGTAACTCTGGCACGAGCATGCGACTTTTGGCAGGCATTTTGTCCGCCCAAGCCTTTGATAGCGTCATGACAGGTGATGTGAGCTTGTCCAAGCGTCCAATGGAGCGAGTGGCAAATCCGCTACGAAGCATGGGAGCGAAAATCCAAAGTACGGGCGAAAAAGGTACTGCCCCACTATCCATCACAGGTGGTCAAACGCTTTGTGCCATTGATTACGAACTGCCTGTAGCATCCGCCCAAATCAAATCCTGCCTGCTTTTGGCGGGTCTATGGGCTGATGGCACGACCACCATCACCGAACCTGAGATTAGCCGAGACCACACCGAGAGAATGCTGAGTGCTTTTGGCTATCCTATTAAAGTGGAGGGTAACAAAATCAGCGTGACAGGAGGTGGGCGTTTGACGGCTTGTGATATTGTGGTGCCGGCAGACATTTCTAGTGCAGCGTTTTTTATGGTGCTTGGGGCAATCGGTGGTGGTGAAGGTTTGATGATTACTGGAGTAGGCATGAATCCAACTCGCACAGGCGTGATTGACATTCTAAAACTCATGGGGGCAGACATCACCATCAATAACGAAAAGGTGGTCGGTGGCGAGCCGATTGCTGACATTATAGTCAAACCATCTGATTTGCAAGGCATAGATATTCCAGAGCATTTGGTGCCACTTGCTATTGACGAATTCCCTGTGCTGTTTGTGGCGGCAAGCTGTGCCACAGGGGTAACCAAGCTGACAGGGGCAAAGGAGTTGCGTATCAAAGAATCTGACCGTATTCAGGTTATGGCAGATGGGCTTGTCACACTTGGCATAGACTGTACGGTCTTAGATGATGGCATCATCATTAATGGCAAAGGTGTGGCAGGCAAGAGAAATGCCGTTTTTAATGGAGGTGATATTTACAGTCATCACGACCACCGTATCGCCATGAGCTTTGCGGTAGCTAGCAGTCGAGCATCAAGTGAGATCGTCATACATGGCACAGAGACGGTGGCAACGAGCTTCCCAAATTTTGCCACGCTTGCCAATCAAGTCGGACTGGATATCACAATCAGCCAGTAACATGGTAAAATGATTCGGCACATGACATAAAATATGCTTACAGAAGATGATATGGTAGAAAATACGCCAAAAAAAAGCCCTATAACGACTCTAAAATCAAGCAGCTCCATCTCTGGTCAAGAGTCAAAGCAGGGCATCATCATGGGGGTGTTGGCGTATTTTATATGGAGCTGCTTTCCTTTTTATTTTAAGCAACTAGAAGCTTATGACCCAGTAGAAATCATTGGTCATCGACTTGTGTGGACTTTTATATTGCTGTTGCTTTTTTTGATGGTTAAGAGGCATTGGCAAGCGTTTCTACTGATTAAAGAAAATCCCAAAGTTTTACTATGGACATTTATTTCAGGACTGCTGATTGCCACCAATTGGCTGACTTATGTGTGGGCAGTTGTCAATGATAAAATCATTGATGCCAGCTTGGGCTACTTTATCAGTCCATTGATGGGTGTGGCTTTATCTTTTTTTATTTTAAAAGAAAAATTAAGATGGCTGCAAGTGATCGCCATCATTTTGGCGGCAGTAGCGGTAGGCATTCAGGTCATCATGTTGGGGTTTTTGCCGATTGTCTCACTGCTTTTGGCGTTGACATTTGCCTTTTATGGACTCATGCAAAAAAGAACGCCGTTAGATTCTATTTCGGCATTATTTTTAGAGACCGCATTGCTGGTGCCATTTTGTGTGATGTGGTTTGCTAGTCATGACGTGGCGAGCAGCCAATTATCTTTTTGGGTGTCACAGGATATTTGGCTCTTAGTATTGGCAGGTCCTGTGACTTTGATTCCGCTACTGCTTTATAACAAATCTACCAAATTGGTCAATTTTAATACGCTAAGCTTCATGCAATACATTACACCAACTTCGGTCTTTATGATTGCGGTGTTTTATTATCATGAGTCGATTGACCTAAAACGCCTTGCCATCTTTGGATTGATTTGGGCGGGATTGCTTATATTTAGTGTGGATATGCTAAAGCACAGAAAAGCTGGTGCTTAGATAATGAGATGAATTATGAATGACGTGGTTTTTATTAAAGGTTTGGCGATAGAGACAATCATCGGTGTTTATGAGTGGGAGAGGGCGATTAAGCAGTCTGTCATCATTGACTGTGAAATGTTGTGTGACATGAGCTTGGCAAGTCAAAGCGATGATGTCAAAGATGCCATTAATTATAAAACGGTGTGTGAAGATATTGAAAGATTATGCCATCAGATTGGAGCAAAATTGTTAGAGCGACTTGCCGAGGAGGTGTGTGCTTATCTGTTGGCTAACTACTCATGTCAAACCGTGGTACTCACCATTCATAAGCCTAACGCCATCAAGCAGGCAAGTAGTGTGGGTGTAAAAATCGTTCGTCATCAAGCATGATATGTCCATGAAATACATCGTGGCTTTAGGAAGCAACATCAACAGTCAGCATGCTTTTGATGTTGCTTTAGGAGAGCTTGGTCTTTTGGGTGACGTGGCGGTGTCCTCGGTAGTGGTAGGCAAGGATTATACCAATAAGACGGACCTCATGTATCACAACGCCGTGTTGATGATAACATTATATCAGCCTCTGCCTTGTAATGATTTTGATGAACTGTTAAAAAAGATAGAAATCAAATGTGGTCGCAAACATCAAAGCCATCCTAAGCAAAACCATGATGATAAGCACACAAACATCCCCATGGACTTAGATATTTTGGCGTATCATGAACTTTCAGGGGCGGCTGACCAATGGAAAGTTATTCCCAAGCGGATGCCCTTTAAACAGCACGAAAAAAAAGGCATTCGTGAAGTTGCCCCTTTTTTATTGACTGATTTGTAAGGTTATGCGGTCAGATTGGTGGTTAATGACATCAATCACAATCAAGATATGCCACTTGTCTATCAGCTAGGGCATTGCTCCACTGGCTGAGGTAGTCGCCTTCTTGCAAAAACTTTACCATCATTCCATAATCGCTTTTTTGGCAAATCAAATCCACCTTGCGTAAAACCCCTCTGTCAGGGAGTATATGACTGTCAACACCTAGAATGACTTGGGCTTGTAAGGCGTTGGCGGTATCAATGAGTGCCAAAATCTCTGATTTATCGTCCACTACCCCTAGGTTCTTGGTGGGTTGAAACTGCTCATGCCAACGCCC
>JBHCHC010000190.1:0-3405 GCA_041802645.1 Moraxella sp. | reverse complement strand
TTGATGAGCCATTTGCAGGTGTAGATCCCATTTCAGTGGGGGACATCAAAGAAGTCATCACTGCACTAAAACAACGAGGTATCGGCGTACTTATCACTGATCATAATGTGCGTGAGACGTTGTCCATTTGTGAAAAAGCATACATCGTCTCTGAGGGTAGTATCATTGCTCAAGGCTCGCCTAATGATATTCTGCAAAATGAACTGGTGCAAAGAGTGTATTTGGGTAAGGATTTTGTGGTTTAATACGCCTTATTATGATTTGTTGGTTTAAGATTGGTATTGTCGCTGATGATGCCGGTTCTAAAAATCAAAAGTTTTATTCTCAAAGTAGAGAAAATCTCATGACTGTTCCTTTAAAAATCGCTGTTCTAGTCTCGGGCAATGGCTCAAATCTGCAAGTTTTGATTGACCAAATGCAACAGGGTAACTTGCCGATACAGATCGTTGCTGTTATCAGTAATAAGGCAGATGCGTATGCCTTGATTCGTGCCAATCATGCCAATATTAACACCATCATCATTGATAAAAATGAACAGGGTAAAAAGTATCAACGAGTCGAATTTGAAGCATTGGCTTTAAATGCATTAGCACCATTAGATGTTGATTTGGTGGTATTGGCAGGTTTTATGAAAATATTGACACCTTTTTTTATCAATGGGGTAAAAGATAAATTAAATGCCTCGATGATAAACTTACACCCCTCGCTGCTGCCCAATTATAAAGGTCTGCAGACACATGAACGAGTGCTAAAATCAGGCGATGCATTGCATGGCTGCACGGTACATTTGGTCACCGCAGAACTTGATGCAGGTCAGATTCTCACCCAAGCACTGCTGCCTGTACACCCTCATGACACGCCCATCACTTTAAAAAACAGAGTGCATGAGCTTGAACATGTTTTACTGCCACGTACGATAGAGTTGATTGCACGTGGCGTGATCAACGTCAATGAGCCAAAAGAGGTCTATCGTTTTTGGGGGTGTTAAAGCTTAAGTGGGAGCGATGCATGATTTTGACAGATTGATGAAATAAAAGACTAAGTGGTAATTTTAAAAGTGTGTTATCCATCTTAAATTTAGCATATCTTGTACCCATGCCATGGTCACAAAATACATAGGGTCACATTGTCAAACCATTCATAGACTTAAAGCATTAAGAAAACGATGTGGTAATTCAGACTGTCTGACATGACCTCTCACTTATTTTCATTTATTTTAAAATCAGCTCTAACACCACCTTTGAACCGACAAAACCGACGGCAAGCAGGATAAATCCATAAATAGCAAAGTTAGAGGCTTTTTTGCCGCGCCAACCGAAGCGATAATGCCCTACAATAAACACACCAAACACAAGCCATGATAACAGGCTAAACACAAGTTTATGTGCCACGTGCTGAGCCATGATATCATAAGTGGTCATCAGCCCTAAACCCAAAGCAATGCTTAATATTGCAAAGCCCATCAGTATCATGTCAAAGAGCAGTGCTTCCATGCTTTGTAAAGACGGCAGTTTTGCCACCCAGAAACGGTGAATGGTGTGGTGCTTTAGTTCACGAATTTGTAAGCGTAAAATTACTGCCTGCACACACGCCATTAGTAGCACACAATATGCCCCAAACGATAGTAAAATATGCACCTGCACTCCAACACTCATATTGGCAACAGGTTGATAGGGTGCTTGTCCAAATTCTCCAAAACTCATGCCAATGATGGCAGTCGGCACAGCAAGCACCCCCAAACTTAAAATCGGGCGATACAGACTAAATAACACAAAAAATATAAGACAAAACAGACCTGTTAGGCTTAGCACATTAAAAATATTAAAATTCAGCCCGTCTGATGTGATGATGTTGGGAGTGAGTATGATGCCATGTAAGAAAATGGCGATAATTAGGAAGAGTAGAGTGCTGGTCTTAAAAATGGGTTTATTTTTTATTAAGGCATGATATAGGTGAAGCCCCACCCCTGCATAAATCAGCGTGCTAATTAGATACAAGACGAACACAAATACCTCTTCATCATAAATTTGGTACAAAATATGCAATAATAATAGCATAATTTTTAAATTTAGCATAAAATAACCCAAATTTTCTATTAATTAATTCTGGAAATGCGACCATGTTTGATACCTTAACAGAGCGACTCTCTGGCACTTTGCATAAACTGGCAGGTCAAAGCACTCTGACCGAAGATAACATTAAAGACACTTTGCGTGAAGTGCGTATGGCACTACTAGAAGCGGATGTGGCGTTGCCTGTGGCTCGGGATTTTGTGGCAAAAGTCAAAGAAAAAGCCCTTGGTCAAGAAGTATTAAAAGAACTTGCCCCCGGTCAAGCTTTTGTCAAAATCGTCTATGATGAGCTCGCTGAGATGATGGGCAGTGCCAACCAGTCGCTTGAAATGACAGGCAAACCGCCCGTGGTGTATCTCTTAGCGGGCTTACAAGGGGCAGGTAAAACCACCACCGCAGGCAAACTCGCTAAGTTTTTACAAGACAAACAAAAGAAAAAAGTCATGCTTGTGTCGACGGACGTGTATCGTCCAGCAGCCATCAACCAGCTAGAATTTGTGGCAGGTCAAGTAGGTGCGATGTTTGTGCCATCTAGCACCAGTGAAAATCCCATTGATATCGCCAATCGTGCTATTGAACAAGCCAAGCTTAAATATGCTGACATTCTCATTATTGATACCGCAGGTCGTTTAGCGATCGACGAGCAGATGATGAATGAAATTAAGCAATTGACCAACGCTGTTAACCCTACCGAAACTTTGTTTGTGGTGGACTCCATGACAGGTCAAGACGCTGCCAACACCGCCAAAGCCTTTAATGACGCACTGCCTTTGACAGGGGTGATTTTAACCAAGACAGACGGTGATGCTCGTGGGGGAGCAGCACTGTCTGTGCGTGCCATCACAGGTAAGCCAATCAAATTTTTAGGTCGTGGTGAAAAATTAGAAGCATTAGAGTTGTTCCATCCTGAGCGTATTGCTCAGCGTATCCTTGGCATGGGCGATGTATTATCCCTTGTTGAAGAAGTGGAAAATAAAATTGACCGTGAAAAAGCCGAAAAAATGGCGAAAAAAATCCAAAAGGGCGGTGAATTTGATTTAGAAGACTTATTGACTCAATTTCAGCAAATGAAAAATATGGGCGGTATGGCAGGATTTTTGGATAAAATGCCAGGCATGAGTGGCAGCGACATTCAAAACGCAGTTGCCCAAGCCAAACCTGAAGAAAAAGTCAAAGAAATGGAAGCCTTGATTCATTCTATGACGCCTTTTGAGCGTCAAAACCCTGATAAAATCACCCCAAGTCGCAAACGCCGCATTGCCGCAGGTTCAGGCAAACAGATCCAAGACGTCAATGCCCTTTTAAAACAGCATAAGCAAATGGCAAAAATGAT
>JBHCHC010000189.1:0-10227 GCA_041802645.1 Moraxella sp. | reverse complement strand
GATAGGAAAAACAAGCACAGGACATACCTACAAAAAATGCCATCAGTGTATTAGGATAAGTGGCACGATCAATACTGTCTAGTTGGTATTCTGCTTTGGTGACTGCTTGCTCATCACGTCCGTCCGTCCGCCTTTGACATTCGATGTCTAGAACGATTTGTTGAATCTGCACCAGTATGCTGACATTAATACCCTGATGGACAGTGTTTCGCACTGTGGTGATGCAATGTCCATTATAAAGCGTAGTCAGTGTAATGGCATTAAAGGACAATCCACATTCTACACCATTCACCCCAAGTGCCACACCAAGACGCTTAGTCAAATCCACAACAACCACCGATTCTGCACCATACTGCATCAGGAGCAAGGCACAGCGAACGCACAAACGAGTGATTCGCTGTTGCTCCTCATGGGACAGATAGGGTAGTTTTTTGGGTAAAGTGCTAAGATTTTGGTGAATTGGCTTATTTATTAAGCCATCATCGATTGATGTCATTAATGAAATGCCTTCATGGTCTGCTCACCCTCTTTGATGATGTCTAAGGGTTTGTCATCACAAGGTACTTGGTAGATGGTGTTGGCTCCCTTGAATATATAGACCACATAAGGACTGTCTAACAAAGGGTTGATGTTTTGGCTAGCCTCTTTGACTTTTACCAATACCATCATCGCATCGGGGCGTGCCAAAGCACTTTGTACATCTGATTTTTCTAGTGACAAAGCATTCACCTTAAAATAATCCCATGCCTTATCTATGTCAATCTCATCTAGAGGTTCGGGAGCATCCCACAGAGTTTTTGCATTTTCAGGCTCTTTCATTTGCATGACAAATTGTCCTGCTTTTTGGCTGATTTTTATTTGGGAGGGTAGATTTTTATCAATGCTATAACACCCCACAAAATGCAAAGTTTGATCCACCTGCTCTTGATGGGATTTGATATTTTCATCATCAGCTCCAGAGGGATTCTGTGATGAATGTTGGGATGGGTTGCAAGCACTTAGCATAAGAGTAAGCACAGGCAAGACAAGAACAAGTGATTTGATTGACATGGATTATCCAAAATGATGTTAACGTTAAATTAAGCACTTACTCAGGACGACTGGATAATCTGTGGTACCCCACACTTTGTCCAACATCACCTGCAAAGCCAAACTGTCTCCACACCTCATAGAGGCAGATTGCCACACTATTAGATAAGTTAAGACTGCGAGACTCGGGCAGCATGGGCAACCTCAACCAATGCTGCTCTCCAATGTCGTCACGCACGTCCTGCGGCAGACCATCCGTTTCTGAACCAAACACCAACGCCACCGATTCATCATGAGCAGCAAAATCATAGTCATAAAAAGGGCGACTAAATTTAGTGGTCATGGCAACCACTGTGCTCACACCCACCTTTGACAGATGGTCGCGACACGCCTGCCAGTCTTCATGCACCTGCATGTCAGCATATTCATGATAATCAAGCCCTGCCCGCTTAAGCTTTTTATCATCCAACTCAAAGGCCAGTGGCTTAATCAGGTGTAATTTCGCCCCTGTGTTGGCGCAAAGACGAATGGCATTGCCTGTGTTATTGGGTATTTTTGGGGTGTATAAGATAATATGAATCTGTTTCATGGCGTGGTGATATTATTGATAAATACACATTTGTTAGATGTTAGAGTATTTGACCGCTTAGTTTTTCTTAACCAAATGAATTCATTGGCTACAGCGTCATAAGAAGTATTGATATAAAACAGCAAAAATCACAAGCATAAGATGCTCACCTTATTATCTGACATGCGTTGACTTTTAAACTTGCAACCAAATTATAGAAATCACGGGATTTTTAAGTAAAACCTCGTGGCAAATATTGACACACCTACCACAAATTTGACACACAAAAACAAGACTTAGTTATGTTTGATAAAAAATTAAAAGCCTTGTCAAGCATCAAAACATCAATTTATGTTACAGATGTTGTTTGCACTTCAAAACAGCAGTGGTTCTATTCATGGTAAAGCCAAGTTTGTCACAAAAAAGCACGCACCAAATGATTGACATGATTAAAGCCCATCGGCGTTGGTGCTAGCACATCAGGATCAAACACCATCAAGCCCTGATGCTGCAAGGGGAGCAATTCATTATCAATGGTGCTAATCAGCAGCCCTGTCCGCTCTTCAAACATACGTACGCTCGCTCCATTCGCCAAGCGCAAAGCATTCATCATAAATTCAAAGGGCAGATGTTCCTCCGCCACTCGTTCAAAGCCCACCATCTTGGGAGCGTTGTCATAGGTCAGATAATCTTTAGGCAGACGTGATTTGGCGTAGCGGTACACACCATCTGCATATCCATCATGTCCTCTTAGCGTTATTTTACCATGTCCGCCTGCACCTATTGCAAGATAGTCACCAAATTGCCAGTAATTGAGATTATGGCGACAAACGCCATCGTCAGACCCTACCCATGCCGAGACTTCATAATTGGTAAACCCCGCTTTTAACAATCTATCTTGTCCTGCTTGCTCTATCTGTGCCAACACATCATCACAGGGCAAATCAGGAGGGCTGCGATAAAAGGCAGTGTTGGGTTCAATAGTAAGCTGATACCAAGACAGATGTGTCGCCCCTGCCGATAATGCCATCTCAATATCGTAGACAGCAAGGTCAGCGGTTTGTTTTGGCAGGCCATGCATGAGGTCAGCATTAACACGACAAAATCCCGCTTGTTTGGCACGATAAATGGCGTCAAACGCCTCATGTTGGCGATGAATCCTCCCAAGCGTGGCAAGTGCCACATCATTAAATGACTGAACACCCACCGATAAGCGGTTTATCCCAAGTGCCAAATATTCATCAAAAGGTACGTGCTCTAAGGTGCCAGGGTTCGCCTCCAAGGTAATCTCAATGTCACGGCTAAAGTCAAATATGTCACGCAGCCCTGTCAGCAATGTCTGATAACAGCCAACAGGCAACAGTGATGGTGTGCCCCCACCAATAAAGATGCTCTGAATGACTCTTCCACCAGTCAACCCCTGCTGAGAGCGTGCGTCTGACAATAAAGCGGTCACATAATCACCAAAAGGGGCAGATGATGGTAGAACATGCGAGTTAAAATCACAATAAGGACATTTTTTGACACACCACGGAATGTGAATGTATAAAGTAAGGGGGATGCTGGCAGGATTTAATAAATGGGAGGTATCTTGATGCATCACACTATCCTCTGTTCATCTTAACAACATAATAAGTGTCATAACGACCATGAAAGTCGTGACTGTCATGGTGTTTCGGATGCATGCGGGGTGAATTGCTGCAAATCAAACTTCATGTCTAGATGTTTTTCTAGGGCAGGTAGATTAAAAGCATCGTCTTCACCAATCAAGCTGATAGAGACTCCCGATTGCCCTGCTCGACCTGTCCGTCCAATACGATGTACATAATCATCAGGTAAATCAGGCAAGGTGTAATTGATGACATGAGTGACATCGTCCACATGAATCCCTCTTCCTGCCACATCTGTCGCCACCAACACGTTTACCTCACCGTCCTTAAAGCGTTTTAAATAACGCTCGCGTTTGGCTTGGGCGACATCCCCTGAGAGCATGGTTAAATTGACATGTTTACGCAGATTATCATACAGACGCTTAACTTGATCTTTACGATTGGCAAAGATGATCACTTTTTTGACACCCTCATCACCGAGCAACTGTTTTAGTGCTGTCAGTTTTTGGCGGTCAGTCAACAGATAGAACTCCTGTTTGATGTTTTTATTGGTGCGACTCTCAGGAGTGATTTCTACAAAGGTTGGTTGGTAGAGCCAGCGATATGCCAGATTCATGACATCCGTATTAAAAGTCGCTGAGAAAAGTAGGCTTTGACGATGCGTATTGGCGGGCATTTTTTGGATTAGGCGTTTGACATCAGGAATAAAGCCCATATCCAACATGCGGTCAGCCTCATCAAGCACCAACACTTCCACGCGATCCAAGAACAGCACACCTTTTTGCACCCAGTCAATTATCCGCCCTGGCGTACCAATCAGAATATCCATCGGATGGCGATTCATTTCTTGTTCTTGCCTCTGATAATCCGCACCGCCTGTCATGCACAAGGCGTAGAGCCCGCTGTATTTGACCAACTCTCGGCAGTCACTATAAATCTGCTGAGCCAACTCTCGTGTCGGAGCCAAGATGAGCGCCCGTGGCTCACCCAAATAACGAATCTCATCCTCCTCAAAGGGGCGATTAAGCAGATTCTCAATGATGGTGATCAAGAACGTAGCAGTCTTGCCCGTCCCTGTCTGAGCTTGTCCAATGGCATCTTGACCTGCCAAGGTATGAGGTAGAATTTGGGCTTGGATGGGAGTTAGCGTCTGAAATCCCAGAGATGATATTGCCTTTAGGGTCGGCTCAGATAAGGGTAAATCGCCAAAAGTGCTAAATTGCTCGGTCAAGGGACTGTCCTTTTAAATGGTCATAAATAATCAAACTTGTTAGCATCACAAAAAACAACACATCAGACATGTTGGTATTTTTATGCCATCAACACAAGATGAAATCAACATAAAATAAATCGCTGTATTTTTAATACATCAACCTCACCATCAATGCTTATACCCTGCTCTTTCATACACCAATGATGTCATCAACATCATCTGTCCAAATCATCAAAGCAGGCACGAAAAGAACCATCTAATGCCTGCTCAATAAACTTTTCTTTATCTGCCTTATTATCATGAACGGGCATTTTATAGATGATGTCCAAACCCTGATGCCATGTCTCATCAACAAAAGCCACAAGATCTTTGTTTTTAAAGCTTTTATCTATCTTTTTTAATTCTTTATCGAGATTCTTTTTAGCCTTGTCTTTTTTGACACCATTTTGGTGGTCGGTGGCAATGTTATAAACGCCATTACTGGCAATCATGCAAATTCCTGCAATCTCTTCGCGTCTAATCTCTTCATCAGCCGATAAAGTCAATGCCGAATAAGCCAAACTGGGGACGCCAACACACACCAACAACAAAGCAGTCACAAATTTTTGTGCCGGTTTTTGGAGCAGTTTTTGCATAACAGAACCTCTATTTTGGAAGTTAAAAGCCTATTTTATCATAACTTGCCCAGACAGGCAAAAAAGGCAAACCAAAGACAGTAAAGCATAAATAAAAGTCATCTCAAATACAACAAAACCCACCCATGCGGGCAGGCTTTGTCATAAAATTTTCATGGACCGTATCTCATGAATTGCTACTTTTTAAGTGTCAGATCAAGTTCATCAGAACATATCATCATACCAAACAAAAAGTAAGGCAATACCTGATGATTTGACGCTTATGATAACTTGGTAACTTCTTCGGCTTGCAATCCTTTACTGCCTTCAGTAACAACAAATTCCACCATTTCACCCTCTCTTAATGAGCGATAACCCTCACCCACAATAGAACGAAAATGTACAAATACATCTTCACCTGTGGCACGCTGGATAAAGCCAAAACCTTTGGCGTTATTAAACCATTTTACCTGACCTTGTTCACGAGCAGACATAGAGACATCCTTAAAAATAGCACATCGTCATACAACCATGACAATGATATAATAACCAAAAATAAGTTCACAAGTTTTATCGTAAACTTATTCTAAATATAGCATACTTTTTGAATGTTGTAAACGAATGTAACCAAATATTAACAAAAATTTCATCTTTGCTCTTATTGTCCGTTAAAACTTCAATTTGGGTAAAAAATTCAGATAAGTTATCTGTCTTTAAGTTATCTGTCTTTTAGTCACAAACAAAGCAATGCGATACTATTATCAAGCTTATTAACAAAAAGGCAAAGTTTCAAGAAAAGATGGCATTCGCTACCCCAAACAATCCACATAAAAGCCTATAGCACCATAAGGTTCATCCTCTTTTTGATGAACCCAAGATTTATTGGTTTGGTATTTATAAATGGACAAATAAGAATGGCTGACCATCGCCAAACAGCTCAAAAGCCAAACACTTCACAAAATATGAAAAATTTACTCAATTTGACCCAAAATTTGTTAAAATACACCCACACTTCACTAATAGCAATGACATGACCCAATCAACTCCTACCAATCACAGCCTAAATCACAGACTGCTACTGATTAACGGTCCCAACCTACATCTGCTTGGCAAGCGTGAACCACATATCTATGGCAAAACCACTTTGCATGATATCATTCATCGACTTTCTAACACTGCTCGTCAGCACAACATCAACCTTGAGACTTTCCAATCCAATCATGAAGGCGACATTGTAGACATCATCGCCAATAAGGGTATCCTTACCGAGGAATCTGAAAAATTTGATGGGATTATCATCAACCCTGCTGCTTTTACACATACTTCAGTTGCCATCCGTGATGCTCTCTTAGCCAGTAACAGGCCTTTTATTGAAGTGCATTTATCCAATATCCATGCCCGCGAGCCGTTTCGTCATCATTCTTATTTTTCGGACAAAGCCACGGGTGTGATTTGTGGCTTGGGTGACACAGGATATGACATGGCACTTCAATGGTTTTTAAAGCACTTATATCAACTTTTTGATTGATTTGGTCAGAAACTACAATAAACTCACCATCAACATGGAGTATTCATGAATACCATCATCGCTTATACTGATGGGGCGTGTAAAGGCAATGGTAAAGCAGGAGCAAACGCAGGTGGATTTGGCACACACATCATCTATCCTAATGGCGATGTTCTTAACGTTTGGGGTGGAGAGAGTAACACCACCAACAACCGCATGGAACTCATGGGAGCCATCACCGCCTTAGAAAAAACACCCAAGCAGATGCCGATACAGATTTGGACGGATTCGGGTTATGTCAAAGACGGCATAACCAAATGGATCAGTAACTGGAAAGCCAAAGGCTGGAAAAAATCTGACGGCAAAGCGGTGTTAAATCAAGACTTATGGGTACGCCTAGACCATGCTTGTATGCATCGTACGATTGATTGGCAATGGATAAAAGGACATGCAGGACATGCGGGTAATGAAATGGCGGATAAGCTTGCCAATGATGGCGTTTTAGGCTGTGGCGAATCTTTTATTCCCAGCACCCCCCATCACATCAACACCTCAAATGCTATGTTATCTGCCGATACTTTGTCAGATGATTGTTTGTCTGGCGATATTTTAACTCGCCCAGATTCTCCACCCACCTTTGTGACTTCTATCAATGAGGCAAGTGTCATGAATACGACGAATGATTTAAATACTTCAAATGATATTAACAACCATCACGCCAATGATGACACTTTGGAAGCTGACTTGAACGATTATTATGAAGTCATGGCAGCCATGACTGATGACTCTCCTCCCATCGAGGACGCCTCTTTGGCAGATAACCCTAGCCAAACCACTACCGCTTTAAAAAAAACCAAAAAAAAGCCCGCCAACGTGTCCACGCCAGTGATTCGCCACGACCATCAAAACCCTGATTATGATGGTCGTACAGATGAGATTCGCGAGCCATTTTGGGCGGTACTGCCCGACCCCATCAATCGAAACCAGCCCGAACGTCAGCTCATCATGGATACCGAAACTACTGGTATTGACCCTGCCACAGGCGACCGTGTGGTGGAGATTGGCATCGTAGAAATGGTCAAGCGTAAGCCAACAGGAGTGCAGCTACACGTCTATCTAAATCCCGACAAAGAGATGGATGATGAGGTCATTAGTATTCATGGAATTCACAATGAATTTTTGGTGGATAAGCCCAAATTTGCCGATGTCGCCTCTTATGTCTATGAGTTCATGAAAGGTGCAGAAATCATCGCTCATAATGCCCCATTTGATATGAAGTTTCTTACCCATGAGTTTAACAAGGTAGGCATGACGGATTTTGCTGATGTCGTACAGGTGACTGACTCGCTCATGCTGGCACGCAAGATGTATGCAGGGCAAAAGAATAACTTGGATGCTCTTGCTAAACGCCTCGATGTTGGGCAAGAGATTGACCGTTCTTACCATGGAGCTTTAAAAGACTCGCAGATTCTGCTGGAAGTCTATCTTGCCATGACCAGCGGACAAATCGCTCTTAGCATGGAGGAAGAAGGGATAAAACAAGATGAGAATGTAGGTGAAATAAACTTTAGCGATTTGAGCATGCTGGCAGACCAGCTTTTACGCTCAAAAGATAATTTTGCTGCCGATCAAGCATGGCGTGAAAAAACCCTTAAATAACCCTCATCAAAAAGTCGCTTTATCTGATATTTTTGCTATTTAGTACAATTTTACTTGCCAAGTTTCACCAAACATGGTTAAATGTTCGATTATTAATGTGTTTTTGATAACAGACAGACACAACGCAGGACTATCATGACTCAATCAGCTAAGACCGCCAGCAATTTTGACTTATCATCACTTCATATTTTACACAACGAAATTAACTCTGTATTAAAAGATGCTGAAATGCATTTACGTGAGTTTTATGATGATGCTGACCAAGCACCCTTGTTACTAGATTCTGTGAGTAACCTGTCTCAGCTTTCTGCTATTTTCCGACTCATCGCCTTTAATGGTGCGGATTTGTTGGTGCAGTATTTATCTGAGAGTTATGCCCTACTTCATAAGAATGCTGATAATGATGAAGATGAAAACGAAGTTCTAATGACTGACATTTCAGAAGCCATCATGTTGCTTGACCGTTATGTAGAATTTGTCCTATTAAAAGAAACTCCTGAGCCTGCTTTGCTCCTGCCCATCATTAATAAGCTTGGCGAACATCTGGGGTATTCCGCCATTGAAGCTGCCACTCTTAGTCAAAACATCAACAGCATCATCATCGCCGATCCTCAGGCGAACTATGCTTCACTTAGCACCTTAGGACTAAACCATAAAGCTCTGACACAAGCGTATCGTGCAGGTCTGTCAGTCATTCTCGAAAATAAAGATGGCATCATCTCTGATGATGAGCGTCAAAAGCTAGACAACATGACTAAAGCTTGTGCACTCATTGCCCAACACTCCGACACTCTGTTCTGGCAATCGGCAAAGACCATCACTCAAAACATCGCTGATGACCTACCACTTAGTCACGCCAAAAAGCGAATTTTGGTATATTTAGAGCAGCAATTTTCAGACTATTTGCCCATTGAGGATCGTCGTTTTGCTGAAATGGTGAGTTTTGCCTGCAATAAAAATAAAGAATTTGCCACTCTTGCCAACCAAAAATACGCCCTTAATAAAGTTGGTGATGCCAAATTTAGCGAAATGCAGCGATTCTTATTTGGCCCCAATCGTGAAATTACTGACACGCTAAATACATTAATCCAAGAACAGATTGAAACCATCAAACAAAAAGTAGATAAGTTCGTGCGTGCCTCTAATGGTATGGGCGAGATTGGTAGCATGGTCAATCTTGATGAGCTAAAATTAGAACTTGAGACCCTATCACAGACCATGACTTTACTTGAACTCACTGAAGCCAGTCATGCTCTAAAAGCGGCGTCAATACAAGTAAGTTCTTGGCAAAACCCCACTCTAGAGGATCTTGATGCTTTCTTGGACAAGTTGTTGATTGCTGAAAATGCCGCCATTTTCCTAGCTAAGAGTCACACGCCAGGAGCGGTGAAATTACCTCTACATAATCGTGAAATTTCTCTGCACCAACTAGACACCTCTTATGAAGCCCTGGTCAAAGAGGCTCGTAATAACTTAATGGCGACATCTTTGGCATTAACTGACTATCTGACTGATGCCAATCGTGACATCATGCACCTACAGAACGCCCCCGAAATGATTCGCCAAGTGGCGGGTGCAGCAGCTTTCTTACGTCTATCCACCACATCAACACAATTATCCTTATTGGCTCGCCATTTGGAAAATGGGCTGCTCAGCAAAATCCAAAGCTCTTCCGATCATGAGTTGACCCTCATCAGTAATGCATGGGCAGATGTCCTTGTAGCAGCAGATTTTGACTTTGAAAATTTCGAGGAAAATCGCCCTACCAACGAAAAGAGCCTGCTCATCAGCCAAAATAGCTTAAATCAGTTGGTGGCATGATGCACTTGGATATGACATATTTGACTTAGAACCATCATTATTTTGAAAACTCACATTGCTAACACGTCGCCATCAGCCTCTATTTGTATTTGGGTTATTGATGGCGAGCGTATTTTTTGTCGTAGAGGTAAGCCTTATGCGTTTAGTGATACAGAACTTGATATCACAGCCTTGATGAATGCCAATCAAATAGGCGTGGTACAACT
>JBHCHC010000188.1:0-3923 GCA_041802645.1 Moraxella sp. | reverse complement strand
CTGTATCAATGACAATAAAGGACTTTTCTTCAAAAAAGACATCCCCATATTGACGATCTCGAGTCAATCCTGCCAAATCAGCAACCAAGGCTTGGCGAGATTTGGTGAACTGGTTAAAAAGTGTGGATTTACCAACATTGGGGCGACCGATGAGAGCAACAACAGGTTTTAGCGACATGATTTTCTCAAACTAATATAACAAACTTGCTATTTTAGCATAGATTTGGCCAAGCATGGCATGAAACATGACATGAAAATCATCGCCATGCTTTGGCATAATCTTGTAAAAAATATAAAAACGCATTCATGGCAGGTGTGTTAGAGCGTCGTTTGTGCGTGTAGGACATGAATTTACGATGAATGGTCGGTTCTATCAGAGGTCTCATGACCAGCCCATGCTGATCCACCCAGTTTTTGGCATGAGGCAGTGCGATGGTCAATCCCATTCCCATTTGAGTCACACCCAGTGCTGTGGACAAAAAATTCACCTCATAATCACTCCTAAACAGCTGAGAAGACAGCTCTTTGGGCAACTCATCAATGAGCCTCTTGGTAAAATTGCCACGCAATGTGGTAAGGTGTTCATTTTTAAGCTCATTCCAAGCGATGCTGGACTGGGTCGCCAGTGGATGTTCTGCTGGCAACACCACATGAAACGGCGAGGAGAACAGCTCCTTTGCCAAGATGTCCGCCCCTAAGGTGCGTTCTGGTCCGATGCCGATATCTGCTTCTAATGACTGCACTCGACTGATGACCTCCTCAATAGAGCAATCTAGTAGCGTCACTTGCACTTTAGGATAAGCTTGACGGAATGCTTTTATTAGGCGAGGCATGCCTGATGCGGCAAGCTGCTGAGACACAGCCAAACGGATTTTGCCTTGATGAAAATCCTTTAAATCCTCAATTTCATAATCAAAAAGACGTACCTCATCTAAGATTCGCCGTGCATAGGGTAATAGCCTCTCCCCTGCTTCTGAGAGGTGCATCTGACGCGTGGTGCGATCAAACAGCTTGACATCCAACTGTTTTTCCATCTCTTTGATGAGTCCACTCAAAGATGACTGAGTTAAAAACAGCACTTCACTTGCCTTAGTAAAACTTTTATATTCAGCAATCACAACAAAAGCCCGTAACTGACGTAAAGAAACACTCATTGAATTTTTCCATAAATAAATTAAAAAAATGATTTGTGCAACAAACGTACTTATTTTATGATAATTATCATCGGTTAGCAATGCGTTAGCTTTTTTATTCCACACTTTATTTGTCACAAGGAGTCTGACATGGTCGATTTATTTGAAAACCCAATGGGTTTAAATGGTTTTGAATTTGTAGAATTCGCTTCACCCACACCAAATTTTCTAGAGCCGATTTTTGAAAAAATGGGGTTTAGCTTGGTCGCCAAGCACCGCTCAAAAGATGTTCTGCTGTATCGTCAAGGTGACATTAATTTTATCATCAATAATGAACCTAAAAGCCATGCTTATTACTTTGCCAAAGAGCATGGGGCATGTGCGTGCGGCATGGCATTTCGAGTCAAAGATGCTCATAAGGCTTATGAGCGTGCCTTAGAGCTTGGGGCTCAGCCCATTCACATCCCCACCTCGGTCATGGAACTTCGCCTGCCTGCCATCAAAGGCATCGGTGGTGCTCCTCTTTATTTGATTGACCGTTATGAAGAAGGCAAATCCATTTACGATATTGATTTTGAGTTCATCAAGGGTGTTAATAAAAACCCTATTGGTTATGGCTTTAAAGTGGTGGATCATCTAACTCATAATGTCTATCGTGGGCGGATGAATTACTGGGCAGAGTTTTATGAGCGACTGTTTAATTTTAAAGAAATTCGCTATTTTGATATCAAAGGCGAATATACAGGTCTAGCAAGCCGTGCCATGACCGCTCCTGATGGCAAGATTCGCATCCCTTTAAATGAAGAATCCAAGCAAGGTGGAGGACAGATTGAAGAATACCTCATGGCGTTTGGCGGAGAAGGGATCCAACACATCGCCTTGCTTAGCGACGATTTACTCCCTGCCATCGATAAATTGCGCGCAGCAGGCATTCCACTCATGACTGCACCACCAGAGACTTATTATGAGATGCTTGATGAACGCTTGCCAAATCATGGTGAAGACGTCAAAGCGTTACAGTCTCGCGGCATTCTCTTAGATGGCACCACCGAGGGTGGGCATCCACGCCTGCTGTTACAAATATTCTCAGAAACTCAGCTGGGTCCTGTGTTTTTTGAGTTTATTCAGCGTAAGGGTGATTATAAAGACGGTTTTGGCGAGGGTAATTTTAAAGCACTCTTTGAGAGCTTAGAGCGAGACCAAATTCGTCGTGGTACGCTTGATGTAACACCATAAATTACCAAGTCAAAACAGGAATGTTCGCCATTGAACTTATCTTGAAGCTTGTTTGGGGTTATGTTGGTTAATTTAATAAATTTAAATTAACCAACAAAAATCCTGTGATTTTTGGCTTTGTGATTATATTTTGAAAATCCAAAAAGCCAAATGCTCACGATACACCCCAACGCTTTTAAGATATCACAAAATAAGGATAATGGGCTTGGCAACTGCCAAGCATACCCATAGGGAGATATCATGACCAATCAACATTCAACTCATGCTCATCACGATGATACATTACTAAGCCTAACCTCTGCTCAAGCGGTGGTGATTGCCATCATCGCCATCATGGTACTTGGGATAACCATGATCATGTGGGGGTGGGTACCCCATTTATCATTATTAGCTGTTATTTTGGGCTTGATGTTATTTGGATGCTATCATAAAATCGGCTTTAATGACTTACAAGAACGTATGATAAAAGGCGTTTCCACAGGCATGGGGGCGATTTATCTGTTTTCTTGCATCGGTCTTTTGGTGTCAGCACTGATGATGAGTGGAGCGATTCCAACTTTGATTTATTATGGTTTTAACATACTGTCACCCTCGATGTTTTATCTGTCCGCATTCATCCTAGCCAGCGTCATTGGAATAACACTGGGCAGTGGGTTTACCACCTGTGCAACCGTAGGCGTGGCATTTTTGGGCATGACCGAAGCCTTTAATGCCAACCCTGCGATTGTAGCAGGAGCGGTGGTATCTGGAGCACTCTTTGGCGATAAGATGTCGCCTTTATCCGATACCACCAGCATCGCAGCTTCCATTGTTGGTATTGATTTATTTGACCACATCAAAAACATGCTCTATACCACCGTTCCTGCATGGATTATTTCTGCGGTGGTATTTTTTATGCTATCGGGTAGCAATACAGCGGATTTGGCAGACATTGCCGCCCTACAAAACAACCTACAAAATAGCGGTTTAGTGCATGGCTATGCCCTAATTCCCTTTGTCATACTGATTGTACTTGCCATCATGCGTGTCAATGCCATCTATACCATTAGTGCCACCATTGTTGTCGCCTTATTTATTACTTATATTCACAGCTCTCCTTCATTAAAAGACCTAGGCGGTTGGTTTTTTGCAGGTTATAAGCCTGCTGAAAATCTAGAACTTGGTGATGTTGGTAGGTTGGTCTCTCGCGGTGGTTTGGAGAGCATGTTTTTTAGCCAAATTTTGGTGATTTTAGCATTAAGTTTTGGTGGGCTACTACATGCTTTGGGTGTCTTACCTGCTCTTTTATCTGGTGTACGCCATCTATTAACTCGTGCCAGCCGTGGTGTGGCAGCGGCAGCATTTACCTCTTTTGGGGTTAATGTGTTGGTCGGAGAGCAGTACCTTAGCTTACTTTTGTCAGGTAATACATTTTGGCTCTAGACTATCAAAGTTAAAAATCTCACTTAATCAAACTCCATAAATGGCGTTGTAACTCATCAACATCTTTGTTCCAACGCCATTCACATTCTTTTAAGTGTAGTTCAAAGTTGGCAGTAACACCGTTAAATTTAG
>JBHCHC010000187.1:0-2562 GCA_041802645.1 Moraxella sp. | reverse complement strand
CATCACAATCACTACGAGCTGAAAAACCACGATTGGAATTATAACTTGCCCACCAACGACCGTCTTTGATGTTATAAGCAAAAGTAGTGCCTGAATAGTCTTTTGGGGGTGGGGCGGGGGGAGTTGGATTATTGGTGCCTTGATTGCAACAATTCCAACAGCCGCAACGATGAATTTCATCTTTAACCGCCGTAGGAATATCCCATGCCAAGGCAGATGTGGTCAGTCCAAATGCCAATACAGGGGCAATAGTTAAAAATCGTTTCATCACATACTCCTTTAAACTTAGCCAAAATTGGATTAATTCACCCAACCTTGAACCCTGATAAAGATAAATCGGCATACACCTGTTTTCATATCATACCCAAAAATGACGGGGGAAATGATTGTATTTTTGTAAAAGAATGGGGTTTGGTGGGCAATGTGGCACAAAGTTTGGATTTGTTAAATTTGGCAGCGGCTGTGGTATAATTGGCGGTTTTAAGTCATTGAAGTTCATTAAAAAGTATGTACACCGACACCCACGCCCATTTAACCTACATCAATCTTGAGCATCATCAAAGCGCTGATGCCTTACTGTCCGCCATCAAAACTGCGTCCGTCAGTCGCATTATGGCGATTATGTGCCATTTTGGGGAGTATGACGACATTTATTCGTGGGTACAAAAAAGCGATGAGACGCTAAACATTGGCATGAGTATGGGCATTCACCCTTGTCAAGACGTGGACGTATTAACGTCGGTAACGGTGGACGATTTTATGGCGCATGACGGCAAGCACGTTTGGGCACTGGGCGAGACGGGGCTAGATTATTATTGGGACAGCGACAAAAAACACGCCCAAAAACACAGTTTTGCCACCCACATTCACGCAAGCCAACTGCTCAAAAAACCCATCATCGTGCATACACGCAGTGCCTACCATGACACGCTTGATGTGTTAAAGGCAGAAAAGTGCGAGCACGGGATTATCCATTGTTTTACCGAAGATTATGCCTTTGCCAAAAAAGCCTTGGACATGGGGCTGTACATTTCGTTTTCGGGCATTGTCAGCTTTAAAAAGTCGGTAGAATTACAAGAAACCGCCAAAAAACTGCCCAAAGACCGCCTGCTGATAGAAACCGACAGCCCCTACCTTGCGCCAGTGCCTAAGCGTGGCAAACAAAATGAGCCTACCTTTGTGCCTTATGTCGCCAAAGCCTTGGGCGAGCTGTTTGGCATGAGTGGGGAAGAGATGGGTGTAATTACCAGTACAAACTTTGACAAACTATTGAATCAATACACATAAATTTTAAAAAATGGTGGTAAAAGGTTGTTTTTTTGTATATAATAGCCAAAATCTACGATAAGCGAGTGATTATGAAAATAAAGCTTAACTTTTGCCCCATTGACTGAGCAAAGTAAGTTTATTTTTAATCACTCGCTTTTTTGTACCAAAATTTTAACAACAACTGGCAATTCTGCCAAAAAATTTTGTCTAAAATTTGTCAATTTGTCAATTTGTCAATTTTTTAACCCCAAATTGGAGCATTCATGACCACAAAAGCCATTTTAGCCCTACAAGACGGTACAATTTTTCATGGTGTTAGCATTGGGGCGAGCGGTCAGACGACCGGTGAAGTCGTTTTTAACACCGCCATGACAGGCTATCAAGAGATTTTAACCGATCCCAGCTATGCCCAGCAAATGGTTACCCTAACCTATCCACACATCGGCAACACAGGTTGCAATGATGAAGATAGCGAATCTGGTCGCATTCATAAAGTATGGGCAAATGGCTTAATCATCAGAGATTTACCCTTATTGCACAGCAATTTTCGTGCCACAAAGTCTTTGAGTGACTATCTAAAACAGCATGATATTGTAGCGATTGCTGAGATTGACACTCGCAAACTGACCCGTATTTTGCGTGATAAAGGTGCACAAAATGGTTGTATCATGACCGCTGACGAAAACGGTCAGTTAGACGAAGCTAAAGCCATCGAACTTGCCAAAAATGCTCCATCTATGAATGGATTGGACTTGGCAAAAGTGTGCTGTGATTCCAAGGGCTATGAATGGACAGAGGGCTCATGGCAACTTGGTGAAGGTTTTGCCAACCCTGAGTTAAACCATCATGTGGTCGCCTATGATTTTGGCGTTAAAACTAACATCTTACGCATGCTTGCTGACCGTGGCTGTCGCTTGACGGTTGTTCCTGCACAAACACCTGCCGATAAGGTGCTTGCCCTAAATCCTGATGGCATTTTCTTGTCCAATGGACCGGGCGACCCTGCCGCTTGTGATTATGCCATTGAAGCGGTCAAAACCATCATTGAGACCACCAAAATCCCCGTGTTTGGCATTTGCTTAGGACATCAGATTTTAGCATTGGCAAGCGGAGCAAAAACTCTAAAGATGAAGTTCGGTCATCATGGTGCTAACCACCCTGTTCAGGACTTAAACAAAGGAGTGGTCATGATTACCAGCCAAAACCATGGATTTGCTGTGGATGAGACAACCTTGCCAAGCACGCTAAGAGCCACACATCGCTCACTGTTTGACGGCTCAAACCAAGGCATTG
>JBHCHC010000186.1:0-3165 GCA_041802645.1 Moraxella sp. | reverse complement strand
TAAATTTAACGGTGTTACTGCCAACTTTGAACTACACTTAAAAGAATGTGAATGGCGTTGGAACAAAGATGTTGATGAGTTACAACGCCATTTATGGAGTTTGATTAAGTGAGATTTTTAACTTTGATAGTCTAGAGCCTGACGAATTTTGGGTGATAAAAAAGCAGTCATAAGACTGCTTTTAAGGTGTTACTCTTCATCAAGTAAATCCCGCTCTCTTGCGGCAGTCAAAAGATTATTGGAGCGGTTGCCTGTGCGGCAAAAGATGTGCAGAGGACGCTCGGTTTGGTTAAAAAAGTCAGCAAAGGCTTGTACGTGATTCATGTCCATCATGCCACTGGCAAAGGCGATTTGCTTATAAATAATACCGTGGGCATCGCATGCCTTGGCAATCTCATCTGATGTGGGCTGACCATCTTCTTCGCCATCTGGACGGTTATTGACCACAGTTTTTACGCCCATTTTGGCAAGTTCGGCGACATCGGCAGGGGCGATTTGTCCTGATAGTGTGATGCGAAATTCGGGAGAGACATCGTTCATGAGTTATCCTAATTATTTGTAAAAGCAGTTATGTTACCTGTTTTTTGAGTTTTTGGCAAATGGATTTTTAGGCATAGTTTGCTATAATATCGCAGTTTTTAGGCAAGACCCCTCAAAACCACTTAATATCAAGATTATCTCATCAAAATAGCCATGACCGACCATTTAAAAATTATTGATATATTACATCGCACTTGCCATAACCACACCATCATACCTTTGCACGCCATAGAAAGTGGCAGTCGTGCGTGGGGGTTTGCCAGTTTTGACAGTGATTTTGATGTTCGATTGATTTATTGTCATTGTCCTGAGTGGTATTTACAGATTTATGAAGGTAAAGATACTTTTGAGTTTATCAGTCATGAATTATTTGACGTGCCATTTGATATTGGTGGCTGGGACATTAAAAAAGCCTTAATGCATCTTCATAAATCTAACGCGGTGATTTTTGAATGGCTTAATTCGCCCATTATTTATCATAGCAATAATTTTTTTATCAATAGTATCAAAGATGTTCAAACAGATTTTTTTAATCCTCAAGCTGTCTATCATCATTATCAAGGAATGGCAAAAAAGGCAAAGGAAAGCTTGAATTTAGATGAGCCTGTCAAGCTTAAAAAATGGTGCTATTTAATCCGTGCTTTGCTTGCTAGTTTGTGGATAAAGGAATATCTCGTCATGCCCCCTGTGTGTATTCGTGAGATGTTTGGATTGTTATCTTATGATGATAAGGACGAATTAGACCATATATTTAAAATCAAACAAAATCATGATGAGCATTATACATATCATCTGCCATTATCCATGCAAAAGCTAACGAAAAATCTCTGGGCAAATACCGAGTGTTTGACTTTTGATAAAAAGACAAAAGGAGATATCGATGTGTTAAATGAAATATTTAGACGCACCATTATTAACATACCCTAAAATCAAAAAACCCATCAATAAAAACAAATGAATCATCACAGAGTATATTATGTTAAGCATCGATTATCTGAAACAAAACGACTTGATTTTATTGGAATGCATCTCCGGCAGTCATTCCTATGGGCTTGACATGCCATCATCAGACATTGACATCAAAGGCGTTTTTTATTTGCCTAAACCTTATTATTATGGTTTACACAGTGATTATGTGCCACAGGTAAGCAATGAAACCAATGATGTTGTGTATTATGAATTGGGTCGATTTGTGGAATTGTTATTACAAAACAACCCCAATATGATGGAGCTGCTTGCCACACCACAGGACAAAATTCTGTATAAAAATCCGCTCATGGATGGCTTTAAATCTAAGTGGTTTATCTCAAAACTTTGCCAAAAAACTTTTGCAGGATTTGCAATCAGTCAAATTAAAAAATCTCGCGGTCTTAATAAAAAAATCATCAATCCGATGCATAAAGATAAGAAAAGTATTTTGGAATTTTGTGTGGTTTTTGATGGTCAAAAAAGTGTAGATTTGATAGATTGGTTGATATTTCATGGATTGACACAGACGCAAATTGGTTTATCTAAAATGCCACATAGTCTGAATATGTATGCGATGTTTGTTGGTGATGATTTTAAAGGTGTGATGAATAAAGACGGTCAAGAGTTATTACTAAGCAGCATCCCCAAAGGTTTGACACCGATGGGTTATTTATCTTTTAATCAAATGGGGTATAGTAAATACTGTCAGGATTATGCCGACTATTGGCACTGGGTGCAAATGCGTAATCACGAACGTTATCAGTCCACTTTGGATCACGGCAAAGGCTATGACGCCAAAAATATCATGCATACGTTTCGGCTATTATATACCGCCTTGGATATTGCCAATACGGGTCAAGTTGTTGTCAAGCGAGATAATCGTGATGAGCTGTTAGCGATTAAATCAGGACAGTTTGATTATGATGAGTTATTGCAAAAAGCTGATAAACTCATGAAAGAAGTAGAAATGGCTTTTAATAACAGTAAACTGCCAGAAATTCCTGAGCAATATCCCATCATTAAGACATTGATAGACATCAGAGAAAGCCTGTACCAATAAAGGCTTAAACAACTAAAGCGGTTTGGTGAAAACCGCTTTAGTAAACTTCCCGTAAAACCATAATTTCAATTTTTGAAACATGCTTGATTGTAGAGTTCATCCAAATTATAAAAACTGAAAAATCGTAGTTTTGCAGGAAGTCTAGTATATGATTGATCCAAACATTTATTTGGCTTCAAATACAATAATAGCACCTGAATTTTGCATGGTCATGTTTTGCTTGCCATCCAAACCAAGCGATGCTCCTTGACTATCAGTCATGACATAGATTTTGCTGCCATCATGATTTACCGTTACGTTGCGGTAGCGGTTAGGGGTGGCAAAATGCTTGTAAACATCGCCTTGCACATCATTACCTGCAAAGTTAAGTGGCATACGATATAAAGCCCCCGTTTTTAAGGCTGATACAATGAGTGAGTTTTGCCATTCTTTGACTTTGCCATCCTTAGGATAGTACGCGATGCTTGACAGGGCAACGGTTGGCCAGCACAGATAGCTAGAATCTGGGCAATTACCTTTATCAAACATGTCATGTCCATTACGTACGGTGTAAAATGTCTTTAAAGGGTTGCGGTAGTTGACTTCTTGGACAAAAT
>JBHCHC010000185.1:0-3769 GCA_041802645.1 Moraxella sp. | reverse complement strand
TTCCAGTTTGGCTTTATTTTCTTCAGTGGCATGGAAAATCTGTGGTAACTCTACAAAGCTAAGCATCTTCCCGTTAGGCAAAAACGTTTCACAGTAACCATCGGCACATACTGCAATTTTATAATGCGGTGATGATGTAAAACCGTCTGCTCTCACAGTCTGAATGCGCGTACTATATCGTGGGAAATAAACCTTATCACCTACTTTAAACTCTCTCATATCAATCTTCTTACACATTTGTTTGATTTGACCTAAGGTTAGGTTGTCAATGTTCATAGTGTTTACCTTTTGTTGTTGCCCTTATGGGCAGTTGAAAAAATAATTTTGCTTAACAAAAACCTTGTTTATCAACCCCAAAATCTTGCTTATTTTTACTAAGATATTGATTTTAAACAGGTATTTTTGGGAAAATTGCTTAACTGTTGCTTGCTAAAACGGCATATTTTCGTCCATGCCCTGCGGTGTATATCCGCCCTGTGGTGGGCGTTGCATAGCAGTTGTTGGATTGGGTTGCCCATAACCATATTGGGGCTGTCTTTGGCTTTGGCTTTGATTTTGGCTTTGCCCTTGATTTTGGTTGCTAGAGTCTAGCATTTGCATTTGGTTAGCTCTAATTTCGGTGCTGTAACGCTCAATGCCTTGGTTATCTTGCCATTTTCGTGTATGGATTGAGCCTTCAATATACACTTGAGAGCCTTTACGCAGATACTGCCCTGCAATCTCTGCCAAGCGACCATTAAACACCACTCTATGCCATTCGGTGTGCTCTTTTCGCTCACCTGTCTGCTTATCAGTCCAACGCTCACTTGTAGCGATAGATGCCGCTGCAAGCATACCGCCGTTATCAAATTGTCGGACTTCTGGGTCTTGACCTAATCTGCCAATGATGATGACTTTATTAACATTTGACATAAAAACTCCTATTTTTGGACATAAAAAGCCCTTGCCTTGTAGCGACAAGGCAAAAACTTTTGGGGGGATTAAATTAGGTGTTGGTTGGCAATAAATGCTTTGGCACTGGCATAAGTGTCAGCAGTTGAGACAACCTGTTGCTCGGCTAGGGCATCATAAACTAGCCCATGGCTACGATTGAATTTGTGCATGGCTTGGCAAATATCATCCAGCTGTCTTTGTAATTGCAACAGCTCATGGCTCATGCGTTCGTACTCTAGCAAGCCCACAGCTCGCCAAAAGGCATTGTTATCACTGGCTAGGGCAAAACTGCTAATAAACGCCATCGCACGGGGAAAATCAGATGCCAACAGCTCTTTGTAGCTGGTGATACCAAACTCATCATATAGAGCATGATATAGGGTTTGGTAGTGGTGGCTGTTGTGTTGGCATTTTTGTTTGACCGCCTTGGAAATGGCGTGGGCTTGGGTTTCGCTGATGGTGTGGCGATATTGCCCTGTTTTGCGGATAGAGGGTAGGACTTCTGATGTTACCCATTTGCGGAATTTGTGTTGAACCGTGCCTTTTTGCATGGCTTTACGAGAACGCAGGATAAGAGCATAAAGTCCGCTTTCATTGATGATGTTTACTTTTCGGCTTTGTTCTACACCATTTGAGCTGATGTCAGTTAAACTTACATCAGCTTTTTCATCATCATCTAAAACTGTTAATGCTTGTCGTGGGTTAGTTAATTCCAAAATTTTACAAACATCATTTGCCACAAACCAAAAATCGCCTTTTTGGTCAATGATACGAACTGGTAAATTTTCAAAAGTGAAATTGATAACTTGATTTGACATGGTCTATACCTCTTTAGGTTGGAATTTACCCTAGTTTTGAAATAGGGTGGATAAGATGTTCAAAACACCGCCTAAAGTCGGCTGTGCATTCTCACGAGATGCACCATCTTACCCATAATTCAAAGAAGTATAGATAAAAAAATGCCACAGATGTCGCTTGTGGATAACGCCTTAGGGGTGGTGGTTTTGAAACACCGTGGCGTTATGTTAGTCTAATCTATTTTTTTTGTCAAGGTCTTTTCTGATAAAACTGCTAATTTTATCAAGTGTTTAAATAGGTTGCTATTTGGTGTGCGACCACTCGCCCAAATGCTTTTTTCTACTTCAATTACTTGCTCAACGCTTGGGGGATTATCTTGAAATAACAGGTCAATTAATTCTTGATTATCGGTAAAAATTTTTGATGACATATTTTTTCCTTTGTTGCACAAAAAAAGTGATATTAACATTTTGTTAAAATCACTTTTGAAAACCGCCAAGTTTAGGGTGGTAGGGCTTGCAGGGTTGGCGGACTGTCCCATAAGTAACAGCACATCTTACGATGTCCCTACAAGCCTACCATATTAGGATTTATCCTGTAACAAAGGGTATATCTGTTAGATAGACCCTTTTGATGGGGCTTGTGCAATAAAAAACACGCTTGTAGGCGTGTATTATCGCCTTATGGTATTAACAGACCGCCAAGTCTGCCATCGGATTTTGCCGATGTGGACATATCATAGCCCATCATTTACCCTGTGTCAAATCTTTTTTTTAAGGCGATAAAAAAGCCCATATTTTTTTAGCAAATATGAGCTTTTTTTAAAAAATAATGCTTGCATTATATCTACTATGTGATATAATAAGCAACATCAAGCAAGGGTGCGGACACACCCAAACTTGATAGGTTACCGCCACCGACCTGATTGAGTGGTGGCTAACTTGGAGATGACAATGAATACACTGCTTAAAGTCATTATCATTGTAACTCTGTTATTAGTTAGCTTACCAGCCTACTAATGACAGCACCTAAGGGTAACGCCACAAGTGAGACCTACGGTGGGGGCGATGGAAACTAGCCCCATCTCCTTAATTCTTATTATACCCCAATCATGGAGAATGTCAAATGTCAAAATACAGCAACACCGAATACTCAAAGCGAGCCAAAGCCAATTACCGTGCCAAATCACTCAAACAAATGAGCCTGAATTTTAGCCATAATGAACAAGCCATTTATGATGACCTGCAAGCCTTGACCGCTCATTATGGCTCAGCCAGCGGGGCGATTAAGGCGGCGATTACCGCTCACGCCAAGACTATTAAGGGGGAGTAACCCACTGATTGCCCTTTGTCAATAAAAAAATCCGCCCAAATGAGCAGATTTTTTAAGGAATAGCGGTTAATGATGAAATCCATTGGTAGCCTTTTAGTAACAAGCCAACCAATACAAAAATAATAACAGTACCAAAAGCTCCCATCAGGGCATCAAGCACCATTTGGCTTTTGCTTTTCTTTTTGGCGATTTCTGCTTGAATGGGGGCAAGCAGGGTTTGAAGTTCATTATAAATCACTTCTTTGTTTTGTTGTTGCAAGTCGCTTGCGATGCTTTCGGTAGTAAATTGCAACAGGCTAGATAGTATCATCTCTGCTTTATGGCGATAACCTGCTAGGCTAGTGGGCGAACTTGAAAAACGGTAAAATTCAGCCATTTGTTCATTAGTAGGTGGATTGCCTGTTTCGCTTTCGCATTGATTGATATATTCAATCTTGTGGCGTTTGTAGAGACTGTAAGCAATCGCACCTACCAAGTCATTTTCGCTTTCAACCAATTCACGATAAATCCAATTATAACCGCTCATCACTTTCTACCTGTTTGAGGGCTTTGGCGTAGGCTTCGTTAAATTCTTGACGAGTGGGGCGAAAGTTATCAATAATACGGCGTTGCTCTGGACTTAACTGTACATTAGGACGAACGCCTTTGATAAAATCCTGCTGGATTTGTTGGATGGTTTGTAAAGTTAAGGTCATAATTTACTCCT
>JBHCHC010000184.1:0-8210 GCA_041802645.1 Moraxella sp. | reverse complement strand
TTCCGATCTCGGTATTAAAGAAACCAACTTTACTAAACTTCTTGCTCACAAGCCAGAAGATGTGCTACATAAAGCAGTAAAAGGCATGCTACCAAAAGGTCCTTTGGGATATGCGATGATTAAAAAACTAAAACTGTATGCGGGCACAGAACACCCACACGCAGCTCAACAGCCACAAGTTTTAGACATCTAAGGAGATAAACATGGAAAAAAACTATGGTACAGGTCGCCGTAAGACTTCTACTGCCCGTGTTTTCTTGTCTAAAGGCACTGGCAATATCGTTATCAACGGTAAATCACTAGATGAATACTTTGGCCGTGAAACTTCTCGCATGGTCGTTCGTCAGCCTCTAGAACTACTAGAATCTGCTGACAAATATGACCTTTATATCACTGTTACTGGTGGTGGTGCAAGCGGTCAAGCAGGTGCCATTCGTCATGGCATCACTCGTGCCTTGATTGAATCTGACGAAACTCTAAAACCTGCTCTAAAAGCTGCTGGTTTCGTGACTCGTGACGCTCGTGAAGTTGAACGTAAAAAATTGGGTCTACGCAAAGCTCGTCGTCGTCCACAATTCTCAAAACGTTAATTCTTACTTTGCACAAAAAAACTCTCGTTCTACGAGAGTTTTTTTATTAAAAAGTGAATGGTACGCCCATTAACCAAATCCACTCATCATAAAGATACGACAAATCTACTCAGTTCTATTTTTACTTAAATCAATAGTAACAAAAATTTACAAAAAGATGTGAATATACCTGAGCAACTTGGTAGGTATTGTCTAAATTTCAATCAGTTTTAGGGTTTTTTGTAAATTCATCACAATTTTTATGTATTTTTTTCACAACTTTGTAAAAGAACAATTTATTTTATTACAAAAATAGCTTAAAATAGTCATGTTTAGAAAAATAGGCACAGCAAATGTGGTTTTTTTGATAAAGTTGTTTTATCATAAATAACCACACACCCAGTATGGGATAACCCCCATTCATTTTCTGGAGGAAGTTTTAATGAGCCATGCCGAAGGCGTGAATATTAAACGCCGTAGAGTCTTGATTGCATCCACTGCTGCCGTTGGTGCAGTTGGCGTTGGTGCAATAGCCACCCCATTTGTACGTTCTTGGTATCCAAGTGCCAAAGCAGAGGCTGCAGGTGCCGCTGTCGTGACTGACATTGCTGGTATTGAAAGCGGACAAATGATTACCCTAAAATATCGTGGTAAACCCATTTTTGTTGTCAAACGCACCCAAGAAATGGTTGCAAATTTAAGCAAGATTACTCCTAAACTTGCCGACCCCGAGTCCAATGGGTCTATCCAACCTGAAAACTGTAAAAATGAAACACGCTCCATTCAACCTGAGATATTGGTGGTTGAGGGTGTATGTACGCATTTAGGCTGTGCTCCCATGTTCCGCCCCGAAATTGGTGCGGCAGATTTGGGTGGTGCAGACTGGATGGGTGGTTTTTTCTGCCCTTGTCACGGCTCTATGTATGATTTATCAGGTCGTGTATACAGTGGCATGCCTGCACCTTTAAATCTACCCATACCTATCTACAAGATTGAAGACACCATCTTGACTGTCGGGGAGGCATAATCATGAGTATTGCTAAAAAATTTATGGGTTGGGTTGATGCTCGCTTTCCTGCGACAGAAACCTATGAATACCATATGTCCAAATATTATGCACCAAAAAACTTCAACTTTTGGTATTTTTTTGGCGTATTATCCATGGTGGTACTTGTCAATCAGCTAGTGACGGGAATTTGGCTCACCATGATGTTTAACCCCAGTGCTGAGGGTGCTTTTGCGTCCTTAGAGTACATCATGCGTGATGTCAAAGGTGGTTGGCTTATTCGTTATATGCACTCAACAGGTGCATCAGCATTCTTTGTGGTTGTCTATCTACACATGTTCCGTGGTCTGATGTATGGTTCTTACAAGAAACCTCGTGAGCTTGTATGGATCATTGGTATGGCAATCTATCTATGCCTCATGGCAGAAGGTTTCTTTGGTTATCTACTGCCTTGGGGTAATATGTCATTCTGGGGCGCTCAAGTTATTCTAAACTTACCTGCCGCCATTCCTTTTATTGGTGATGGACTTGCTGAGTGGGTAAAAGGTGACTACATCATTTCAGGCATCACCCTAAACCGCTTCTTTGCTTTGCACGTTGTGGCCATTCCTTTGGTGTTGGTTGGCTTAGTATTCATGCACCTAGTGGCTCTACACCATGTTGGATCCAACAACCCTGATGGCATTGAAATTAAAAAACTCAAAGATAAGAACGGTGTACCTCTTGATGGCGTACCTTTTCATCCTTACTACACCGTGCATGACATGGTAGGTATCGTGGTGTTCTTCATCTTCTTCTTTGCTGTGGTTTTCTTTGTGCCAGAAGGTGGTGGTTACTTCCTAGAGAAGCCAAACTTTGAAGTTGCTAACGCACTAAAAACCCCTGCACACATTGCTCCCGTTTGGTACTACATGCCGTTTTATGCCATGTTACGTGCCACTCCATCAATGTTTGGTTCTGCCCTACCTGGGGTAATTGTAATGTTCGGTGCAATTGCCATCTTATTTGTGATGCCTTGGCTTGACCGTTCACCTGTAAAATCAATCCGCTATAAAGGCATTTTATCTAAAATTGCTTTGATTGTATTTGTGGTAAGTTTTATCATCCTGGGTTATCTTGGTGGTGTTGCTTCTACACCGGCAGGCACACTTGTCGCTCGTATTTGCACCATTCTTTATTTCCTATACTTCATCCTTATGCCGTTCTATACTTCTATGGAAACGTGCAAGCAACCACCAGAACGTGTTACAGGAGGTCACTGATGAAAGCATTTACCCTAAAAACACTTGGTGCTGGTCTACTACTTGCAACTGGATTCATGGCAAGCTCCTCTGCTTTAGCTGCAGGTGGTTCAGGTTGCGGTACGTACACGGAAGCAGATGGCAGTACAGTCACCCTAGAATGTAGTAAAGCCCCCATTGATCTGACCAATAAAGGCTCTCTGCAACGCGGAGCTCAGACGTTTATGAACTACTGCGTAGGCTGTCACTCAGCCCAGTATGTGCGTCATTCACGTATTGCTCAGGATTTGGACATTCCACCAGAGCTTATGGAAAAATATCTGATGGTGACCACCACACAAATTGGTGATCATGTGACCGCAGAAATTGATGCTGATACCCAAGGTCTTTGGTTTGGGGCGGCACCTCCTGACTTGTCTTTAGAAACACGCCTGCGTGGCGATGACTGGGTATATACCTACCTCTTGTCATTCTATGAAGACCCAAGTCGTCCTTGGGGGACTAACAATTTGGTGCTTGCTAATGCTGCCATGCCTCATGTGTTACATAACATGCAAAAAGAGCTTGGCAAGGAAGAATATGAAGCTCGTGTGGGCGACCTAGTGAATTTTATGGCGTGGATGGCAGAGCCTGTACGTCATGAACGCAAAATCTATGGAGCCTTCGTGATTTTATTTCTACTTGTCTTACTCATTCCTGTTTATCTGCTCAATAAAGAGTTTTGGAAAGACGTTAAGTAAGCATGTCCGTCTTGTTAGTAGAACCATCGAAAGCCGACTATCTATGATGGTCGGCTTTTATATTTGGGTTTTACACAATCGCAAAAACAGATGTTTACAGCTTGTCCCTATTCTATTTTCTTTATGATACGGCAATATTGCATTATCTCGCCATAAGGCGTTTCGCGATGAAGAGCTTCATGCCTTGATTATTATCCCAACTACAATAACAGCGATGATGCCTATTTTGACTCATGTCACTGTCTATCAAGAAAAACATCGAAACGCTGTATTATTCTAAAAATAGCAAAGCCATTTAACAACAAGACCGTGTTAATGGCAAATCAACATTTGCACCCCATACTTGTTTTATACACACCAATAACCCAGCTTTTGAATTTTGTTTTAACAAACCTTTAAGGGATGAATAATATTTTACTCACCAAATAAAATCCCATCATCTTGGTCACATCCTAAAGCTCAAACTTTAGGGTATTTTGATGAAACTTACAGACATTTTCCTAAAAATTTGCTAAACTACAATTCCTTGTTTTTCATGAATTTTAGCACCATTGATGTCTCAAACCCTACTTCCCAACCAGTTCTTACTCTATGGCGATGATGGCTATGACAGTCATGTGGTGCGATTTTTATTGGAAGAAAAACGAGCACATTATCAATTCATTTATCTACCTGACGAACGCCCTGAATATCTTGTTGAGCTAAACCCTTATAACACCCTACCCACTTTGGTAGGAAGGGATTTGACACTTTATGAATTTGGCGTGATTTTTGAATATTTAGAAGAACGTCACGGAGCAAATAAGCTGCTACCAGCCACCCCTCAAGAGCGAGCAAAAGTTAGGCAGCTTGCTTGGCGATTGCGGCAAGATTGGTTGTCACTTGGGAGGATTTTAATGACCCATCCTGATAGCTTCAACCACGAAGAGGCTCATCATGCCAAAAAGACATTAACCGATTCACTCATCACGCTATCGCCATTATTTGCCCGTCATGATTATTTCATGCAGGATACTTTTGGACTGTGCGACATACTGATTTTACCATTATTGCATCGTCTGCCCACCCTTGGCATTCATTTATCCACTCATCTGTGTAAGCCTCTACTTGCTTACCAAGAAAGACTTTCGATCAGAAGCAGCTTTCAAAACACGCTCACCCTGCCGCCCATACATATCGATGAACATTTTTAAATAACGAAATCATCTCACTATCATTACCAGAAGGACACATCATGCTTTCTCCAAAACGCCCCTACTTTCTCCGTGCCATGCATGAATGGTTGAGCGACAATGGTTTTACCCCTTATTTGATGGTAAACGCCACTCATCCTGAACTACTTGCTCCCACTGAATACGCCCAAGACGGTAAATTGGTGCTTGCCATCTCCTATCAAGCCACTAACAATTTACTCATTGGTAACGATGGTCTATCTTTTCAAGGGCGATTTGGTGGCGTGTCAAAAGACATTTGGGTGCCCATATCAGCAGTAATTGGCATTTATGCTAAGGAAGAGCCCAGTGAAGGTCTTTTCTTTGACCCTAGTGAATATGACGGGTACACACCTCCTGATGACAACCTGCCTGATGACATAGACGACAGCGATGATGACAGCGATGACGAACCACCCAAAAAAGGTGGGCATCTGAAGTTTGTATAAGCGATTTTAATAAATAAAAATGTTTTAAAGATAAGGGTGATATGACCATCCTTATCTTATTTATTTGTTCACTCTCAATCAACTTATTTTCTACATAACTTATTCCAATTCCAATGCCCAATCTCTCATGTTTTTTGCTCTTTTAATAATCGCATAAAACACACCTAAAAATAACAATACAAAAACCCCCAAAAAAATCGCCACATCAATATCGCCATCTTTAATATATTCTATTATAAAGACCAATAATAATAATACAATCGGAGCGAATATGTATAGCCCAAACCAGCCAATCACACCAATATAATGATAAATACCTGTCAAACCATATTCTGACAAATCTGCCAATACTTCATATTCACTCTCTTCCACTTCTGCTTTGGCGTGCCTGATGGGTAATTTTGCCAAATAAGCAAAACCCACCACTAACAATAGATAAATGACTACCCCCACATAAGACTCGCTAACAAGCATGGCAAAAGACAGCAAAAATGTCACCACTGCCAATAAAATACATAACATCATCCAAGCAATGCCACCCCTACCAATGCGTGCGTTTATTTGTTGTTTTTTTAATTTTTGAGCAGATAATTTATCACTTAGTCGCTGTTTATAAGCGGTATTCTTTTTATTAAATCTATTATGGCTTAAACCCTGTTTTCTTGTTTCATCTGATGATTTGTCAGTATTGTTAATATTTTTAAATTTAATATTTAAAAGTTTTTTGGTTTTTTCTTTCTCATCATTGACTTCTATGACTTCAATATCTCGAATGACTTGTTTATCTAAAAAGAAAAACACCAAAGACGGAATGCCAAATAATATCAATGATGCGATAAAATCATAAATTTTCTTTTTTCTATCATCTTGGAATTTGGCAAGTTGCTCATGAAAGTCATATATCTTTTGTCCGTCCACTTCCATATCATATAATAGCCCGTCAGCATATAATACTGTTGCTGTTTGATTTTTATAGGCATACGCTTTTTGACATTCATCATAATTATCATTAGAACAGTGTAATTTAACATCACCAATGACAAAATAATGATGTGTACGAGAATATTTACCACCACCTTTTTGCACATGTTCATATTCGGCAGGCACAGTCGCTGTAACGCTAGATAATTGCGACTTATTCGTGATAAATTCATCTTGGAATAATATACCTGAATTAAATACAAAACTATACGCCAAAGCAAAAATGGGCGTGATAAAGATGAATTTATTATTTTTAATGGGCGGATTTTTGTAGTGATACACCGAAGATAAAATCAACACTACCATGATAATTACCATGAATATATTCCAAAAACCCAGTAGAAAATAACCGCAAATCAGCAGTAGCGACCATACCACCGCATTTAACCAAAAGAACATGATTGGCGTGATACTATCGACAATGTTCAGTAATTCTTGTTTTAATGAAATTATCTTTTGCATAGGATTACTCTAAAAAATGCCCCATTATACTCCATTTTGTCATGGTTTTATCACGGCTTTTACGCTATAATAACACCCATTTATCCTAATTTTTATCACATTTTTAAGGCACATCATGACAGCCAAACGCCAAATTCTTGTTACCAATGCTCTGCCCTACGCCAACGGCTCTATTCATATGGGACACCTTTTGGGCTATATCCAAGCCGACATTTGGGTGCGTGCCATGCGATCTATGGGGCATGATGTGATTTATGTCTGTGCCGATGACGCTCATGGAACAGCCATCATGCTCCGTGCTGAAGCTAACGGTATCACGCCCGAAGAACAAATCAAAAATGTCCAGATAGAGCATGAGCAAGATTTTGCTCGCTTTGGCGTGTCCTTTGACCACTATGACAGCACACACTCTGACACCAATCGCAAACGCAGCGAGGAGATTTACCTTGCTAATCATGAAGCAGGTAACATCGCCGTTCGCCCTGTTACTCAGCTGTTTGACCCCGAAAAGCAGATGTTCTTATCTGACCGTTTTATCAAAGGCACTTGCCCAAAATGCAAGGCAGATGATCAGTACGGTGATTCTTGCGAAGTCTGTGGCACCACCTACAACGCCACCGAACTCATCAATCCACGCTCTACCCTAAGCGGTGCCACGCCTGTTGAAAAATCATCTGACCACTATTTTTTTAAACTACCTAATTTTACCGAATTCTTACAAAAATGGACACGAGATGCAGGCAGACTACCCATCTCGATCGCCAACAAACTTGATGAGTGGTTTGAAGCGGGATTAAATGACTGGGACATCAGTCGAGATGCACCGTATTTTGGCTTTAAAATCCCCAATACAGAAAATAAGTATTTTTATGTCTGGGTAGATGCTCCGATTGGCTACATGGCAAGTCTTGAAAACTACCTAACAGCCTATCGTCCTGATGTCAGCTTTGATGACTACTGGAGAGCCGATAGTACCGCCGAGGTGTATCACTTTATCGGCAAAGACATCGTCTATTTTCATGCCCTATTTTGGCCTGCCATGCTATCTGGGGCAAATTATCGCACACCAACCTCCTTATTTGTCAATGGTTTTTTAACCGTTAATGGCGAAAAAATGAGCAAATCTCGTGGCACCTTCATTAAAGCCGATACTTATCTAAAACACTTAAATCCTGAATATTTACGTTACTATTTTGCCTCTAAATTATCTGACAAAGTAGAAGACTCCGACCTAAATCTTGATGATTTTGTCGCCAAACTCAATTCCGACCTTGTTGGTAAAGTCATCAATATCGCTAGCCGCTGTGCTAAGTTCATCAACACCCAATTTAACAACAAGTTATCGGACGAATGCACCGAGCCTGAATTGGTAAACAAATTTATCCAAGCTGGTGACAGCATCATCAAACACTACGAAAACCGTGAATTTAGTACCGCTATTCGTGAAATCATGGCACTGGCCGACCTTGCCAATCAGTACATTGATGATAAAAAACCATGGGCAGTTGCTAAAGAAAAACCAAGCAGCAAAGAAATCCAAGATATCTGCTC
>JBHCHC010000183.1:0-2770 GCA_041802645.1 Moraxella sp. | reverse complement strand
TAAATGATATCATGACCATAATCCCCTTCAAAGACATAAACATCATTGCCGTTTTTAGAACCTGAGTTATGCAGATAGTCATTCCCAGCACCGCCATTTAGGATGTCATCGCCATTGCCACCAAACAGTCTGTCATTACCCTCTTGACCGAGTAGCAAGTCTGAGTTTTGAGTTCCTATCAAATGATCGTTACCCGCCCCTGCAAATATAACACCACCACTGAGTTGATTATCTTGTGCATCGCCCATCTTGAGTGGCAACTCTTTATCAATCTTAAAGTCAATCCCATTCATCCAGCCATCTAATTCATGTTTTGGCACGGTAGATACCACATGCTCTATCAAATCATATAACTTATCTACACCGACAATGTTAGATTGTTTTTGTGCTTGAAGATAAGCAACATATTCCATCATATCGCCAAAAGCAGACCTTGCAGCTTGACCGCCTTCATCTAAGTTTGTCTTAAAGTCACTTATCAATCGGCTAATGTCCAAATTAAACAGAAGATTGCCATCTTTAACATCCACCACGATATCTATCAAATCGCCGTAACGATTCTGAACAGTTTGTGGATACAGCCCACTATAAACGGACTTCATGAGCTTATCATAGGCGTCATTGATGATTTTGGTGGTGTTTTCAAAGTCTCTGACATTGGCATAAAACATAGCATCCGTCTTTGTCCCCATAAAGCTATCGAGCACACCAATTTTATATTTTATTTTATCGAACTGTACCATACCCATGATATCAATCATGGTATTACCCCCACCAACTGCAATGCCCACCGCACCTTTTTGAGAGGCAGAGCTATTTACAGATAAGGAAATCGGCTTTTCATAATCTTGATAGTCAGGGTCGGTCTTTGCCCAAGCCTGAAGCAGACCATCCATCATCGAGAGCTGTTCATCTTTACTCTTCGCATTTAGGTAATTGACGACGATATTTCTAAGATCAGACGATAGTGTCATCGCCTCGCTTAGACTTCTGACACGCCCAGAGCCTTGTAGATTTGGCAATCTGTCATCGGTATTTTTCACACCATCTAGATGTTTGGTGTAGACGCTGTGAAAGCTAAAATTCACATCGCCCATGACACCTGTTTTGCCATCATGTTTCTCATAACTGCCAAGCTGAGTCAGCTTATTGCCTCCTGCAAGGTTCCTATCCACATCTTGATAATCAAGGTTTAATGCACCAATGCCAAGCTCATCAAGTCCAAATAACTCCCCAACATCACTCACGCCATCACTGTCCAAATCACGCCATACTCTAAGCTCATGAAACTTAACATCATCGGCATTAATCTTGCCATTACCATCGCTGTCTAGGTCGGCAAGTGCCTCATAGCCGTGCTTGGCGGTCTCACCTGTGCTCAAAATCGTGCTGTCACCAAACACCTCTCGCCCATCATTAATCATGCCATCACCATTGCGATCTAGCACCAGTATGCCATCATCTTTTTTCACCCAGCCTGTCGCATGAGCAATGCCATCACCGTCATGATCAAACACCGCTTTGTTTAACTTATCATGAGCGATTGTCTCTATGCCATCACCATCTAAGTCGAGTACAATCGGATCATAGAAATAATGAAACCCTGAGCGGTTAATACCTGCCCATTTGGCAAAGGCTTCGGCGAGATCGTCGGCAAGGTCATCAAAGGGATTATTGCATCTATTTTTATCTAAGAATTCCTGCAATTTACCATTGGTTCGTGGATCTTTCTCAAAGTCAGTCACCAATAAGCCATTATCGAGAACTTTCTTGATGTCATTAGCTATCTTTTCAGGAGCATATTCATCCGTCATCTCATATTTACTACCGATTTCCGCTCCAACTTTATTATTCCAAACATCCATTGCGGCATCTCTAGAGTCATCAGATTTCGAGATTACCTCATTAAACATCCCCAATATATTTGCAGTATGCTCGCCTGTCATTTGAGCAAACCTTGCACTCACATATGCATGACGAAATGCATCACTAGAATCATTCCAACCAGTATCAGAACCCCAATAATGGGCAGCTTCATCATTAAATACCTCTTTCATTTTAAGGGCGGCACCTGCAACACCGCCACCAATCAAAGCACCAATTGTAATAGGACCAATTGCCATATACTAAACCTCTCTTATTTTAAAGTAAATATAAACACCATCACGCTGAGCTTTTTCAAATACAATGTTACGACCACCATAACATTGGGAAATTTTAAAATCTGGTACAGCCTTTCCAGTAATTTTATACATTCTTGGGTTTCCCTTATCATGTGAATTAAACACTATAATCCACCTATACGAATCACTCTTACCAAAAAAACCATTAATTCTTTGCTCAATAAAAATTTTTGAACGATTGCCAATCACCATTTCGTTAAATGGTAAAGATTTATAAGATGGAACAATACACAAAACATCATTTTCTCCATATTCAATATAATCACTAATATGAAATTGATTGTGTTTTATGAGTTCATTGGCAATAGCATCGGACAAAAACCTATCAAATTTTCTAGGAAAAATGTGATAATAATAGCCCAAGCCATATATCGTCATACAAAAAAATATTAGCACAATACATCTTATTCCAAGAGTCATAGCAATTCCTTAATATTTTATCATCATTTAATGATAAAAAATTTAATAATATTTAATCACACTTAAAAATATACCATAGCAAATTTTTTTATTTTTGACCATTGCCTATTATTAACCACAAAATCTATTTTGAATATATCAGCAGAAATGATAAAAATAATGCTGTT
>JBHCHC010000182.1:0-9197 GCA_041802645.1 Moraxella sp. | reverse complement strand
TTAAAGGCTCTTTGAGTGATTTTGCCCTCTGGGAAATGTTTTTTGGTAAAAGCAACACAGCCCATTTGCAAGCTTTCCATCTCAATGGGCTCAAAACCCTGTCCGATGATGAACTCGGTACTGCCTCCACCAATGTCAATCACCAAACGTTTGTCAGTACTGGCATTAGAGTGCGACACCCCAAGATAAATCAAGCGAGCCTCTTCACGTCCTGCAATGATTTCAATGGGTTTGGGCAAAAAGACATTAGCACGTTTAATAAACTCATCGGCATTAACCGCCTTACGCAGAGCATTGGTGGCAACGATTCGTAAACGACTGGGAGAGATTTCACTGACGTGAGGTAAGAATCTAAGTAAGCAGTCAATCCCTCGCTTCATGACCTCTTGAGATAGGACATTATTCTCATCAAGACCTGCTGCCAATTGTACTTTTTCTGAGATGCTAGCAATGCGGCGAATTTCGCCATGGTCAAGACGAGCGATGACCAAATGAAAACTGTTAGAGCCTAAATCTATCGCTCCTATCAACTCATCGCGAGACAGTCCTGTATCATGAATGGATTTGGCGATTTCTCGGTGGCGGGCAGTAGTATCAATGAATACAGGCTTCATGGCGTTATCTCGCTAAAACAAAATACCCATATACTATCATTCAAATGGTAAAATTTCCAATAAAAAACGCTCCATAATTACAATGGGGCGTTTTTTCATTTTTTATTCAAACAAATACATCATTGAATATACATCATTGAATGACTGAAAAGCCATTTTCATAAATCTTATCTGTTGGTAGATATAGATACCCAACACACTTTTTTGTAATATCATCATTGAGCTGTAAAGACACGATGCCACTAGCGATTGTTCTGGCGGTAAAAGCTGGACCTCCACTATCACCCTCTGCACAGGTCGGTGTATTGACTTGCACCCAAAAATTTTCAGGGTATTTATCTGCATTGTTAAGGTCTAATGCCCCCAATGGATACACCCACCTTCTCCACGACACCACAGCTATATCCAGTTGAATGTCCATAATGACACACTTGGTCTCCCACCGTGGTTTTACCAAGTGTTCTTCTGCCAGTCAGTGTGCGAGTTGTTGTTTCTCCAACACGAAATTTATTACTAAATAGTAGCTGTTGTTTTATTCCATTGTAAATCATTATTTTTTGAATAAGACACTTTCCCCAACAAAAGTATATTTTATACCACCGATTTTTTCTTCAAAATTGTCAGGACAATGGGCTGCGGTGCTTATATATTTATTGCCTTTACCATCCTTGATGCCAAGTGCTGTTGTACAAATAGGATGCTTTCCATTTACTTGAACTGTTTTATCAACAACGTGTGTACCTCCATGAGCTACGGCACTCATGGTTGATATACTATGATTAACAAAAATGACGTTTAGGTCTAAATGCGGATTTTTCCAAGCCTTTTGTAATTGATTGATTTTATCTTGGGTTTGTTGATTATTTTCTCCTTTAATTTCAATATCGATTTTTCCTGTTCTTTCATTGTAGCTTACCATTTGTACATTACCCAAGTATTGTTGAGCCAGTTTTTGAGCTTTTTGTAGTTGCTCTTTGGCGACATCTTTTGTGGATTTTGCACCATAAACGAACTCCACTGGAACATTAATATTTGGTAATGCGTTGCTAACAGTCATTTCTTTTTTTCTGGTTTTTGTCATCGCCTTTTAAGTTCACGACAATTTTATAAGTTGGTTGGCTTTCAATGTAAATGCCAGCCAAGCGACCTTTGTATTCATTTTCAATTAAGTCAATGATGTCGTCTTTATGCATTTCTATGTCCAATGCTTTTTTTGCTTCTTCAATACTTACGCCGTTTCTAGTGGCATATTCCTGTGCGTCCATGTCTTGATTTTCATTGGCAAATACCATGCTAGAAAAAGCCAATGTTGTACACAGTAAGGTTTTAAAAAATGCCGGTTTCATAAGAAACTCCGAGTGATTTGTGATAAGTTTTTTAGTGCAATTTAATGCAAATATCAATGGCATGGTATTTTTAACAGCCACAAGCAGTGTGAGAAAAGTCTATTTAAACTCAAAGTTTGTTTGTATAAGCCCTGCCATATCCTTTGGCAAGTCCGCCACAAATTCGCTGTCATTAAAGCGAATTTTATGGGCGTGCAAACATAACCTACTGACCGTTGGAGCAGACTCTTTAAGGTATTTATCATCACCCAAAAGGGCATGTCCGACACTTGCCAAATGCACCCGAATTTGGTGCGTCCTCCCCGTCAAAGGACTTGCCTTAACAAGACTGACTGTATTGCCCTCTATCTCAAAGACCGCCAAAACCTCCACCTGTGTTTGGGATGCTTTGCCGTCTTTGTGAACCTTGACACGACGTTCGCCACTGGCTAGCGTATATTTTAAAAGAGGTTTGTCAATCTTGGCGGTTTTACCAAGCGTTTTGCTCACATCACCCACACACAGACAAAGATATTCCTTAAGAATGGTTTTTTCTCGAAATTTATCTTGCAAATCTTTGAGCACACTGCGTTTTTTGGCAATCAGTAGCAACCCCGAGGTATCTTTGTCAATTCTATGGATGAGTTCTAGGTATTTTTTGCCCGTTACTGCCCGCATGGCTTCAATCACACCAAAACTCTCGCCACTTCCGCCATGCACCGCCAAGCCGTGCGGTTTGTTCAGTACGATAAGCCCTTCATTTTCAAAAACAATTCTATCAAGCAAGCCTTTGGCAAATTCATCTCCCACCACAGGTTCATCACGCACTGACAAACGCACAGGAGCAACACGCACCACATCGCCTGCATAAACACGGTCATGAGGCTTACAGCGTTTTTTGTTGATGCGAACCTCATCGTCTCTGATGAGTTTATACAGGTGCGAACGTGGCAGACCTTTGAGTCTTGTCATGAGAAAATTATCAATACGCTGACCGTCTTGATTAGGAGTAACGGTAATAAAATTGACACGACCAAAATCGCTGATTGCTTCATCGGCAGATTGGGGAGTTTTATGGGTGGCACAGGCGGTTTTTTTCATCATTTATAAAAAAGTAAAAATTTTAATAGGAAAATTCGGTCAAATCTGATATAGTTTATCATGTTGCGACTTTAAAGTGGCGATTTTACCAAAAATGGTGCCTTTTAATAATACCAAATGATATTTTATTTTTAATTGGCAAAATCAATTTAAAGTGGTAGTTACCCCCGCATAAGACCGCAACCCACCAAATTTTTACAAAACACCCGCATCAAGACGGTATGAAATTTGCCAAAACACCCCACAATGACACAAGACAAACACTGGCATTGATAGGATAGGGGCGGTTGGCACGACTGGTGCAAGCAGTCAGATTAAAATAGGTTATTGTTCATGGTCAAAACACCTTTTCATGGTAATTGCATGATGATGTTTTGACAAAGCAGATTGTATGTATTTTATACAAAATATTGGGCGTGGCCAATCTAAGGTTCTAAGGTTCTAAGGTTGCCACAAGTTTCATGAAATTATCAAGGCAAATGATGTATTCTGCGATATATGGCAAATGCATCAAACACTGACCAACGTGTGATTGATTTGGATAATTGAATAACTACAGATGCCCCTCATCACGCATCTTAGCTTGACACAACCACCTTTTTAAGATCAAAAAATATTTCGGCGTTGAACTGATTTAGCTGCTAGCTAAATGGGTTTGAGACAGACCATCAAGCAGACCATCTGCACAACACTGTCCAACCCCTAATTTGTCTAATAGGCAACGCCCTTTCTTACCGTCTTGATGTTTACTTAAATCACAAGGAACATCATGAAACGCATTCTCATTAACGCCACTCATAACGAAGAAATTCGTGTGGCTCTATGCAAAGACAACCACCTTTACGATTTTGACCTAGAAAATCGCACTCGTGAGCAAAAAAAAGCTAATATCTATAAGGGGCACATCACTCGTGTTGAGCCATCGCTCGAAGCGGTGTTTGTCGAATATGGCTCGGCACGTCAAGGCTTCTTGCCACTGCGTGAAATCGCACCAGAATACCTAAAAGGCAATGCACGCACTGATAACATCAGAGACATCATCAAAGAGGGCGATGAGGTCATCATTCAAGTAGAAAAAGAAGAGAGGGGCAATAAAGGGGCAGCCTTATCTACTTATGTGTCACTTGCTGGGCGTTATTTGGTACTCATGCCCAATAACAGCAAAGCAGGTGGCATCAGCCGCCAAATCTCAGGCAAAGTCCGCGAGGAAATGAAACAAATCATCGCCAGTCTGTCCATACCCCGTGGCATGAGTGTCATCGTACGTACGGCAGGATTAGGCAAAGGCTTTGACGACCTACAAAATGATTTAAATCATCTGCTCGATGCATGGTCATCTATCTTAGAACAAAACCGCACTCGTCCCAGCCCCTGCCTTGTGCATCAAGAAGCAGGTGTGGTGACTCGTGCCGTCAGAGACTATCTGCGTGATGACATCGATGAGGTGTGGATTGATAGTGAAAACGCCTATAACGAAGCGGCACATTTTATCGCCTCTGTGATGCCCACCCAAATGGGCAAACTGCGTAAATACACCGATTATGAACCATTATTCGCCCGTTTTGGCATCGAACGTCAAATCGAAACAGCCTATCAGCGTGAAGTACGCCTGCCCTCGGGGGGTTCTATTGTCATCGACCAGACTGAAGCGATGGTCGCCATCGACATTAACTCCGCTAAGTCGACCAAAGGTTCAGACGTGGCAGAAACGGCTTATCATACCAACCTAGAAGCCGCCGATGAGATTGCTCGTCAATTGCGTCTGCGAGACATGGGCGGTCTGATTGTCATTGATTTTATTGACATGAATGACCCCCGCCATCAAAAAGATGTGGAAAAACGTCTAATAGATGCCACCCGCTATGACCGTGCTAGAGTTCAATTTGCTGAGATTAGTAAATTTGGACTCATGGAGATGAGCCGTCAGCGTTTGCGTCCCTCGCTAGAAGAGGCAACAGGCTACATTTGTCCTCGTTGTCATGGTAATGGCATGATACGTGATTTGCGTTCGCTTGCCCTATCCATCATGCGTCAGATTGAGCAGATTGCCCTGAAAGAACGCATGGGCGAAATCCAAGCCGAAGTGCCAACCGAGATTGCTGCTTTCTTACTCAACGAAAAGCGTGAAAGTCTTGTCTATCTTGAGCAGGACAGCGGCACTCGCATCACGGTGTTGCCACATGCACACTTAGAGAGCCCCAATTTTAGCCTACACTTTAACCCTGATGGCTTTGCACCTTCAAGCTATGACCGCATCGTAGACATGGAAGAAAAAGAAGCAGGCGACCGCGGTTATGAAGTCAACTGGCAAACCAAAACCGATGAACCAACTGCCACCACCAACCGTTGGCAAAAAGCTGATAATGCCGGCACCAAACAAAAAGATGCTGTTAAAGATAAAGAGGTGTCTGCCCAAAAAGTACTCGCCCAACAAGAAACCAAAGCGGTGGCATGGCTGTCAAACCTATTTGCTCCCAAGCCACAGGCACGCCTAGCCTCCACTCTAAGCAACGAAGAAGCAGCAAGTGCTATTGAATCCATCGTTAATGATGGCAGAGTCAGCTTAGGTTCGTTTGGCACATTGGCACTGCCCAGCCCAAAACAAGACCAAGAATCTCATAAAGACAGCGATAAAACGGAACGTCCCTTACGCACAGAACGTGACGACAAGCACAAGAAAAAAGCCAAGCGTGACCATGCGGAGGGCGATAATAAAGACAGAGCAGACAAGCGTGAAGCAGAACACACTTTTGATAAAGACATTAAGGACAAATCTGAAAAAGCCGACCGTCGAAAAAAAGAACAAGATCATCCTAAGCGAGACGCTCATTCGCAACGTGAACCTAGAGGTCAGATGATACGCGGCGAGACATTAACACCTGCCGACAAAAAAGATGTCTTAGCATCGAACTTGGCTGACAATAAAACTGCCCCTAAGTCAGAAAAATCCTTCGCTGATAAAGCAGAGAAAGCATCGAAGCCTTCTCATAGCGATAAAACTGACAAATCAAAATCAGAGCCCAGATTAGACAAATCAAGTGAGGCACCAACAACCACCGCCCAAACTGAACGCTCCGCTCGTAAACCTACCAAGCCTGATGAAGTCGTGTTGCACATCAGTCCTATCAGCGAATCTGAACCCGCCGCCAAGACGGTACATATCTCGCTAGATGGCAGCAAACCAAAGCTACCTCCCGCTCAGGCTGATACCAAAGAGGCTAAGGCGGTAGAGGCAATCAACGACGAGATCTTGACGACTTCTAAGGAGGCGTTGGCGATTAACACAGATGCTCAGATGGCAGTTAAGCACGATGAGGTGGGCAGTAACAGTGAAGCCACCATTGATACTGCCGATGTTCTTATTGCCGATGATAGTACGGACAGTACGCCAACAGATGACACCAACAGTCTTCTTAACACAGCACGTCTGAATGCACTTGCCCAAGAGATGAATAAGGCAATCAATGACCCTCGTGTGGTGGCTGCTGCCTTACGTGAACAGCTTGACCTAACCGTCAGCCATCAGACAGGTGGTGCTACCCCAGTTGAGACTCGCCCCACCTCCATCAAAGGCACAGCAGGTGAGTTCATTCAAGCGGTGCTAGGCGATGACCTAAGCGATGATTGGCGTGCTGACTTTGTGGTGCATTTCTTACGTGCGATGAATGCTCAGCAACATCCATCAACACCCTCAGCACAAACATCTAAGGCTGAGCCAAGTGTAGATAATGACTTTGAACAGATGTTTGCCAAAGAGTTTAGCAACTATGGCTATGCACCTCTCTCGGGTGAATATTTGGCAGACTTCAAGCAGTACACCACTTCTGAGGGTGCATGGCGTATCGGGCAGGGTAAGACCGAAGTGAAGCCACACCCCATCAGCGAGCGTGCCAGTAACGATCCGCGTGGGCAACACCCCGACTTCATGTCAGTCGCCACCGAATCAGCTTCTGAGACCACAAGCGTGGTAAATATCAGTGAAATGGCAAGTGTCAGCGACCAAGCCCAAGAAATGCTTCATGACATGGGCAATCTTGAGAATGCTCCAACTTCAGATGATGACGATATAAGTTTGACAACACAAACACCCGAACCAGATGTAGGGCAGAGTACCCCCGCAGAGCCAGAGCCAAAGCTATTGGTATCTGCTGGTGATGTTATGGATAAAGTATTAGAATCCGCCGAATCTGCTTTGGAGTCATTGGTGCAGACTCTAGATGGACTTATCCATCAAGATGATGCACCCTCTGGTGATGCAGATGAAGAAGGTGGGACTCATGCCCATGATAACAACAAAGTTGATGATGAGACGAATAAGCCCAATCCTGCCAGCTATAAAGACATGATTGAGAATGTATCAGGTCAGCTCTTGCAACCCATTGGGATTTTAAATTTGGTGACACCCAAAAAACCCAAAACCACCAAGCCAAAAACCCCAAGACCTCCTAAGGCTCCTGCCAAAAGAACCTCTAAGGCAGCACAAAAAGCAGAGGTCGTCAAACGCAAGCCAAAAGATGATACACCTCTGAGTGATGGCTCATCTGATGACCATCAAGAGTAAAATAAAAGACCGCTCAATTGTTTTATTGAGCGGTCTTTTTATCACATCCAACCTTGTAAATTTCATCAACCAAGCAGCGTCTGACTTATTTGGCTAATACGCTTACCCTAAGCATCGGGCAATCTTGCCATCCAAATCGCCACCATCAGGCATACCATACTCAGCAAGAATACCACCCACAGCTTATCCGCAGGCAATCGATGCCATAATCCCACCAAAGATAACGTCATCATGCCCCATGCCATATATTTGGCAGAACGGGGTATGGCACGATACTCTTGCCAATCCTTTAACATCTTACCAAAAGTTTGATGTCTCATCAGCCATTTATGAAACCGCCTTGAGCTTCTTGCCCAACAAAAACCCGCCAGTAGAATCAGTGGTGTGGTCGGTAGCACAGGTGTGACCACACCCACCAGCCCCAGACAGAATGCCGCCAAGCCCGCCACAAAAAACAGTCCACGCACCACTTGATTATGATGCCTCGTTCGTTTTAACGTTGGCTGACTCATGGCGATATCCCAAGATGAATAGGCTTAATAAAATACTGATGGTCTAGTGTAGCAAAATTAGTTTTATTAATAAAGCTGACATTTTGGGGTGCTGCTCCAAAATTTAGACTTTATCAAAACTTAAGCCATCAGACTTCTGTTGATAAAATCATGGCATTAGCAGATAAATTTCTGTATGATAAGTCCATTACCTTGTGATGCCCATACAGCCACATCACAGCAAAGTGTCATCGCACCCATGGACACACAAGCAAATGAGTAAAACCATGACGAATGATTTACACCTGTATTGGCAATACTTATTTCATCACCGCCACCAACATCTGTTTTATGACATCATCACGCATTATCAAGAACCTCATCGCCATTATCATAACATCACACATTTATATGAATGCCTGTTGTGGTTTGATGATATTCAAGATAAACTTCATCGTAAAGATTTGGTGCTGCTCGCCTTATTCTATCATGACGTGATTTATGATTCTAAAAGCCATCATAATGAAAAAGACAGTGCTGATAAGACGAGCTCTGATTTACAGGACATCTTACTCAAAGCAGACATTGCCATCATTCACCGCTATATTCTTGCCGCCAAAGATCACCTCAATCCCTTGACAGATGAGCAGACATGATTTAGATTATTTATTGGATATCGATTTGGCGATATTAGGCAGTCATCCGAATAGATTTGATGATTATCATGCTCAAATCAGACAAGAATATACTTGGGTCAATGACTTGATTTATCGCTATAAAAGAAAATCGGCATTAAAAAAGTTTTATGCTAAAGACAGAATTTATTTGACGGATTATTTTTATGATAGATTAGAAACCAAGCAAGGGAGAATTTAAAACCATGTCAGTAAATCATGCCGTGTTGTTTACTCCTTTTTAGATTCATCATTGATAATTTGTTAATCAGCCTGATTGATGCATCGAATCATAAACCAATAACTCCATCACCCAGATCTCATCGCTATTTTTAATCCGATGGTGAAACCCCCAACCAAATAACACCCAAATGATGACTAAAACCATTTGGTATTGGCAAGCTGCATAGGCTTTACCAAGCATTTCTCTC
>JBHCHC010000181.1:0-5123 GCA_041802645.1 Moraxella sp. | reverse complement strand
GTGTTTTAAGAAAGTACAATGGCATTGACAAGAAACACTTTCATCTTTTTATCAAAGAATGTGAGTTTCGTTTTAACTATGGTACACCATCTAATCAGCTTAAAGTATTGAGAAAATGGTGTGGGATTTAGGCTAATCTAGTACAGCCCCAAAGGAAAAAATATGAAAGCCCTAATACAGCGTGTCAAATCCGCTCAAGTCATTGTTGGTGGACAAGTCATTGGTAAAATAGACATCGGTATGCTTGCCTACATTGGTGTAGGCAAAGGCGATGATTTTGGAGGTGCTTGTAAACTTGTTGATAAACTCTTAAGCTATCGCATTTTTGAAAACACCACCGAAGCAGAAAAATTGGGCAAACTTGACAAATCTGTGCTTGATGTCGGTGGTGGACTGCTGCTTGTGTCGCAGTTTACTCTAATGGCGAATACAGATAAAGGTCGTCGCCCTGATTTTGCCCCTGCCATGCCACCAGCTGATGCCAAAAGACTGTTTGATGATTTGGTGAATTATGCCAAATCCAAGCACTCAAATGTTCAGACTGGTGAATTTGGATCGATGATGGAAGTTAGCTCAGTCAATGATGGACCGATTAATTTTTTGTTGGAAGTGTGAAATGCCCATTGATGATGAGCGATTATTAACTTGTTAATGTTGGGTTCGCTGATTATCTGACTCGTGTCACATCACCCATTAATGAAGTAGGCAAAGGTAAAATTAGCCCAACCTGTGCCACATCATCGGATGAACCGACCACCAACGCCTCATAACCATCATCAGTGATGACACCATTAACAAGCTTTACCTTGCCTAATTTTTCACCATCACCCATTTGTCTGGGCAGTAAAACACGATGTAGATACGCCTTGGGACTTGCCTTAAAGTATAGGCGAGCGATGACCTCTTGTCCTAGGTAACAACCTTTATCATAATCCACACCACCACGCTGATGTAGACGTAACTCTTGAGGTTGGAAAAGCCCTCGGGTTAGCTTGGTTATCCAATAATTACCCGTCTTTATGCTTGCTCTTGCCCAGCCATCAAAGTCCGCCTTGCTTTGGTCAGCAACAAAGACAGCAACTTGGTTTTCTACGCTGGGATAAACTGAGGTGGGAGCAGATAAGCTTAATTTGGAAAAAGCACTGTATTTTTTAAGGTGAGAGGTCATCTCATCCATACAGTCGCTGGCTGTGATGAGAAAGAAGTCCTCCTCGCCATCACGACTTGCCCACAGTCCAAAATCTACACGTCCTTTTAGATTGCTGATGGCACAGGGCAGAAAATCTGTGGTGAGTTTATCGACATTAAGGGTTAATTGACCTTGTAAAAACTTGGCAGCGTCTTTACCGGTGAGTGTCAGTTGTGAAAATTGACTCATGGAGATGTCTCAAATAATGATTTTGGTTTTACACCTCAATAGGGTAACATCATCTCATTTTCAAGCAAATGATTGTCAAAAATGCTATAATACATTCATTTATCATTGGAAAAAATCATGACTTACCCTACCTGCCCTAAATGTTCTCAAGACTACACTTATGCCGACGGCGACTTACTTATCTGTCCGATGTGTGGTCATGAGTGGCAAGAGGGTGATGGGGCAGACGAGGTATCTGTCATCAAAGATGCGGTGGGTAATGTACTGTCTGATGGCGACAGTGTGACGGTGATTAAGGACTTAAAAGTCAAAGGGTCAAGCACGTCCATCAAAGTTGGTACAAAAGTTAAATCCATTCGTTTGATTCATGATGCACCCGATGAGCATGACATTGATTGTAAAATTGACGGTTTTGGGGCAATGAAACTCAAATCTAGCGTGGTCAAAAAAGCATGAAACTAGGGCGTGCCGATGCTTCATTTATCATTTCTTGACATAAAAAGCTTCTAAGATGTTAGAAAAAGCAAAAAATATTCTTCTAAGCTCTGCTGCATAAGGGTTTTTAAGCTCTGCTGCATAAGGGTTTTGATGATAAATGTTCAACATGCCCCAATATAAAACCCTGCTAAGCAGGGTTTTTATGTCATTAAATTTACCAAAATAAAAAACTCACCCCAATTAAGACAAGCAATACACATTGAAGCAGTAAAAAATTTTGGTGTTTTTTTAAAAATGCCAACCACCCAAGATTTTGTTGCTTAACCTCATTGTTTTGAGTGTTGAGCAAGTCAAAATCCTGTTTGGTTGGTTCTTTGCTGTGTCTGACATCATCAGAAGGCTTCTGATTGAAAAAATCATTAGGATTGATGCTCATGACCATCTCATGTTCCATGTGAGTTGAGATATTGATTAATTTCTAGGCAGATTAATGTAATTTTATGTAATTAAATATTTCTTAAGCGATTGGTATGTTATTTTTTTTATTATTATATCGGTTTTTTTGAAAAATTTAAATAAAAAATAGTCATTTTTTGTAAAATTTATGAGTATTTTTGTAGGTTGTCACTTTTCCTATGAAGCTGATTATTAAATCAATCCTTTAAAATCACGAAGGTTGTGCCGCCTAATGTCACCACAGACGAAAATCAAACCAAATCAAATCAGACACTCACGCCAAAAAATGATAAAATAAACCAATTTATCAGATGAATCTAGGATATTATCATGACTTTGACTGCCGACCAAGTATTGTTTGAAAAAGCCAAACGCCACATTCCTGGAGGGGTTAACTCACCTGTACGTGCTTTTACGGGTGTGGGAGGTACGCCTGTGTTTGTGTCTCGTGCTGCTGGGGCATATATGTATGACACTCAAGGACGTGAGTATATTGATTATGTCGGCTCGTGGGGTCCGATGATTTTAGGTCATGCTCATCCTAAGGTCATCGAGGCGGTTAAGCAGGCTGCTGCTGATGGATTGTCGTTTGGTGCGCCTACCCCCTTTGAGACCACGATGGCAGACATGATTTGTGAGCTGATGCCACACATTGAGCTTATCCGCATGGTGTCATCAGGCACAGAAGCAACGATGAGTGCCATTCGTCTTGCAAGGGGGTATACAGGGCGAGATAAAATCGTTAAATTTGAGGGTTGCTATCATGGGCATAGTGATAGCCTGCTCGTCAAAGCTGGCTCTGGCATGTTAGATATTGGAGAGCCAACTTCTAAGGGCGTCCCTGCTGACTTTGCCAAACATACGATGACCTTGCCTTATAATGACCTTTCGGCATTGCAGCAAGTCTTTGAAAAGTTCGGTGACGAGTTGGCTTGTGTGATTTTAGAGCCAATTGCAGGTAACATGAACATGGTCATTCCTAGTGCTGACTTTCATCATGCCTTGCGTGAGTTATGCACCAAGCACGGTGTGGTGCTTATCTTTGATGAGGTGATGACAGGATTTCGAGTGGGACTGCGAGGGGCAAGTGAGTATTTTGGTATCATTCCTGATTTGACAACATTCGGCAAAATCATTGGTGCAGGACTGCCTGTGGGTGCGTTTGGTGGCAAACGTGAAATCATGGAGTGTATCGCTCCTTTGGGTGGGGTCTATCAAGCAGGCACACTTTCGGGTAACCCCTTGGCGATGCGTGCAGGTAAGGCGATGTTTGATGAACTGACCAAACCTAACTTCTATGAAGAGCTGACCGCCAAAACTGCTCAATTGGTCAGTGGTTTGCAAGCATTGGCCGACAAGCATGGCATAGACTTTGCAAGCTGTCATGTGGGGGGTATGTTTGGATTGTTTTTTACCAAAGAGTTGCCCAAAAACTTTGATGATGTGGCAAAAGCTGACACCAAACGTTTCAATCAATTCTTTCATGCGATGTTAAAACAAGGTATTTATCTTGCTCCGTCTGCTTTTGAGGCGGCGTTTATGTCAGCTGCTCATACTAAGCAGGATTTGGAAAAAACCCTAGCATGTGCTGATAAAGCATTCGCTCAATTGGCCGGCTAGTAAACATTCATCTCAAAGTGATAAGATGAAAAATATTTCACAGCAAGGCACAGACTGGTTTTGGCAAGCCATTGATAAAAGCAACACCAAAAAAGCTCATTGGAGTCAGTATGATATTGATGAGCATTTGGAGAATTTAACCAATTATTTAAGTCAGTTTGATGAAGATAAATTGGTGATTTTTGAACGCTTGTTACAAAAATTGTTGTATGATTTGCAGATTGATTCGATTGCTGAGTTGGAGATTATTTTACAAAATCCATTTGAAAAAATTGGACGTGCTTATGATTTTGATAACTACTTATCGATGGATGGTTTTATTTATTTTCGCTGTTGGTTAGTCTTAAAGGGCAAGGCTTTTATTGATGACATGATGAATAATATCGAAAATTTTATCAATAAAAAAATACAGTTTTAATATTGGCGATGTTTGGGCGGAAGGTCTTTTATATGTTACCGATGATGCTTATGGCAATGATAAAAACCCTAGCATCAGAGATTTGGTGGGTGAACATTATCCAGTGTCATTATGATACGGAACAAAGTCCACCGTTTGTTTATCCAGAAGTAGGAAAAACGCTGGGAAAGCACCATCCAAAGTTGGTTAAAGTAATCGTCGCCTTCGCTGATTTTATCAATCGTGAATTTGGTTGAATCCGACCAATACTTTGTCAAAAATAAAAGACATTAAAATAAAAGCAAGGCAGTACAGGTTGTGGTTACTTGATTTTTTAAAATTAACAACCATTAAATTGTGCTATTAATATTGTTATCCGTGTAATTTGGAACATCACAAATGCTATCAAAAGTCATCGGTGCAGTCATCGGCACCAAAAACGAACGTGAATTAAAACGCATGCGTAAAGTCGTGGACAAGATTAACGCCCTTGAGCCGACGATTATGGCATTGTCTGATGACGAACTGCGTCAAAAAACCGATGAATTTAAGCGTCGCCATGCTCAAGGTGAGAGTCTTGATAAACTCTTGCCTGAGGCATTTGCCGTGTGCCGTGAGGCATCCAAGCGTGTCAATGGCATGCGTCATTATGACGTACAGCTGATTGGCGGCATGACCTTGCACGAGGGCAAGATTGCCGAGATGAAGACCGGCGAGGGTAAGACGCTCATGGCAACCCTTGCCATCTATCTGAACGCCATCAGTGGCAAAGGCGTGCATGTGGTGACGGTGAACGATTATCTGGCAGGACGTGATGCCGATCTTAACCGCCCT
>JBHCHC010000180.1:0-22019 GCA_041802645.1 Moraxella sp. | reverse complement strand
GAGGGAAAGACGCAGACGCAATCAGGTGTTCTAACTTATGATAATTGGGAAGAGTGGCATCCCACCCAAAGGCTCTCTTTACTCAAACAGCAGCGAAAAAGCGACCCGACCGCTGCACGAGAGTTGATCATGAAGTTGGCACCAAAAGAGATTGCAGAAAAACGCCTCAAGCTGGTGGAGACTTTGGCGGTCAATTTATCAGATGAGGACAAGTCGTTTTTGCAAAGTCTTGAGAAGGACCGCTCCCAAAAGGTTAAAGACATCGCTAAGAATTATTTGGCACGACTGGGTGAGCATGATGACGATGATGTCATGGTTGATGACCTGTTTGGTGAATTAGAAATGGGAGCTGATGGCATTATTTTTACAGCCACCAAAAACAACAAGCAACGAGAGAATCGTCAAGACTTAATGCAAAAGGTCAATCTGTTTGCCCTTGCCAAAAAATTTGACCTATCTTTGACAGATTTTTTATTGGCATGGGACTTTGATGGTAATGAGAGAAGGGCGGGTTATTATGACTATAATCATGTTTTGTTTTCAAGAGTGATAAACATGATGAATGATGAGGCATTGTGTCGCATTGCTAAGCCGCTACTTAAAATCATTGACAAGAAAAACATCCATTACTATATGCTCATTCGTCCAAGATTACCGCTTTCAATCAGACAAGACTTTGCTTATAAAAAGTTTTTAAAAAAAGAGGATTTTTCTGATTTGTTGTGCATCATGCCACATGCTTTGGATTTGGGCTTTGAGGCATTACAGATAAGTAAAAGTTATCGACAGCTTATCGAGAATATTCATAATTGGCAAAAGAAAAACTCAGATCATCTGGACAATCATTACCTCATCAGGCAAATGCACGCCCTGGGACTACTTATTGGTCAAAACACTGCTAAAGAATGCTTGGCTCATCTGGAGCAGTTGGGCATCATGAAAACTGATGCTGCCTTATCGATCTTAACTCTAAATGCTTTGTTGGACAATCGGGTGTGATGAATGTTGTATTTATTGGCAGATAAAGGTGAGCATCATGGCTTATTTTGCTCATGCTGCATAAATTGACTGCCTAGTGTTTGGTGCATCATATGTTACTGCCTGTGTTCTATGCTTGTACCAAAATGGTCAAATCTTGTTTTTTTTATCGCACACTTGACCGACATCATAACGGTCGGTTTGCCGTTTAGGAAAACGGGTATTTTTTCTTGATTTTGATGGCGAAAGCCAATGTGGGTCATAGCCTAATTTATTTTAAATTTAATTTATCGGGGGATAGACCCCTGTTCGTCAAGAAGGAAACTGTCATGACTGATATTTTACGTCAGCCTTCCGAAGTGGTTTATGCTCACGAATTATCTGCCTTAAAAATGGACGACACCGCTCAAAAACCAACGGGATGGGCACTATCTCCTCAGGCGGTTGTCAAATACTTAATGGGTGGCACCACCTCAGATGGTACCATCATCAGCGAAAAATACGTGGGCAATCGCAAGCTTATTGAAACAGCGGTGGCGACTTTGGCGACTGATCGAGCTTTGTTATTGCTTGGTGTGCCAGGAACGGCAAAGTCATGGGTGTCAGAACATTTGTCAGCGGGTATCTGTGGTGATAGTACTCGCGTGATTCAATGCACAGCAGGCACAGATGAGAACCAAATCCGCTATGGTTGGAATTATGCTCAGCTTTTGGCACATGGACCGAGCAAAGAGGCGCTTGTGCCGACCCCACTGTTTCGTGCCATGCAAGACGGAACACTATGTCGACTAGAAGAGTTGACTCGCATGGGCTCAGACGTACAGGATACACTCATTACTGTTTTGTCTGAAAAAATGCTGCCCATCAGTGAACTCAATGATGCGGTCTATGCCAAACGTGGCTTTAATGTCATTGCCACCGCCAATAACCGCGACAAAGGAGTTAATGAGCTGTCTAGTGCCCTAAAACGTCGTTTTAACGTGGTGGTTTTGCCTTTGCCTGACGACATGAATGAAGAGATAGCTATTGTTTCCAAGCGAGTGGCAGAGATGGGGGTAAACCTAGAGTTGCCTGTACCGAAAAATACGAGTGAAGAGATTGCCAAGGTCATCACGATGTTCCGTGAGCTGCGTGGTGGTGAGACTCTAGACGGTAAGATTGCTTTAAAAACACCAACTGGCAACTTATCCACTGCAGAGGCTATTTCGGTGATGATAAGCAGTTTATCGCAATCGCACTGGTTTGAAAGTGGTCATTTATCTGCTGATATCGTCAGTCAAAATATGTTGCGGGCAATCATTAAAGATCCTGTGCAAGATAAGGCAGTGCTAGAAGAATATCTAGAAACGGTGCTCAAAAAACGTAAAGATTATGCTGAGTTTTATCACACCATGAATGAGCTATTATGATATCTTATGGAAAATCTGACCTTTTTGGGGCTGATGTGTGTGCTATTGACGTGCGATGCTGATGATGGGATTGTCAAAAAAACCCCGTCGCAACCAATCGCTACATCCACCATGCCTAAGCTGCCCGCACCACCTTTAACTTTGACCAAGCAAAAATGGCAGGCAGATAAAGAATACAATAATCAAGACAGTAGTATATTTGTGTCTGCGGACAAACAACAGGCATGGGCGGATGTACCGTTTGATAAAAAAACACTCGTTGAAGTGCGACGATCAAAGGGCTTGCATAATCCTTGGGGTTATGGGGATGGCGGTGGACGTTTGCATAAAGTATATACATACGATCACATTTTCCCTGTGATATTGCCGCCACGCTATCTAGAAGACGGGCATGAATGGAAGTCTTATTATTCGTTCAATCTGGGGTCAAGCTCATTTTTTTATGTAGGTTTGCCGAGTGATAAGCAAGCAGATTATGTTTATGAGGTGAGTGATGATGGCAAATACCACCTAAAAATCACCATCTCTCACACCAAAAATGGCAAATTATTGTACGCCCAAAGACTTGCTCTAGAAGAGGTGATTAATCTTAATTTGGGACATATGGTAGTAAAACCTAGTGAGTATCAAGATCAGCTCAATGCTGTCTTTGCAGTCATGGCAGACCAACATGGAGCAGAGTGGGGTGGTGGACGTTATCATTTTAATGGTGTGGCTTTGCCAGATTTACATCCAACCATCCACCCTGATGAACTACACCTAGAGGCGGGTTGTGCATGGAAGCCATTGAATCGACAAAATCTATATCAGTGGGGTAAGGCTCGTATTGATTTTTTGGGACGTACAGTAAAGCATGCCAAGACTTTTTGTTCAGACAAGCTCGTGGCGGTGGCGTATATGTTAGAAACACAAAAAGTCATCAAGGGTGGGCGAGACGTCAAAACGGTGATGGATGATAGATTGCTTATTAATGTCTTTGATAGGCAGATACTCAGTCCGATTGTGGAGGGAGATTTTCAGGAGTATCTTGACTCAGAGATAACCGAAAAGCTGGTTCAAGGCAGGATAAGTGTGCAACATATTGACCTTATCAAAGACGATAGCACAACATATCAGGTGGTTGCTACATTAAGTGATGGACAAGTGATAAAGTACTAGGATGAATTATGGTAGATATTCATTATTTTGGCATTCGCCATCATGGTGTAGGTAGCACGAAGCGTTTGTTGTCTGCTCTTGATCGCTTAAACCCCACCAAGATACTCATAGAAGGTCCTAGCGATTGCAATGAACTTTTGCCTTTGCTTGCCCATCCACAAATGAAGCCACCTGTGGCACTTTTGGCATATGCCAGTGAATTGCCAGAATGCCACTTTTATTATCCATTTGCTCAATACTCGCCAGAATATCAGACTTGCTTGTGGGCGGTCAATCATGGGGTGGATGCGGTATTGATTGACTTGCCGGCATCAGTCATGCTTGCTGGGCAGATTGCCAAGTTGGACCAACCAATAGCACAGGAGGATGTGCAAGAAGAGTTAAAAGAAGCTTTAACGCAAGATTTGGCACAAGAATCAATAAAAGATGTAGATGACCATGTCACAAATACAGAGGACGAACAAGACACGATTGAGAGTGATTTGGGGTATCATTTACATGACATACGCAAGCAGGAGCTAGAGCGGCTGCGTCTTGACCCTATTGGTATGATGGGTCGTCTAGCAGGTTATAAAGATGGTGAGAGTTTTTGGAATGATGTCATTGAACAGTCAGCAGATGATGATGTCAGCGTCTTTGGGGCGATAGCCCAGATGATGAGGGCGTTACGCCAAAGAGTGCTTGATGACATTGCAAAAGATGAGATGATGACTGATGAAGATGAGATTCGTGAAGCCTTCATGCGTCAAGAGATTAGGCGACACGCCAAAGACATGGGTGATGATGAATGTATGGCGGTCGTGTGTGGCGCATGGCACGTTCCTGCATTAGATGAGCGTTTAGTGCTCACCCAAAATGGTCAAGTCATAAAACACACCATCAAAAGTGATGCGATACTTTTAAAAGGCTTGCCCAAAAAACTTCCCACTTCTAAACTCAAAACCACGTGGATTCCCTATACCACCTCACGTTTAGCACGCTTTGGTCAAGCAGGGGGTTATGGAGCAGGCGTAGATGCCCCCATGTGGTATCAGCATTTATGGGAGAATAAGCTCAATATACACGAAAAGTGGCTGACAAAGATTGCCGCTGTGTTAAGAGGGCAAGGTCAAAGCATTTCCACAGCCTCTGTCATAGAGACAACTCGTTTGGCACAAAGTTTGGCGACGGTACGTGACAGACGTGTGGTTGGTTTTGAGGAGTTGTGTGATGCGGTGGTGTCATGCTTGTGCTTTGGTGAGGAAGTTTTGTGGCAGAGTATTGCCCGTGAGATACTGCTTGGCAAGGAGGTGGGCGGTATTCCTGATGATTTACCTTTAACACCACTATTAGAAGATTTGGAGCGGTTAAAGAAACAAACCAAGCTAAAAGCCGAGAGCACTCCCAAAGAAGTGGATTTTGATCTGCGAAGTGACATCGGATTAAAAAAATCACATTTACTCCACCGCTTAACAATATTGGGTGTACCTTGGGGGAGGAAGCGTCATACAGGAAGTAGCCGCGGGACATTTCGTGAACGTTGGGAAATTTGTTGGCATCCTGAATTTTCAATAACATTGATCGAAAATCTGATCTATGGCAACACCATATTTGAGGCAAGTGCGAATGCTTTGTCTGAAAAAATGGAACAGACTCATGAGCTCGGTAAGCTTGCCGAGCAAGTGCAGAGTGCTTTGGAATCAGGGCTTGATAAGTCTGCCATGACAGGCATTAAGAGGCTCTCTGAACAAGCTACGCACACCGATAATGTGATGACGCTATTACAAAGTTTGTCGCCGCTGATTCACTTGCAGCGTTATGGTACGGCTCGTAAGGTTGCACTAGACAAAGTGGGTGAGCTCGTTTACGAGCTGATGGTGAAGGCGAGCGTGGGACTGCCTTTTGCCATAAAAAACATCAATGATGATGAGGCGAACGACTATCATCAGCATATGACGGACTTATATGGAGCATTAAAGATTGCTCAAAATGACGAGCTTACTGATTTGTGGTGGCAGGCTTTGACCGAGGTGGTGGGTCAGGCATTAGGAAGTGGTTATGCCAAAGATAATGCACATTTGCAGGTGGTGGGATTGGCAACCCGCCTACTCTACCAAAATGATAAGCTGTCTGTGCAGGAGCTAACCAAAATGCTACAAAAAACACTCTCGCCTGCCATCGAGGCAAGTCAGTCAGCACGTTTTTTTGAAGGGTTTTTTAGTGGCTCAACGGATCAGCTGCTTTATGACAAGCTGCTTTTAACCACGCTTGAAACGTGGATTTTGTCACTAGATGAAACTGATTTTACCGAGTATCTGCCTCTGTTTCGCCGTGTGTTTAGTACGCTTGACAGTCATGAGCGAAAACGACTTTTAGAGGTGATTTTTGGACAGAGCAAAGCAGATGATGTATTTGTCTATCATGAGGATTTAGAGATTTTTTGGCAAAGACACCTTGATGAAATGCAAAAAATATTAACTTGAATCTATCGTGAATATCAGATTAATATCGCCATAAAACAGTCTAACCACATCATTATCCATAGGAAAAAAATGAACACCCTAACCAATCAAATATCAGAAAAATCTCGTCGCTGGCACCTGATTTTAGGTGGTGATGATGAGGCTTTATCGGATTTGGATAGAAGGTTGTCTCAAGCACTGACTGCTTTATATGGTGATGATGGTGATAAAAAAGCAGGACTTGGTCGTTCTGCTCCTAAGGTGGCAAAGTGGCTGGGTGACATACGAGAGTTTTTTCCAAGTTCGGTCGTGCAAGTGGTGCAAAAAGATGCATTTGAGCGACTTGGGTTAAAACAGATGCTACTAGAACCTGAGTTTTTATCGGCGATGGAGGCAGATGTACATTTGGTGGCGGACTTGGTGAGTTTACGTTCTGCCATGCCCGAAAAAACACTTGATACTGCCCGCCAAGTCATCAAAAAAGTAGTGGATGAACTGCTAAAAAAACTAGAAAATAAAACCCAAGAAACCATTCGTGGGGCAGTCAATAAATCCAAACGCACACATCGTCCTCGCTTTAATGACATTGACTGGGGAAGGACGATACAGAGCAACTTACGCCATTATCAGACTCAATACAAAACGGTTGTGCCTGAGACATTGGTGGGATTTATGCGTCAGCACCGTAAACTTACCGACTTAGATGAAGTGATTTTGTGTGTTGACCAATCAGGTTCTATGGCGACATCGGTGGTGTATAGTGCTGTTTTTGCGGCGGTAATGGCAAGCATTCCTGCGGTAAAGACTCGTTTGGTATGCTTTGATACCGTGGTACTTGATTTGACTGATGAGCTTGCTGATCCTGTACAGGTATTATTTGGCGTACAGTTGGGTGGTGGCACAGACATCAATCAGGCGGTAGCATACTGTGGCGATAAAATAGAGCGTCCCGCTCAGACCCATTTAATACTCATCACGGATTTGTATGAAGGAGGTGATGAAAAAGAGCTGATAAGTCGTATCGCCAATCTAAAAAGACAAGGGGTGAATGTGATTACTTTACTCGCCTTATCTGATGATGGGCGACCATCTTATGATGAGCATCTTGCTAAGATCTTTGCTGGCATGGATTGTCCTGTTTTCGCTTGCACGCCCGACCAGTTTCCAGACATGATGGCAACTGCCTTAAAACGTGAAGATGTGTTGGCATGGGCATCTGACAGGAGGATTAAGACCGTCAGAGAAGAGAAGATGGTTGCGTTATAACGCCTTGATAAGTGGTCTTAGATTTTGCCCAAAATCACTTCTGATGATGAAGATTTTATAAAAAATCAAAATTAAGCAAGTGTCAGCTCATTTTTACTGTGGTGGATTTGTGCGTTTTGTGTTTGCCTATCGTCAGCAGTCCATGAAAAATCATTTGGCATATCGAGTAGCATATTAATGGCGTAAGTTTTCAGCACACCACCTTAAATATTTGCATGGCATTTTGCACCAAAAATGGTCAAATTTACTCTCTGCTAGCGACTCATCTGACAAAACAGCTATCAGTCTAAGTATTTTTAGCAAAAATATGGGATTTTTTTTGATTTTAACAGTGTAACCAATGTTGGGTCTGTTTAAGAATAAGAAAAGCACAATTTAAAATGCCAAATGCAGCAGACGATGAGGGTATGTCTGAAGGGAAAAAGGATTACCATTTGGTTAGCCTCATGGGCTGATTTTATGGCACAAAAAACCGCCCAGCATTTTGACTTGGACGGTGTTATGATGATTAATCTTGGGCGTTTTGAAGTTTGGGGTCGGCAAAGACCACCACTTCTTCTTCAAATTCAGGTTTAACTCGCACGACGAAGTCTTCACGTGACAGACCCATGCGTAAAGGAATGGAACTGGCAACATAGACGGAGGAATAAGTCCCTGCAATGGTGCCAATAAACTGAGCAAGTGCAAACCAAAACAGTCCCTCGCCGCCCAAGAATAAGAGGGCAAGCACCACCACGAATATCGTTCCTGATGTCATGCATGTACGGCGAAGAGTCTCAGTTAGGGATAAATCCACTACTTGGCGAGGTAATAGCCCACGTACACGGCGAAAATTCTCACGAATACGGTCATAGACGACGATGGTATCGTTTACCGAATAGCCGATTAATGCTAATACCGAGGCAAGCACAGTCAAATCAAATGGCCAGCCGAACAGAGCAAACAGTCCACATACTACCAATACATCATGAAACAGAGCTACTACCGCACCGACCGCTAGCTTAAACTGAAAGCGAATGGAGATGTATATCATCATCAGGACTAACGCCAGACCCAACGCCATCAAAGAATTGGTATAAACCTCATTACCTACCTGACCGCCGACAATATTAATGTTGTCCACTTTGGCAGGATTGGTAGGTAGGTTTAGGGCGTCAGTTAAAGCTGTACTTAATCCCTCAGGGTCTTTATTTTCTTGAGGAGGTAGCCGAACGAGCAGTTCTTGACGAGTGCCAAGATACTGCACCACCGCATCATTAAAACCTTTATCAGATAGGGTTGTAACAACATCAGCTTGTTCAACAGGCTGAGAGTACGTCACATCAGCAGAAATTCCCCCTGTAAAATCCATTCCTAGGTTCAACCCTTTGGTGGCGATGGCAATGATGCTAGCAACCATCAAAATCAGGGAGATGACAACCATAGGAATTTCAAGTTTCATAAAGGGTATGATACGGCGATTTCCAATGAGTTTGACCCCACCCTCTTTTTCAGCAAATTCATCAGTTTGGGGAATAATGGCTTGATTGTCAAGGCTGGCATTGGCTTTGGCATTACTGCCTTTGCCATCACGGCGTGGTGCACGACGACGGCGAATCTCACCATTGGTGTTTAGATTGTCATGATTGTCTGTCATCTTTTACTCCTAACCGATGCTTATTTTGGTAAGATTTTTGCGGTTGCCATACCACAACTGCATTAAGGCGCGTGTCACAATGACGGCAGTAAATAAGGATGTGATAATCCCAATGGCGAGTGTTACCGCAAAGCCTTTAACAGGACCTGTGCCAATGGCAAATAAAATAAACGCAACCAGCAGTGTTGTGATATTACCGTCAAAGATGGAGCTAAATGCACGGTCAAAACCTGCCACAATGGCGGATTTGGGTCTGACGCCATTGGCGAGTTCTTCACGAATTCGCTCAAAGATGAGCACGTTGGCATCAACTGCCATGCCCATGGTCAGTACAATCCCCGCAATACCAGGTAGAGTTAAAGATGAACCGATGATGGACATCATCGCGGCGAGCATGACAATGTTTAGAGCAAGGGCAATACTGGCGATCACACCGCAAGTACGATAAAACACAATCATCCATAAGAAAACTAAAAGATAGCCGATTTTAGAAGCGGATAAGCCCTTGTCAATATTATCCTGACCAAGTGATGGACCGATGGTACGTTCTTCTACGAAATACATGGGTGCTGCCAATGCCCCAGAGCGTAATAATAAAGCCAGTTCACTTGCTTCGGCAGGGCTGTCAAGACCAGTAATGACAAAAGATGAGCCTAGCACCGCTTGAATGGTGGCTTGGTTAATTACACGGGTTTCACTATATGCTTGACGTGTCTCTTTGGTTTCCCCAGTGGTGGGGTCAGTCTCATAACTGATGCGTTGTTTATTTTCAATGAACAGCACTGCCATTTGTTTGCCTACACTCGTACGAGTGGCATTTTGCATGAGGCGACCACCTGCGGTATCTAAAGTAATAGAGACCTGAGGACGACCATTTTCATCGACCCCTGCTTGGGCGTTTTGAACTTTATCACCAGTGACGATGGCTTGACGGTTAAGCAAAATGGGTGGACCATCAAGAGTGCCAAAAGGAAAAGCCTCAGTACCAGCAGGAGCGATGCCTCCTGTGAAGCCTTGTGCATCATCACTGACCATGCGAAATTCTAGGTTGGCAGTGCGACCTAAGACACGTTTGGCTTCAGCGGTGTCTTGTACCCCCGGTAATTCTACCACGATACGATTTGAACCCTGAGACTGTACAAGGGCTTCTGCTACACCCAGCTCATTGATGCGGTTACGTAAAGTGGTTAAATTTTGACCGACAGCATATTCATTGATTTGGGTGAGTGCCTGCTCGGTGTATTTGAGCTCAAGAACCGCACCTTCTGTACTGGCAAGGGGTCTTAAACTAAAGTCTGTCATCTGACTCTGTAAGGCACTTTGTGCATTATTGCGTTCGTCATTACTATTAAAGGTCAGTACCATGCCGTCATCTGTGGTTCTGAGGCTTTTGATGGCAATCTGGGCTGTACGTAAGTTGCGACGAACGTCTTGGCTTGCTACGCTTAGGCGTTGCTCTAATGCTTTGTCCATATCAACTTCTAGCACAAAACGCACACCTCCACGCAAGTCTAAGCCTAGCTTCATCGGTTTTGCACCAATATTCTTAAGCCATTCTGGGGTGGTCTGAGCAAGGTTTAATGCCACAACATAGTTGTCGCCTAGATTTTGACGCAGGGTTTCTTGTGCTTTTAGTTGGTCTTCGGCACTATTTAGGCGAATTAAGGCACTATTATTATCAAAGTTACCGCCATGATGTGCCAAACCTGCCTTATCAAGTAAGGCTTCTGATTGCACCAGTATGTCTGAGGACAGCTCTGTGCCTGCACTCGCTCCGGTGATTTGTACCGCAGGTTCGTCAGGATAGAGATTGGGCAGGGCATACAGGCCAGCAATGACCAGCACTACAGCGATTAATATGTATTTCCAAGCAGGGTAATGCATAAGAGCTTCTTTACAAGGGTTAATGATAAGTTTGGTATTGACCAAACCATTTAATTATCATGATGATTGATGGTCATGGGACACAAACCAATAGCACTTAAATGTTTTCAATAGTACCCTTGGGAAGGACGCTAATCACAGCAGCACGCTGAATTTTAACATCAGTATTATTATTTAAGGCAATGACAGCATAGTCCCCATCAATTTTTTTGATGCGACCAACCAATCCACCTGCAAAAACCACTTCATTATCTACTGTCAAGTTATCCACCATCGCACGATGCTCCTTGGCACGCTTAGACTGGGGACGAATGATGAGAAAGTAAAAAATGGCAAAGATGGCAACCATTGGCAAAATTTGCAAAAAAGTATTGGGCTGAGCGGGGGCACTGGTTGCTAAAATAGAAAGTAACATAATTGCTCCGAAGTTTCCAAAACGAAAAATAACGCATATCATATCACAAAACCGTGATAATTCATAAAATTTTGCATAAGCCCATGAAAATATTATAAAATATAAAAACTCCCCATCAGTGATGTGACTCTGCCTAATATGACCGTACTAAAACAATCATGTACTTAAACGCTAAAATTCATCTAAATTACTTGCAGTCAGCAGCATTTTAGCTTAATATTAGCGGTTAATTTAATTCATGTCCTATTGATATGCCCCGACCGCGATTTTATCTTTTTTCTTTGTTAATCCTCATGCCTGCCTTTGCCTTTGCTGCTACTGGCGATGGTTTAGGACGAGCAAGCAGTGCCGATGTTGCCTTGCTGATTTTTTATGTATCTTTGTCATTGGTAGTATCTTTTGTCTGCTCAGTCTCAGAGGCGACTCTTTTGACCATGACTCCAAGCTATATTGAAAGCATTAAAGAAGACAGTCCAAAGACAGCCTCCTTATTAGAAGATGTTAAAATTAACAACATCGAAAAATCCATTTCCTCCATTCTGACTCTAAATACGGTGGCTCATACTTTAGGCTCACTTGGTGCAGGAGCACAGGCAACGATTGTCTTCGGTAGTGCGTGGTTTGGAGTGTTCTCAGCGGTCATGACGGTGGTGATTTTGATTGGTACAGAGATTATCCCAAAAACGCTTGGCACGACTTATTGGCGTAAATTTAGCGTACCTGTAGCGTACTATGTGAAAGGAATTAACGTCATCTTATTTCCCATCGTATGGTTGGCTGAGCAGATATCCCGACTGCTGACACGTGGTCACAGTGAGCAGAGTTTTAGTCGTAATGAGTTCATTGCACTTGCCAATCAGGGTGAAAGTTCAGGTCAGATGAGCGAACTTGAGACCCGCATCATTAAGAATTCGCTGGCACTTAGTATGATTCACGTGGAAAGCATCGTTACTCCACGCTCAGTGATGGTTGCTTTTGATGAGAACATGACGGTGGGCGATGTGTTTGCCATGCATCCTAAGTTACCATTTTCACGGTTTCCGATTTTTGATGATGACTTGGATAACGCCACGGGATTTGTGTTAAAGAGCGACCTGCTCATTGCCAAGGCAAACCAAGAGATTCATACACCGATTAAAACCTTTAAGCGTAATATCACTTTTGTATTTGCTAAGATGAAACTTTTTGATGTGTTAGATTTGATGTTAAAAGACCGACTGCACATCGCTCTTGTGGTGGGGGAGTTTGGCGAGATTAAAGGGATTGTCAGTTTAGAAGATGTACTTGAAACACTACTCGGACTTGAAATTGTAGATGAGATTGACCGCGTAGATGACATGCAGGCTTTGGCTCGTCAGCTCATGGACAAACGCATGAGTCGGCTTGGCACGAAAGTGGCAGACGATGAAAATGTTGATGAAGTGTCAATAAATCCTTAATGATAAGCTTGAGTCAAAAAACCAAAGAAAGTGGGTAGTGACTTGACTTAAAATACCGCCAAAATTGCAACAAAATATTACAAAGTAGTCATGTTCGCTTAGGGCGTTACTGTTATCTTATGATAAATTTTATATTTAAGCTATTTATATGATGAAAAAAATCATTAAAACATTGACCGTGACTGGGTTGGTGTTGGCATTTTGGCATAAAAAAGGGCAGGTAAAGGCTCAGCCGAAGAGCGTGCACACCAAACAGTCCAAACAGCTTTGGCGTTTGCCCACAATCGGTTATGTGGGGTCGGCTACATTGTTAGGCATGGGCATTGCGGTGATGACTCCTGCTTATGCCATGAATGAATCAGCAGTGCAGAATTTTGCCAACAGCATGAACACGGCAGCGAATTCCCAAAACATCGGTATGGTCTCACGTTTGATTGATGACAATGCTGTCATTAGTCTGACTCGCAAAGGAAAAACGACCAGTCTTGATAAAAATGCGTATTTGCAACTGCTTCAAAAGTCGTGGGCGGGTGCTAGTGATTATCGCTATAACATTAATATCACAGATGTGGTCATCACAGGCAATCAAGCCCGTGCTACTGTTGTGACAACAGAGAGCTGGGTAAAATCAGGACATCGCACCACGTTCATCACACAGTCAAAGGCAACGTTATCACAGATTGGCGGTAATGCCGTCTTGTTGCGAGCGGTATCACAGGTCACAATAGAATAAGGTGGAGCCGGTCGGTGTGTGGGACATGCCGACGATTAGTTTTATGGGGACACCATATGATGATTGTTGCGATTAAAAACAAAAATTGTAGAACTTTACCATTAACACGAACGTGCCTAATGTTCATGAAAAATATGCTAAAGCCTTGATTCATGCTGTTTTATAAAAGGTAAGAAAGGGTAAATATTCTATATCTGCATGCCCTTATCATGGCTTGATGTTTAAAGAATGTAGGGATTTTGAGGCTGAACTGTGTATATGGTTGTATTTTTATCTTTGATATAATCATCTTGATAGATTATAATACAGGTAAATTTTTAATAATGAGATTTTCTATGTCACTTTTTTGCAAACTAGGCTCGACCAATCATATAGGACTAGTAAAGCCACTCACCATCGCTGTCTCATCCGCACTTTTGTTTGCATGTGCCAGTACAAATAATACGGTTAATACAAGCACAGGGACACCATCAAAGGTCAGTACACCAACAAATAACACTTCCATTGCCCTTCCTACCACCACGACAGACACTTATACAGGTGTGCTTGACCAAGCTACTTTGGATGAGCTTGAAGACCTGCTGCAGGCGACGGATATGACGATGGTAGAAGGCGATGCCTTGACAGTCCAGCGTTATGGCAATCTGTGGGATAGGGTTCGCAGAGGTTATCGCATGGGCGAGGTAAATAATGTGCGTATTGAAGCACAGAAGTCGTGGTTTTATAGTCGCCAAGATTATATCAATCGCTTGACAGCACGCACCTCTCGCTATCTGCACCACACCGTGACAGAAGCGGAACGTCGGGGTATTCCTACCGAACTTGCCTTATTACCCATCATCGAAAGCTCTTATGACCCCTCAGCAACCTCCAATGCAGCAGCGGCAGGTCTTTGGCAGTTTATTCCTAGCACAGGACGAATTTATGGTCTAAATCAGAGCACTACCTATGATGGTCGTCGTGATATCATTGAATCCACTCGAGCGGCATATGATTTCTTGACCAGTTTGTATAACCAGTTTGGTTCGTGGGAGCTTGCTTTGGCAGCATATAATGCTGGTCCTGGGCGTATCCAAAAAGCCATTGATGCCAACCGTAGAGCAGGGCTGCCAACGGATTACTGGTCGTTACGCCTGCCCACAGAGACCATGAACTACGTACCCCGTTTTATGGCGGTTGCTCAAATCATTAAAAACCCTCAAGGCTATGGAGTAAGTCTACCTGCCATCGCCAACCACACCCATTTTAGAGCAGTCCCTACTAATTTTGGAGTGAGTCTGTATGACATCTCTGGCTTGACGGGTGTGCCTGTGGATGAATTAAGACTACTTAATCCTTCTTTGATTAATTTTAGTGTGGACATCAGTGGACCGGGGAGAATCATCATTCCAAATAGCGTGCCAAATAACATAGACACAAAAATCACAGCATTACAAGGCATGGGCTATGGGGCATCTACCTATGTGGCAAGTAGTTATGTATCACCAAGAAGCGGCGTTCAAAATCCCACCTCAACCCAAGAGCTTGCCTCTGTGAATGCATTACCTACCACAGGTGCAGGAATTACCATTAATAATAGCATCATTCAAGAACCTCCCCTAACTCAAGAAGAGCGTGATTTTATCGCAGCTCAGATTCAAGCCAACAGCACCGAAGAGATTCAACCCATCGCTCGTGATGGCAATATTGAGTTAAATGCAGTACAAACTCAGCAATCCGTCTTAGAAGCTCGCGGCGAAACCAAGAGCTTGAGCTATAGTGCACCTGTTGGGGCAGGTACATCGCCAACACCAATCATTAACACAGTTAATAACCCAACACCAATCCAAAACACACCTGCCTACAACCCAGACCCCATAACACAGCAGATGCCAACATCTACAGTCGCATCCACTACCAAACAAGAACGGTATAAAGTGGTGGCAGGTGATACACTGACAGGAATTGCTGCCAATCATGGACTTAGCGTCAGCCAATTGGCAAGCTATAATGGCATACCGACCAACACACAAGTAAAAACAGGTCAAAGATTGTGGCTTGTGCCAGGTAAAGTTAGCACTGTTGCCAAAGATGCCGCCAAGCCTGCTGTTAAGACCAACACCCATACCGTGCGTTCAGGAGAGAGTCTAACTTCGGTAGCAAATAAATATAACATGAGCGTTCAGGACTTAGCAGCACTCAATGGTCTGTCAGTGACGGATGGTATTTTGATTAATCAAAAACTAAAAGTCTCAGGCAATCCGATGTCGACTGCCAAGGCGGATAATAAGCCAAACATAAATACCAGCAATTATAAAGTCCAAGCAGGTGATACATTAACGGCTGTTGCTAATAAATTGGGCGTGAGTAATGCTGACATTGCTAGCCTGAATGGTTTTCATGCCAATACATCACTCATTGCAGGTCAGACCATTAAAGTTCCTGCCACCAGCAGTCAAGTGGAGCGTAAATTAAATAATCAAGCGGTGCGATATACCGTGCAATCAGGCGATAGCCTAAGTTCTGTGGCAAATAAATACGGCATCAGTGTTGATGAGTTGGCGGCTGCCAATAATTTATCAAGAACAGCAGGTTTAATTCGTGGTAAAAATCTAACCATTCCTGCCTCAGGTACGGTCAAAGTAGACAGACAGACTAGCAATAGTTCCAAAAATGATAATGTCGCTCGAGGCAATGTCATCAAATCTACTGAGAATTACACTGTCAAATCAGGCGACAGTTTAAATGCACTTGCTAACAAATACGGTGTTTCTGTTAGAGATTTGGCAGCCACCAATAAACTGGCGACGAATGCTCAGCTTCAGCGTGGTCAAACCATCAAAGTGCCCAAACTTACCGATACCTATACCGTCAAATCAGGCGATAGCTTGAGTTCTGTGGCGAAAAAATATGGCATCAGTGTGGCGGAACTTGCCAAGATGAATGGTTTGAGTGCTAAGGTAGAACTCAAGAAGGGTCAAAAACTTATCGTGCCTAATAAATAAAAACTAAGACACACTCTATTGTATTTAATTATTGTTTAAAAAAGACCAAGTGCTAATCTTGGTCTTTTTTTATTGATTTGGTTCTTGACAGGGGTTTTGCAACTTAAAAGTTAGTGCGGAAATGGACGCATTTTATCGGCTTCTATCCAAGATGCTCACTCATCTGGCAGTAGGGTGACATTGTCATAGCCTAGCGAAGATAACACTGTCTCGGTGGGAATTGGCTTACCTGTCATGAAATTTGTCACCGCCGTGCGAAGTAGGGCATGGCAAGTGAAGCTGCCTTTCACCCACATCGTCTGTTCAAGATAAAACCATTTTTCGTCAATGGCACAAACTCGTGTTTTCATTGTCACTTTATCAAACAATCGGATGCGTTTGCGATATTGAATGGTGCTGCCTGCGACAACTAACCCCCACTTTTTCTGTATCAACTTAACACCAAGCCCTGTTCTGATGGCAAAGTCGTTACGCCCCAAATCAAAAAGAGTGAAAATACGACCATTATTCATCTCAAAAAAGTTATCAATATCATTAAGACTTGCGGTAAAATGATAATCAGTGGTGTCAGTTAATCCGATGACTGTGTCAGACTGCTTGTTTTTTTGGTAAGCAAGAGAACTGCTGATGATGTTTTTGGTTAGGCGAAAAAAAGGATACATGGTAGGCTCTGATAAAAAAGAATTTATTTTAACATGGACCCGACAAAAAAGGGAGAGAATCAATGTTCGTGAGTAACATGTGAAAAATACAGCAAGGAGCGATTATTAACCACATGACATGGGTTTGTACTCAGGTAAGTTGGATTGGTGGAAAATAAAAAATTTAACATGTCTTCCTCATGAAAGATGCTAAAATAGCCAAGTTTATTTGAAAATTTAACATAACAATCATCATGGCAAAATCAAAAACTTCTTATGTCTGTCAATCTTGTGGGGCAAATTATGGCAAATGGTCAGGACAATGTATGGACTGTGGTGAGTGGAATACACTCATCGAAGCTCCAAGTGTTGCCATGCCTCACCACAAAGCTTCCAAATCCAGTACTGCTCGCACCACCAAAGTTGCTAACTATGCAGGGGCAGTATCAGGTATCATGAACCTAGATGAAGTGGGCGTGACATTAGAGACACGCATGCCGACTGGGATTGGGGAGTTTGACCGTGTGCTTGGTGGAGGGCTGGTAGCAGGGTCGGTGGTACTCATCGGAGGAGATCCAGGTATTGGTAAATCGACCATTTTATTACAGACTGCAACGAACATGGCAAGCAGTGATTCACTGGCAGGGTCAGCTCTATACATTACGGGTGAGGAGAGCCTGTCTCAGGTTGCCATGCGCGCCAAAAGACTGGGACTGCCAACGGACCGTCTGCGGGTGCTTGCTGAAACAAATGTAGATACCATTTGCATGGCATTATCAGCCGAACAGCCTGCAGTCGCCATCATTGATTCAATTCAGACACTCTTTACTGAGGTCATTCAGTCTGCCCCTGGAGGCGTCGCCCAAATTCGTGAATCTGCTGCCATGCTCACACGTTATGCCAAGCAAACAGGGACGGCATTATTTTTGGTGGGGCATGTGACTAAAGAAGGGTCGTTGGCAGGACCAAGAGTGCTGGAGCACATGGTAGATACAGTGCTATATTTTGAGGGAGAGTCGGACAGTCGATTTCGTATGATTAGGGCGGTAAAGAATCGTTTCGGTGCGGTCAATGAATTGGGGATTTTCGGCATGACTGACACAGGATTAAAGGAGATTGCTAATCCATCTGCGATATTTTTAAGCCGTTATGAAAAGCCCATTGCAGGGTCGGTGGTCATGGTCAGCCGTGAAGGTACTCGTCCACTCCTTGTGGAGGTTCAAGCACTTGTAGATGACAGTCACGCACAGCCTAGACGTATGGCACTCGGGCTTGATTACCAGCGTCTCTCCATGCTTCTTGCGGTCATGCATCGACATGGAGGTATTCATACCAGTGGTCAAGATGTGTATGTAAATGTGGTTGGTGGCGTCAAAGTGATGGAGACAGGTTCAGACTTAGCAGTGTTACTCGCTTGTGCATCTAGCCTAAAAGAAAAAGCCTTACCGCCACGCCTTGCGGTTTTTGGTGAGGTGGGCTTGTCAGGAGAGATAAGACCTGTACCCAACGGTCAAGAACGCCTAAAAGAAGCAATGAAACATGGCTTCACCCATGCCATCATTCCCAAGGCAAATGCCCCAAAAGCAGGTGATAAAAATTTTGCCAAAATTAACATCATCGCCGTGGATAGATTAGATGATGCCTTAGCCGAAGCTTTTAATTTGTTGTAAGCGACTTTATAAAGCTTGGTTCTGCTCTGCAGTCACTTATGCAATACATGGTTTTGCTTTTATTATTTAAAGTCATTGACCATTATTTACTTTTTATCTTTAATCATATCACCCATGACTATCTTTTCATCAAAAAACTTGCTACAGAACACGCTAAAATATGGACTAAAATACAGTTTGGTCATGATATTATTGCTCATCTGGCAAGCGGTGATTATGATGAAAATCATCCCTGATTATTTATTGCCATCTCCTATCCAAATCGTTCAGGCATTTATTGATAATTTTGGTTTATTGGCAAATCATGCCAAATACACGCTATTGACGGCATTTTTAGGAACGTTGATAGGGTTGGTCTTGAGTTTTGTGTTGTCAATTTTAATGGATTTATCAAAATCATTTAAAGAGCTTATTTATCCAATTTTATTACTCAATCAAACCATTCCCACCATCGCCATCGCTCCTTTGCTTGTGATTTGGCTGGGTTATGGCATATTACCAAAAGTGGTACTGGTGGTATTGGCGGTATTTTTTCCGATGACGATTGCTTTAATTGATGGTTATCAGTCGATACAAAAAGAGCAATTAAACCTCTTTTATTCCTTAAAAGCCAATCGCTATCAGCTGTATCGCCATCTAAAAATTCCCTCTGCCATGGGTTTTTTCTTTGCAGGGCTAAAAGTGGCATTATCTTATGCACTCATCTCGGCGGTGGTGGCAGAATGGCTGGGTGGTTATCATGGCTTGGGTGTTTACATGACGCGAGTGCGAAAGTCTTATGAGCTTGATAACATGTTTGCGGTGATCTTTTTAATCAGCTTTTTGACGATTGGCTTGATAGGCTTGGTAAAAATTGTTGAAAAGAGAGTCATGAGACATCAGTTTTTCGAGCATCATGTCAATAAATCCCCAAATTAAGAAGTCATCATTAATTACGATTAAAATTGCTGTGATACGAAAAGCCCACAATGAGCAATCGTCTGTTTTTGAGGTTCATCAAAAAAAATAAAATCTATCTTAAATTAAGGCTTTATTGGGTTTGTCAAGAAGTTAAGTTAAATAAAATTAGAGCTTATAAACTAGGATTTTAGCATGTTGTAAGAGTTCTATGATAAAAACCGAGTCTCTTGGGACTTTATTAAATTTCTTGAATAAATTCAATCATTTTAAAAACGATTTAGTTATCGGTATTTTAAGTGTTTTATTATTTATTTGGATTTGATGATTGTCAAATGAATAAAGTTGTTTTATAATAAAAATGATTAGTTGGGGTGCTTTTGAATACACAAATCAAAAGCTGAGATAATACCCGTGAACCTGATACAGTTAATACTGGCGTAGGAAACTAACGTGCTTTTGATTTTACCCTTATTGTCTGCTTGACTGTATTTTATTGACCTTTGGGCGTTAGACCCAAGGGTTTTTTATTAATGGAATCATTATATGCTAAACGCTAAAATGCTGACAATCCTGACATTGGGGCTGGGTTTATTCGTGGCTGGTTGTGATAAAACAGCACCATCGGAACAAACCAAAACCGATGCTGACAAAAAGGAAGAGCTCATCATTGCCTTAGACTGGACGCCCAACACCAATCATACAGGACTCTATGTGGCGATGGATAAAGGTTATTTTGATGAGCAGGGTTTTGATGTAAAAATTGTCCAACCCTCTGAGGACAGTACCTCTACGCTTGTGGCAAATGAACGTGCAGATTTGGGTGTGTATTTTCAGCCCAATATGGTCAAACGTCTAAATAAGGGCGAGCCAATCACTGCCATTGCTGCCATCACCGCTCATAATAATGCAGGACTGCTGTCTTTAAAATCATTAGGGGCGAACACGCCTACCGATTTACACGGCAAACGCTACTCCACATGGGAGGACCCTGTGGATGACAAAACGGTGGCGACCTTGGTTGGTGAGCCGCTAAACCCCATTCCTGGAGAGAGTACTGATGCTACGACGGCACTCAGAATGAATCAATTTGATTACATCTTAGCGTATTATAGTTGGGACGGTATTCATGCAGGATTAAAAGGGGTGGAGACGAACTTTTTTTACTTAAAAGATGCTAATGCTGTGTTTGATTATTATGCACCCATACTTATCGCTAACAGTCACAACCTACAAACAAGTCCAGAGCGGTACAAAAAAGCCTTGACCGCCATTTCTGAAGGTTATGTCTATGCCAGTCAGCATCCAGACGAAAGTGCTGATATTCTAATTAAGTACGCTCCAGAAGTAAATAAAGAGCTGGCGAAGGCAAGTCAACAGTATATGTCAGGACAATATTTGGCAGAAGATGGTAGTTGGGGTAAGTTTGACTATGCCAGATGGGATAGGTTTTTTGCATGGGTGCATGAGCAAGGCTTGGTAGACAAACCCTTTGCACCCAAGGCGGGGGTGAGTAATGATTACTTGCCCAATCAGATGAGTAAGTGAGGGTAGAGTAAAGTCGTGTCTATGCTTTTTGAGTCTGAGGAATTGCCTAAATTGGCGTTGATTGATATTTGTCATGAATTTGATGGCAGGTTGCTGTTTGATGGCTTGTCCTTATCGGTTCATCATGCTAAGGTCATCTCAATTGTTGGGACAAGTGGCGTGGGTAAGACAACATTATTTAACATCGCCTCAGGGCTTATCATGCCAAAATCAGGACAAGTCGTGATAGATGGTAAGGATGCTACAGGACGGGCAGGAGGTGTGGGCTATATGCTCCAAAAAGATTTGTTGTTGCCTTTTAAAAAGGTCTATGACAATATTGCCTTGCCCTTAATGTTGCAAAACCAATCTAAGTCAGAGATTCGTGCCAAAATCACGCCATTGCTCATGGTATTTGGTCTGGAAGAATTGACAGATAAATATCCTAGTCAGCTTTCAGGAGGTCAGCGTCAACGGGCAGCGCTTCTTAGAACTTATCTGAGTAATGATAGCATCATGCTTTTAGATGAGCCGTTCTCGGCATTGGATTTTGTGACCAAAAATCAGATGTATGACTGGTTCGGTAATTTTCAAAAAGACAAAGAGCTGACCTGTCTTATCATCACCCATGATATCGATGAGGCGATGTATTTATCTGATGAACTTTATGTGCTAAAAGGAATGCCTGCACGCCTAGCACATCATTTTGTTTTACCCAAAACCGCCAACTTCACCCAAAGTCGTGAGTATTTGCTGTTAAAACAAGAGGTGTTGGAGGCGATAAAGTCTTCATCATAACTAAAAAGGCTCTAGACTATCAAAGTTAAAAATCTCACTTAATCAAACTCCATAAATGGCGTTGTAACTCATCAACATCTTTGTTCCAACGCCATTCACATTCTTTTAAGTGTAGTTCAAAGTTGGCAGTAACACCGTTAAAT
>JBHCHC010000179.1:0-5053 GCA_041802645.1 Moraxella sp. | reverse complement strand
CATATCGTAACGCGGTAGCGAGCTCTACCATCGGTGAGGATTTACTTACTAAAAAAGTCCCCTTTCGTTGGGCAAATGTTGGTTTTTTGGCAGATGATGCGGTCAAACTGGATGCAAAAGCTGGTAAAAGCAACCCCAAAGACGGTCATTTGGTCAGTAAGCTGCGGCAGGAGCTTGGTCGCCCCAAAGAACGCCTGAGTATCATTTCCTCCTATTTCGTTCCCACCAAAGATGGTGTACACACGCTTTCTGAACTGGCTCGTAGTGGTGTGAACATCAGCATTCTTACCAACTCTTTTGATGCCACTGACGTAGGAGCGGTTCATGCTGGTTATGGTCATTGGCGTAAAGACCTGTTATCAGCAGGGGTCAAAATCTATGAACTCAAATCCACCGCCAAGAACCCAAATGAAGATGAGAATAAACTTTGGCGAACCAAACGTGTTACCACCAACAGTTTGCACGCCAAGGCTTTTGCTGTAGACAGTCATCAGGTATTCATCGGTTCGTATAACATTGACCCACGCTCAGCGAACATCAACACCGAACTTGGTGTGATGATTTATGATGATGAGTTGGCTCATCAACTGCATAACGCCCTAAATAATGCTGGCAAGGATAACCATCAAATCCTAAACCAAGTTTATGAGGTGATGCTGGTAGATGGTCAGCTCCAATGGAAGACCGTAGAGAATGGCAAAGAAATCATCTTTTATGAAGAGCCACACATGAACATGCCCGAAAATATTGGTATTACACTCCTAAGTTGGTTGCCCATTGATTGGCTGTTATGACATGATGAGGGTGAGTCATGGCGACATTGGATTTGTCCTTAATTTAGTTCATCAGATTTTGTTGGGAAATTTGGTTTTTCATTTATTGTTCGGTCTAAACATATGATGGACTTGCCTGTTTGCTCTTAGAGCTTGACCCATCAAAGACATCACACACTATCGTGATTTGGCATTCATCGCTTTTTTTGATGAATACCAAAAAGTGTTGCTATTTTTATTCATGTCTAGTACATTATGTATCATTCCGTATTAAATACCATATAATATAACACATAACAACATAAACACCGATGCCAAATACCCCCCTATCCTCTCGCCATCATCACTTGATTGCCGTCACTGCCTGTGTGACCATGTTGGCATTTTTTGATTATGCCTTGGTGTTTTATCTCAATCAGATCATTACCACGATTTTTTTTGGTGATTATGAACTTTCATGGTTAAGCTCCATACAGACCTTGGCACTGTTTATAGGGGCGTACATCGCTCATCCCATCGGGGGATTTTTATTGGGTCAGTATGGCGATATCAATGGCAGGCGAGCCGTACTGTCTTTGAGCTTGTTGGGCATAACCACTTTTACGCTCATCATAGCTTTTTTGCCGACCCATGAATATTTTGGCATGTTTGCCATGTTTTTGTTCATTCTTGCCCGTTTTGGACAAGGTTTGGCATACGGTGGTCAAATCCCCTCTGCTTTGGTTCTCATGACCGAACAACTTCCCATGAGGTATGTAGGCTATGGTTGTGGCATCGTATTGGCAAGTGTACTGGCAGGGCTGCTTCTGGTTAAATTTTTAGTGGCATTTTTATCCAACACTCTAAGTCATGCTGACATGCTCAGTTACGGTTGGCGAATGCTGTTTTTAATCGGTGGTGTGCTGTCAATAGGGGCTTTGTACGCCCTAAAACTGCTAGACGAAATACCCATCAACGCTCAGATCAAAGACCGCCATGCTGAGGCAGGGCACACACTAAGTGCCATGAGTTTTGACGGCTTGACTCATCAGCAAATCCAAGATTTGGCAAGCAACAATATCTTTTATCATGACAAACAAACGATTGAACGTCAGTCTTTTGTCAAAATCATCACAAACAACCCATTATCCAGTCTGATTCCTGCCATCTTGGTATCATGGATTATGCTAAGTGTGTTCATTGTCATTGCTGTGCTGATGCCAAAACTCTTAAATATGAACTTTGCCGTTTCTCAAGCTGAGTTAATCTTTGGCTCTGGCATCGCCACACTTTTTATGATGATTGGCTGTGTGTTTTATGGATATTTGACAGACAGGATGAACGTAGGCAAAATCATGATTATTGGGGGCGTACTACTTATCTTTAACACGTCCTTATTTTTTTCACAAGTACAATTAGGTACGAACTTTTTGTTGGTATGGTCAGCATTATTGGGCTTTTCAGGTGGCGTGATCGCCACGTTACCTGCAGTATTAACTCGATTATTTCCCAGTAAAATCCGGCTCACCAGTATCGCCTTGACTTATAACACGACTTATGCCTTAGTGGCAGGAGGATTGCCTGCCTTTTTGGCACTTGCCACCTTTTATCTGCCACTGGCTCCTGCCTTATATTTATTATGGGTGGGTCTGATTGCTATTTTTTTAAGCTTTTATATTTACTACTTGCCTAGGAGTGAGCGAGACATCGCCAGATGACTTGCTTAACATCTTGGCTGCATGAGTGTTAATACATTTGTGCTGCTCTGTTAAAACTGGGACGAGATTCACAAAAACTCAGCCAATTATGGATATTTACCCACTTATCAGAGAGCTGACCTGAGCTTTTCATTTTGGCAAGACCGTAGTGCATATGAATATCCACAGCACTAAATGAACCCTGCCCTGCTCCTGCCAAATAATGACGGTTGGATAAATGCTCATTTAGTAGCGTGAGTGACTTATCTATATTTGGCGAGATGAGCATCCCCTCCACTCTTTTTTGAATCAAGCGTGCAATAGGACGAATGAAAAATGGCGACTTCTGAGAAGTCTTAGTAAAAATAAGCCTCATCACCAAATTTGGCATGAGCGAACTCTCGGCAAAATGCAGCCAAAACGTATAATCCTCCCAAGCATCATCAGAGGGTGACAACCGACCATCTGTATCATAGCATCTTAGTAAATATTCAGCGATAAAGGCTGACTCCACCAACACTCGCTCACGCTCATGATCTACCAAAATAGGTGCTTTACCCATGACATGAATGTCTGCCATGGCTTTTGGTGCAAGCAAATTTTTGCCTCTTTGGTGGGTAATGACCTCAAAAGGTGTGTCATATAAAGCATTCAATTCGCATAATAGCCATAATATACGAAAAGAGCGAGAATCATTTAGATGGTGAAGTGTGAGCATAAAATCTCCAATCATGGTAGCAATTATTAATCATCAGAACATCAATTTAAATCGCCTTCTTTGGTGTTTTATCAAATAATTTAACAGCGTTATTAATTTACATCGGATAAATCATTCAATCTTAGGTGGATACTTAGGTGGATACGATTCTTACACCCATCATAAGGCAATACATCAAATTCTTGTATTTTTCATTTCACCTCTCCGACCTTAATGCTTTAATATCAGTCACCACATGCTCTTTTTTGGGTCTAAAAAAGATAAAATTTCAGAGCATGTTGAGATATCACACGCCTTAAGAAAAATATGGGGCATGAAATGATGGGTATTTATCTAAATTTTCCCCCAAGTTGAACTGTCAATACGCCCCAGTAATACCATCTTCAATGCGTTCTTGTGGGCATTTTTCGTTATGGTTTGGGTATTTTTAGATTGACAGTCTTGGCCTTTGTATATTTTGTCAAAATAAGCTTATCTAAGTTTGTCGTCATCATTCTCACCAAACCAAGATGCTTTTAAAAAATAAAGGTGGACAATCATAAACCCACCTTTGTTGTCTTATTCGTCTGTCGTAAGATTTTGAGCATCCATCATCACTTCACTGACATCTTGGACATCATCAAAATTATCTGGCTCTTCTTCGTGTTCCACACATGCCAGTCCCACCAATGTCTCGCCATCTCCAATACGAATCAAACGTACGCCTTGGGCATTACGTCCTGCTGTGGCTATCTGGGCGACAGGCGTTCGCACAAGCGTGCCTTTATCTGAGATGAGAATCACGTCTTCATCGCCCGTGACCGCAACCGCTTTGACAAGCTGACCATTACGCTCACTGGTCTTAATGGCAATCACCCCTTGACCTCCTCGCCCTTTGGTAGGATAGTCACCAATCGGTGTTCGTTTGCCATAACCATTTTCACACGCACATAAAATCTCACCCGTCTTTGGCGCCACCACAAGCGACACCACACGACTGACCAAAACCACGGTGTCATTATCGGTATCATCAGCAGCATCATCGGTTAACTCTTCATCTTCCAAACCCAAACTGGCAAGCAGACTTACACGAATACCACGAACACCCTTAGCAGTACGTCCCATGGTTCGAATGGCAGATTCCTTAAAGCGAATGGCTTTACCTTCATTGCTAAATAGCATAATTTCCTGCTCACCATCGGTCATTGCCACGCCAATCAGCGTGTCGCCATCCATAAGGTCAATAGCACGCAAACCATTGGCTCTAAGATTGGCAAACTGTGATAACGCCACACGCTTAACTGTGCCACTTGCCGTAGCAAAAAACACAAACTTACCGTCATCGGATAAGCTCTCTACTGGCAGAATGGCGGTAACACTCTCATTAGGCTCAATATTAATAAGATTAACAAGCGGTCGCCCTTTTGAGCCACGAGAGGCTATGGGTACTTCAAAACCACGCAAACCAAACACACGCCCTGTATTGGTAAAACACAAAATATGGGCATGCGTACTGGTCACAAGCAAATGCTCAATCACGTCATCTTCTTTCATGCTCGTGGCTGACTTTCCTTTACCACCACGTTTCTGGGCTTGGTAATCGCCAATCGGCTGAGTCTTGGCATAACCTGTGCGTGAGACAGTCATCACCACCATCTGCTCCGGAATCAAATCTTCACGACTAAAATCAGCACGTGCATCCACAATGTCCGTCTTACGCTCATCACCAAAATCATCACGGATTTGGACAAGTTCTGCCTTAATCACCGCCATCAATCTGTCAAAATCTGCCAAAATCATCTGCAAGCGGGCAATCTCACCCAAAATCTCTTGATACTCGCCAGATAACTTATCCTGCTCCAAGCCCGTCAAACGATGTAGCTGCATGTCTAAAATGGCATTGACCT
>JBHCHC010000178.1:0-2871 GCA_041802645.1 Moraxella sp. | reverse complement strand
ACGCCAACGCCAACGCCAACGCCAACGCCAACGCCAACGCCAACGCCAACGCCAACGCCAACGCCAACGCCAACGCCAACGCCAACGCCAACGCCAACGCCAACGCCAACGCCAACGCCAACGCCAACGATTGTCGGCACTTTTGAGAAGGCTGTCAAGGCTCAAGGTTACCATTCGTCGGAAAATTTGGCACGAATTTTGGATAAATCTATTGATGATAGAGTGGCAGGCAACACCAATGAATTGGCCAATGCCTTAATTGGTGATACCATCGGTTATGGGCAAGCGGAACTTGCCAATCTTGCTAATAACTTACAACCTCTCATGTCAGGATCAGTAAATCGCATTTTGGCCGACAGCAGTCAAAACTTTGGGAATGTCGTCTTTGAACGTGGTTTTGATCCAAACAAAACCATTTGGATCAAAGCGATTGGCAATCAAGGCAATCTTGATGCAAACCACGAAGGACTGACAGGCTTTGATAGTAATGAGGTGGGTGTCATGATTGGTGCTGATACCGCTCTTGGTAATAGCAGCTTAGGTCTTGCCATTGCTTATGGTCAAAATGACATTGACAGCGAGGGTTTTGTCAATCATCAAGTGCAGGCTGACACCATCATGGGCTTTATCTATGGCAATCACCAAATGGGTAGCACCACCGCTCATGCACATGTCGGTGCTGGAACAGCAGCCATCGAGGGTGAACGTCACATCAGCTCCAGCAAAATCGCCAAATCAGACTATGATACCAATCTGATTCAAGCTGGATTTGGAGTGTCGCATCAAATTGGTACGACTGACCGGTACATAACGCCTTTTGCTAAGCTGGATTTTACTCAAAGCAGATCTGATGCCTATACCGAAACAGGGGCAGATGCCTATGATTTGAGTGTAGAAAAAGCCACTTATCAAACTTTAAGAAGCACTCTTGGGGTGCGTGGACACCAAGCCATCACACCACGTCTTGCCCTAACAGGAACGCTTGCAGCAGGGGTGGATAATGGTGATAAGCGTAGCGATGCTCACGCTCAGTTTGCAGGTTTTGAGGGTCAGAACTTTGGAGTGTTAGGTCATGATGTGGGAGATGCTTTTGGCATGGCAGAGATTGGCATCTCTTATAAACCCACCCCAAACAGCACACTATCTTTGAACTATCAAGGACAATGGCGTGATAACTATGACAATCAAGGAGCGGTATTGGGCTTTGAGATGAAGTTTTAATCTGCCCTATAAAAACAAAAAAGCTGTCATGATGACAGCTTTTTTGTTTATTTTATGGGTTAGCAGATAATCCCACTGACCAACAATTAATTTTTCTTCATGGCGATGTCAATATCTTCTTCTTTATCATAAATCATGTCGATTGACTGTTCATCCAATCTCTCACGAATGCGTGTTAGACGCTGCATTTTTTCTTGATTGGTGTCATTGAATAGCACTTGCTGATAAGGATAAGGCGTTTCAAAACCTGACTCGTCTAATGCATGCTTGATACGCTCATTGATGTTTTCCTTGATGATGGGAATGCGTGCCACCGATAAGGGAGCCACCCAAAACCGAACTACAAAATATATGGCATATTCACCCACTTCACTGACTGTAACCATCGGAGCGGGGTGTTTTAGGACAACCTCATCTTTGCTTAGGGTTTTAATAATCGTCTCTTTGGCATGAGCAACATCATCATACAAGCCAATCCTTGCTTTGACATTAAATCTTATCATTTTTTTAGAGGTTAAATTGATCACCTCTGATGATGACATGGTAGAGTTGGGAATAATAATGATGATATTATCACGATCAAGAATTTGGGTGGCACGCAGTGAAATTTTTACCACTCGCCCCTCTTTGTCACCCAAGCGAATCCAGTCACCCACCTGAAAAGATTGTTCCACCAAAATGGTGATGCCTGCAATAAAATTTGCTAAGGTGCTTTGAGCAGCAAAACCCACTGCCAAACCCACAATACCTAGACCGGCCACTAATGAGACGATGTCAAAACCAAACTGAGCAAGTACACTCGCCAGAGCAAAGACGATGATGAGTACCAAAATTAGGTTTTTCAAAAGCTGCTCAATGGAAGCATTCAACTCATAGTATTTAAGAACCCTTGCCACCATCTGCCCACTGGTCGCCCATAGCACATAATAAAATCCCGCCCATGTTGCTGCCTTTGCTGTTGCTTTGATGGTTTGGGTTTCTGTACCAATCTGAGTCATGATGGCGAGCAAACTTACCACAAACCATGTATAACGCAGCACCGCACGAATTATCCATACATAGCGTTGTGATAAATGCAAGGGACGGCGAGCGTGTTTTAATAGATACACAAGCAACCAATAAAAGAAACCGATAATCACAAGCAAAATCAGTATCTTAACGCCAATGCTGGCGAAAGCCATGCCCCTCTCCGCCCAGTTTAGAGTCTCGTCTTCGAGCGAACCTCCTAGCGACACATAAATGCTTTGATACAGGTCATTTAAAATTTTTTCAAAAAATTGGGCGATGTTCATGGATAACAGGTGAATCACAGATGAAAGATGGGCGTCCAATAGACTGTCCATGACAGCCGTGGTAAACCAACATAAGATTATAACATAAAATCCCCTTTTTCACATTCAATAGCTATGAACCTTATGGTAAAACAACCACTAACACCACCTTTTATCATCACCATCAACAATCAGTCAAAACCAGCAAAGCTATACCCACCGAATCCAAAACATGCTACAATACCAACATTAACAACACCTCACAAAACATCAATGGCATATTCAAAAGATTTCAGACAGCAGGTACTCAGGCAATTAGCACAGGGCAAAACCTATCGACAACTTGCCCATGAGTACAACATTAGCACACGCACCATTT
>JBHCHC010000177.1:0-9965 GCA_041802645.1 Moraxella sp. | reverse complement strand
TTCTTTTTTATCCTCATTGACATCATAATGACGTCAATCCTAAGCATCGCTCTATCATGAATGTGCCATTCACCCTAGCAAATAGCGAACTTGATAAAGTCTTTTTGGAAAAATCCAAAGATGCAGGACTGCTCAATCTAAAAGGTCATCGTGCCGTAGGTGGCATGCGTGCTAGCATTTATAATGCCATTACCTTAGAACAAGTACAAGCGTTGTCAGATTTTATGCAGGAATTCGAAAGAACACAGGCATAATATACAAAAAAACAAACCAGTCGGTTTGTTTTTTTGTATGGTGAGGACTTTGAGATGGTGACGTTTTACAAAACACCAAACAAAATAATGAAGCATAAACAATGAAGCGTAAGGGTTTATGGGGAATGATGATGTTGGTGGCTGTGTGGGTCATTTATCAAATGCAGAACTTATCATCTAAAGATGTATCGCCACCAACATCGCCATCTTTAATCACTAATACAGATAATACCAGCCAACCCTCGCCTTTGGCAGGAAGAGCCCTCATTCAGACAGAAGGCTCTCAATTAAACGCCATTCAAATACCCTCCACTCGAAAACTACCAAATTTATCCGCAGATGGCGTCATCACACAAACGACATTGGCGGTCAAAAACGACGCACGTTATGTCCATAAAACACACCTACCATATGCCAATCCTAGTGCTCCTAAGGGCGGTGAGCTCATCATGAGTGCTAAGGGCTCGTTTAATAGCTTAAATGCATTTATTGATAAGGGCGAGCCTGCCGCTGGAACTTTTTACTTATATGATACGCTGATGACCGGTTCGCTCGATGAGTCGTTTGTTCTGTACCCACAGCTGGCCTCGGCGGCGACTTATAATCCTAGTGACACAAGCTGGGTGGTGTATCATCTCAACCCTAAGGCAAGGTTTTGGGATGGAACAGCGGTTTTGGCTGATGATGTGAAAGCGACTTTTGAGTTGATTTTACGGGGGGGGCTCATGAGTTGGCGTGGATTTTTGGCGGGTATTGAGGGCATTGAGGTGCTAGATGAGCATCGGGTGCTGTTTTATTTTAATGAGTCTGCCAGTAGCACCTTATATGCCAATGTGGCTTTGATGCCTATTTTTGCTAAGACGGACATTCAAAAGAGGTTTCATGAAGTGTCATTGACCCCGCTCATGGGTAGCGGGGCTTATCAAGTGGGGCGTGTAGACTCACCAAGGTCGATTGAGTATCATCGCGACGTACATTATTGGGGAGCGACCAAAGAGGCAGGCGTGATGGCAAATGTTGGGCGGTTTAACTTTGATGTGATAAAATTCATCTATTATCAAGATGATGATGTGGCAAAAGAGGCGTTCTTAGCAGGGGTATTTAACTACCGCCAAGAGACAGATGTAAAGGCGTGGGCGAAGTTTGACCCTAGCTTTATAAGAATTAATACTAAAGAACCCATCATTAAAACTGCCATCACTCATACCAATCCTGTTACCATGCGGGGTCTAGTCATGAACCGACGCAGACCGTTGCTGGCAGATAAAACTTTACGCCAAGCCATGATATTGGCATTTGATTGGAAGTGGGCAAATGAGCATCTGTTTTATGGACAGTACGAACGCCTGACGAGTTTTTTTTATGGTTCGGAGCTAATGGCGATGGGGCTGCCAACAACCGAGGAGCAAAACATTTTAAAAACACTGCCTCTAAATGACGAGGAGCAGTCGGTATGGAAAGTGCCATTTTTACCTGATGGAGCAGGCGATGGCATCAATCGTGAGAATCTTTTATTGGCAAGAAAGATGTTATTAGATGCAGGGTTTTATTATCAAAATGGTCGTCTTTATGATAAGATGGGTAGGCATGTCATGATGGAAATTTTGGTAAAAGATGATCAATATCAAGCGCTGCTTTTTGCCTACACACGCAATCTTGAGCGGCTGGGTATGACGGTTAGCGTACGTCAAGTGAATGGTGATGTTTATCTTGCTAAAAAACGTCGCTTTGATTATGATTTGATCATTGATGAATTCATGCAAGGAAACAGCCCAGGGGCGTAGCAGAACTATCTGTGGGGTTCACAGTCAGCAGATGAAATGGGTAATGCCAATACCATCGGCATTCAGAGTGATGCCATCGATGAAGTTATTAATCGCCTAACACAGGCACAGACACGTCAAGAGGTCATCTTATACACCAAAGTGCTTGATAGGCTGCTACTGGCAGGGGCGTACATGATACCATGGGGAGGTCAACGAACCACCAATGTCATGTATCGGCAACTATCACACCCTACAAGGCTGCCACAGGCAGCAGTTGGGCTGGATTATTGGTATGTCCAAGAGCCTCAAAAGACACCTTAAACCGCTCACACCCATCGGTTATAAGGTAATGCCATGCATGAATTAAATGACGGATTTTTTTAAATCTTAAAAATATCGGGTTTTTTGCCAAAGACTGATTTTGTTTTGATGTGATGATATTTTATTTGTTTTATTAAAAATCAAACAAATGAGAGGGTTTTTAAGGGGGCGTTTATGACTCATATTAAAATATCAACCAAAGTTTTGAGACAGAACAACAAGATTGAGTTGTTTTTAAGGTAAGTATGCAAGCATGGAAAAAAACCAACCTAATGCTTTCTGGGCATTTGAGTGTATCACGAATGCTTGATGTGTCCTAGGATTGATTTGATAAAATGCTTAAAACGAGGATTTTGGCATAATCATCTTTTGCTTGGCAAGTCGCCCTTATTTTTAGCATAACTTAAAAGGAGAGTATATGTACATCCATCCTATCGCCACCCGTCAGGATAATTATATTTGGGCGATTGTCAAAGACGATAAGGCAATCATCATTGACCCTGCTGATAGTGAACCTGTGATGGCATTTTTGGTGCAAAAAAAGCTGACTTTATCCACCATCTTGATAACTCACGAGCATAATGACCATATAGGAGGGGTGGCAGGTTTGTGTGAGCGATATCCTGAAACATCGGTCTTTGCTCATAAAAGACATCATCTCCGCCAAAGCAAAAGTGTAGATGAAGGCGATGTTATTGTGGTGGAGGGTTTGACATTTAAGGTGTGGCAAACCTCAGGTCATACTGCCACACATCTTTCCTATTTATTAGAGAATGACTGCCAGATTCATGTTTTTTGTGGGGACACATTGTTCAGTGGTGGCTGTGGTCGAGTGTTTACAGGAACGGCGGATGCCTTATTTGACAGCTTAATGCGATTTCAGACTTTGCCGCCTGACACGTTGTTTTATCCTGCACATGAATACACGTTAAGCAACCTAAAATTTGGGCAATACATCGAGCCTAATAATGATGAAATCCGTCAGGCCATTCACCATACGCAAAGGCGGCTAGATCAGCATGAACCATCCTTGCCTACACGTCTATCTGATGAGTGTCGCATTAATGTTTTTTTACGCTGTCAAGACGGGCAGATCATCAACACGCTAACAGAATTAAATGCCATAGGTGTGGACAAATCACCTTTAGCGGTGTTTAAGGCGTTGCGAGAGTTAAAAAATAATTTTTAAAACCATGTCTTATTTAAAACCAGCCACCCATCGTAGACTCAATTCTTGGGCGGTATACTCACGGCAATGACATGACTTATCTTATCAAGCGGCTGTTATTAATCCCACCGACCGTATTCGCCATTTTGTGCATCAATTTCGCCATCGTCCAAACCGCTCCGACAGGTCCGATAGAAAGCCAAATGGCAAAAATCAAGAGTGAACAACAAGCGTTGGTTGGTCAAGGCTTTGGTATGACTCATGCGATTCAATATCAAGGCAGGGAAGGTTTGTCTCAGGAGATGATGCATGAGCTGACCGTGCGTTTTGGCTTTGATAAACCTTGGCATGAGCGTTTTTATGTGATGATAAAAAACTATGCCTGTTTTGAGTTGGGAGAATCTTTTTTTAAAGGTCAGAGCGTGTCCTCGTTGATTTGGGAGAAGCTCCCCATCAGCTTATTGTTTGGAGGGCTAAATCTGCTAGTAATGTATGGCTTTGGGATATTCATTGGTGTGATTAAGGTGCGTTTTTATGGGGGTTGGTTTGATAGAGTATCTGCCATCATACTGTCTTTATGGTCGGCTCTACCTGTTTTTGTGGTAGCGTTAGTGTTGATTACGCTATTTGCGGGTGCGAGATTTTGGCAAATTTTTCCCATGCAAGTAACGCTGGAGGGGTTAGATGAGCTGTCTTTTTTTGACAGGGTTGTGCATCTGTTGCATGAGCTTAGCTTGCCTGTCATTGCCAGTTCTTTGGGTGGCATTGCCAGCATCGCTTATCTGACCAAATTTAGCTTATCCAAAGAGCTGTCCGCTCCTTATGTGCTAAATGCTCGAGCGATGGGCTTTAGCGACCGTCAAATCATGACAAGCCATGTCTTTAAAAACGCCTTAATTCCCATGATGAGTGATATGCCGATGGTTGTGGTGAGCGTTCTCTTTGCAGGAAATTTTGTGATAGAGACGATGTTTGGAATAGATGGAGTGGGGAGGCTGGGCTATGAGGCGATGATGAGTCGAGATTATCCTGTGATGTTTGGGGTGCTTTATTTGTTCAGTTTGGTGGCGGTGTTGGTGTCGCTCATGTTTGATGTGATTTACCATCTCATTGATGGTAGGGTGAACTATCGATGAATGTGGGTGAGTTTTGGCAGGCTTTTAAAAAAAAGCGACTTGCCTATGTTTGTCTGTGGTTATGGCTTGTTATAATGGGTGTGTCGCTATTATCTCCATTTATCGCCAATGATAAGCCGCTCATTGTTTATTATCATGCCAAGATTTATACGCCCATTTGGCATGATTATCCAGAAACAACCTTCGGAGGGGTGTGGGAAACCCCCGCTGATTATCATGACCCTGTGGTCATTTCACTTATCAGTCAGGGAGGTTTTATGGTGATGCCGCTCATTCCTTATGCTCCCAATGGTATTGATTGGCAAGCCAAAGAGCATCCCTCACCACCTAATGATAGGCACTATTTTGGCACAGACGTGATGGGACGTGATGTGTTGGCGGTGATGTTGTATGGACTTAGAGATTCTTTGGTTTTTGCGTTACTTTTGACGCTGACAGGAGGGATGTTGGGTATTGTTATTGGGGCATTGATGGGGTATTTTGGTGGCTTGGTGGATTTGTTGGGTCAAAGATTTATTGAGGTCTGGCTTGGATTGCCTCAGCTGTTTATCTTAATGTTATTGGGCAGTATGGTTAAATTGTCTTGGACGGTATTGTTTGGCATCATGCTGCTGTTTTCGTGGCTGTCCACAACCTCTGTCACTCGCCTGCATTTTCTACAAAGTCGGCATCTAAACTTTGTACTGACTGCCAAAAATTTAGGCGTGCCAACACACATCATCATCAGGCGACACGTCTTGCCCAGCAGTTTACTCATCAGTCTGACCTATTTACCTTTTATGATGATGGCAAACATTGGTGTTTTGGCGATGCTTGACTTTTTTAGTATCGGCGGTGGGGTAGGTGGAGCAGGTTTGGGGGAGCTTGCTAGTTTAGGTGAACTGCTCATGCAAGCCAAAAATCACCTTGACAGTCCGCATTTGGCAATAACATCTATCGGGATGCTGTCCTTATTGCTGTCCTTGCTGCTGTTCATCGGTGAGGGGTTCAGAGAGGTGCTGGACGTTAGAATGCAAAGACATCACAAGGATGTAAATAAAGAGATGGGCATATTTCATCGGCCCTTTGTCAATGACCTGAAGGAGAAGTCCCAATGAAAGAGGAGATACTTCGAGTTTCTCACTTTTGCATTGACAATGGTTATGGTCATCTTGGAAGTGCTTCTACTGATAAGCCATCTGGTAGACTGATACAGGATATGAACATCACCTTATATAAAGGGCAGATAATTGCCATCATGGGTAAATCAGGCGTGGGCAAGACTTTGAGCATGATGAGCCTTTTGGGACTTCGAACGTCACAGCTTGTTGTGTCGGGTCAAGTGTTTTTTTGTGGAGAGCCCCTACCCATTCATCACCCTGACGCATACGCATGGCAGCGTATTCGAGGGCGTGGCATCAGCTACCTTTTTCAAGATGCTAAGAATGCTCTAAACCCCCTAGACACCATAAAAGTTGCCTTTGATAAAGCTTTCTCTTGCACGACTCTTGCTAAGTCCGCCTATAAAAACACGATGATTGAATTGCTTAAAAAAACGCACGTCTATCATCATGATTTACCACATCGTTACCCACATGAGCTGTCAGGTGGCGAGGCAAAAAGGGTGCATTTGGCATTATTGCTTGCCCTAAATGCCAAGGTCATCATCGCCGATGAGCCGACAGGGCATTTGGATGATGATACGGCAGAGGAAATATTGTTATTATTAACCAAACTTGCTAAGCATGATGAGAAGGCAATCATCATCATCAGCCATGATGAACAGGTAATGATTTATGCCGATGAGGTGATGCTGCTGGTCAATGGAGTTTGTCAGAGTATTCATGACAGAAAAACACATGGCGTGTTGGGTGAGATGTTTGATGAGGCTTGCTTGCCACCAAAACAGTTACCACCGCAAGCATTGCCTGATTTAGCTTCACAAAACTCATCATCAAAGGCATGGAATCACACATACATTCAGTCATCAAGCCATCCATCAGACAATAACGACCTGCTGCTTAGCATCAAAGGACTGAGTTATTATTATAGATACTTAGGTCTGTTTGACAAATTATCATCAAATCGAGCTTCTTTCGTCATGAGTGTGCCTGATTTTGACATTCATCAAGGTCAAATCATCGGTATTAGGGGATATTCTGGTGTTGGGAAAAGCAGCTTGGCAAAACTCATCACTCGTCTCGATGATGCACTGTGTGCCAAGGGAGAGATGGTATTTTATGATGAGGGTCAGGCGATGGATGTTTTGAGGATGAGCAAAAAGGCATTGCGAATGTATCGCCCTAAAGTGGTACTGATGATGCAGGATTATGCGGGGAGTCTAAATCCTTATTTAACGATTGAGATGAGTATGGCAGAGGGCTTGATGGTCAAATCCAAGCAGCAAAAAACCAAGCCCAATCGTGAGCAGATGGGTCAAATCATCGATGATTTATTAATGAGCTTAAACCTGCCAAAAGACATTTTAAAAAAATATCCTCATCAGTTATCAGGAGGTCAAAAGGCAAGAGTGTGTTTGGCACGTGCGTTATTGGTTCAACCCAAACTGTTAATATTGGATGAGCCAACCGCCATGCTTGATAAGGATAATGCATGGCAGATGATGCAGTTACTAAAAGAGACAAATGAGCAATTTGGCACCTCCATGCTGATTATCAGTCATGATGATAAGATGCTGTTAAGCATGTGCGACCAAGTGATTGAGATGGCGGCTGATTGATAACATCGATAAAATAGTAATAACAAAGCACATAAAGCACATAAAGCACATAAAAATGCTAAAAAACTGGGTAAATTTGACTTACCCAGTTTTCGATGCATCCAATCATCTTAAAGAGTGCAGGTGTAGCTCTTACTCCACCTGAGACACATCTCTCACCGCTCCTGTATCGGCACTGGTTGCCATGGCGGCATAGGCTCTTAGGGCTTGTGAGACATGACGTTCACGATTGATAGGCTTAAATGCTTGCTTGCCGCGAGCCTGCTGTTTTTCACGGCGAGCTTCTAGTTCAGCATGGCTGACATCCAAATGAATGCTACGATTAGGAATGTCAATATTGATAATATCAAACTCCTCTACCAAGCCAATTGCACCCCCTTCTGCTGCTTCTGGGCTGGCATGTCCGATAGACAGACCTGATGTGCCGCCAGAAAAACGTCCGTCCGTGAGTAAGGCACAGGCTTTGCCCAAGCCCTTTGATTTTAGATACGATGTTGGGTAGAGCATTTCTTGCATACCTGGTCCGCCTTTTGGGCCTTCATAGCGAATGATGACAATGTCCCCCGCCACAATCTTATCTGCCAAAATCGCTTCTACTGCAGACTCTTGGCTTTCAAAAACTCTGGCACGACCTGTAAAAGTAAGAATGCTTTCATCAACACCAGCAGTCTTGACCACACAGCCACGCTCAGCAATATTGCCAAACAGTACCGCCAAGCCACCATCTTGTGAATAAGCGTTCTCTTTGCTACGAATACAACCACTTTCACGATTTAGGTCAAGATTTGACCATACTTTATTTTGACTAAATGCTTGGGTGGTGCGTACGCCAGCGGGGGCAGCGATGTACAACTCACGTGCGTTCACATTGTCAGGATTCATCACGTCCCACTTATTCAAGGCGTCTTTTAAGGTTGCACTATGTACAGTTGGCACGTCTGTTTTTAGTAGCCCTGCACGGTCAAGCTCTGCCAAAATACCAATCACGCCACCTGCACGATGTACGTCTTCCATGTGATATTTTTGGGTGGCAGGAGCAACTTTTGAAAGGCATGGCACTTGGCGAGACAAGCGGTCAATGTCCGCCATTTTAAAGTCTACTTCAGCCTCACGAGCCGCCGCCAACAGGTGTAAAATCGTATTAGTACTACCGCCCATGGCAATATCAAGACTCATGGCGTTTTCAAATGCAGACTTAGTCGCAATGGAACGTGGCAACACACGATGGTCGTCTTGTTCATAATGGCGTTTTGTCAGCTCCACAATCAAGCGACCCGCTTCTAAGAACAATTCACGACGCTTGGCGTGGGTCGCAAGTAGCGAACCATTACCTGGCAAAGACAAACCTAATGCTTCGGTCAAGCAGTTCATAGAATTGGCAGTAAACATTCCTGAACAAGAGCCGCAGGTTGGACACGCAGAACGTTCCACATTCGCCACATCTTCGTCACTGATTAAATCATCCGCCGCATCAATCATGGCGTCCACCAGATCAAGTTTGCGGATTTTTTTACCAGAATCATCGGTAATTGTCTCATGAGTCATATGCCCATCGTGGACTTCGCTTGCCAGCACTTTACCAGCTTCCATCGGACCGCCTGAGACGAACACCACAGGAATGTTTAGGCGAAGTGCCGCCATCAGCATACCGGGGGTGATTTTATCGCAGTTAGAAATACACACCAAAGCATCTGCACAATGGGCATTCACCATATATTCTACGCTATCAGCAATCAAATCACGGCTTGGCAAACTATATAGCATACCGCCATGTCCCATGGCAATACCATCGTCCACAGCAATGGTATTAAACTCTTTGGCAACACCGCCTGCTTTTTCAATTTCACGAGCCACCAGTTGCCCCATGTCTTTTAAATGTACATGTCCTGGCACAAACTGTGTAAAGGAGTTGGCGATGGCAATAATGGGTTTGTTAAAGTCGTCATCAGTCATACCTGTGGCACGCCAAAGGGCTCTTGCTCCTGCCATATTGCGACCTGCGGTAGATGTTTTTGAGCGGTAAATGGGCATGATAAATTCCTAGATGATGGAAAGGTGGTAGGCTGGCGAGCGGCTAGCTACCTGATAAAAAATGACTTATTTTAGCATTTTTAGGATAAAGTTTTCGAAAAATTTTATTTATAATTTTAATGTATTTTATAACAAAAAGAAATGGTTTAAGCCATCTTTATGCAGAGATGGTGTAGATTAAAATCGGATAAAATCTGATAAACTTAAAAAATAACCCTGTCACCACTTGCGTTTTGCATAAAAATCTAAGATAATATAAATACTGATAATTGTTATCGTTTTTATTATTTATTATTAAGTTTGTATCATATCTGTTATCTGGTCACTTTCTATCACATAAACCATGATAAAAGCCCATCAAAAGCACCCTACCAAGCTGATGATGGCAGGGTAAGGCATGCATAATTGTCATCTTTCTTGCTATTTTTATTATTAAATGAGCGAAGAATGATTCGGATTTTTAAAAATCATGACATGTCCATGACATCATAAGATGGAATGAGTGCTGTGACGATTGATACCACTGGACTGATTGATATTTATTTGGGTTTGTGATGATGACCTTTAAGA
>JBHCHC010000176.1:0-8142 GCA_041802645.1 Moraxella sp. | reverse complement strand
GCCAATCAGCAAGCTGCTAACCGTAATAAAATTTTATTTGTTGGCACCAAACGTGCTGCAGGTCAAGCCATTCGTGAACAAGCTCAACGTGCGGGCATGCCATATATTGACCACCGTTGGTTGGGTGGTACATTGACCAACTGGAAAACCATCCGTCAGTCCATTACTCGCCTAAAAGAATTAGAAAAGCAAGCCGAAGATGGTACTTTTGCCAAGCTAACCAAACGTGAAGCCCTAGAACGTACTCGCGATATGGAAAAACTAGAGCGTGCGTTAGGTGGTATTAAAGACATGAATGGTCTGCCTGATGCGATTTTTGTGATTGACGTTGACCATGAAGCCATTGCTATTAAAGAAGCCAAAAATCTAGGCATCCCTGTGATTGGTGTAGTGGACACCAACTCAAATCCTGACAATGTAGATTATGTCATTGCTGCCAATGACGATGCCATCCGTGCTGTTACTCTATACGCAACTGCCATGGCTGATGCCATCATTGCGGGTAAAGAATATGCCAAAACTCAAGGTAAGGGCGGCGAGCAAGAGCAACAAGAAGTAAACGCTGAACAAGCTGAATAACCACAAAAGTAACGCTTTGATGAAGCAAAAGGCGTGAATGTCATGATAAACGTTCATGCCTTTTTTCATCATTCATTTGATCATCAAGCTGTCACCAAGCATTCATGATTTTGTGATATGCTAACCAAACATACATTTAAAAGGTAAAAATTATGTCTCAGGTATCTGCAAAAACCGTTAAAGAATTACGTGACCGTACCGGTCTTGGCATGATGGAGTGCAAAAAAGCCCTAGAAGAGGCGAATGGCGACATCGAGCTTGCCATTGATAACCTACGTAAATCAGGTCAAGCCAAAGCTGCCAAAAAAGCAGGCAACATCGCTGCTGATGGTGCCATCATCATTGCTCAAACCTCAGGTAAGGCATTGCTACTAGAAGTTAACTGTCAAACTGACTTTGTGGCAAAAGATGAAAACTTTACCGCATTTGCCAATAAAGTGGCTGAGCTTGCCTTGGCTAACAACACCACCGACGTGGCACAGATTTCTGAGTTGCCTTATGGCGATGGTGCTAGCGTTGAAGAGGCTCGCGTGGCATTGGTACAAAAGATTGGTGAAAACATCCAGATTCGTCGTGCTGAAGTCATTGAAGGAGCGAATCTTGCTGCTTATCGTCACGGTCTGCGTATTGGTGTGGTCGTCTCTATGGAAGGTGGCTCAGAAGAGCTTGGTAAAGCTGTTGCTATGCAAGTGGCTGCCTTTAATCCATTGGCAGTTAACGAAGAAGGTGTTCCTGCGGATATCCTAGCTCGAGAAAAAGACATCATTGAAGCCAAAGCTAAAGAATCTGGTAAGCCAGAAGCGGTGGTTGAGAAGATGATTACTGGCGGTATTCAAAAATACCTAAATGAAGTCACTCTACTTAATCAGCCTTATGTGATTGACAATGACAAAAAAGTGGGTGATGTTCTAAAAGCTGAGAACGCAACCGTCATCAGTTTTAAGCGTCTAGAAGTGGGTGAAGGTATTGAGAAAAAGCAAAAAGACTTCGCCGCTGAAGTTCCTCCCGCCCAAGCTGGCGCCCAAGGTTAATTGCTTACCACGACATCCTTGTAAAAAGCTCAATTCTTGTAATTGGGCTTTTTACTGTCTATGTGCCACGAAGGTCATCTTGTCATACATGAGTGAATCTGTTGTAGCACATCATCTAAGAGAGGACTTACTTCTTGGTAATCATTGGGAGCATGAGGCACGAAAAATCGCTGAAATGAAGCCTGTCTAGGGTTAATTGGTATTTTTTGCTGGACTTGCCATCAAACCCTGTTTTTATTGACCTTAATTTTTTCTCAAGTTTTAAAAAATGAAATGGCTGCTGATTTTGGATTTTTTGGCGTCGTAGGGGTTTATTATAAAAATCACGCAAAAGTCAGGGAAAAATTGCCCAAAACAGGGTACAATATGGGTTATTTGTCGGAGTATTTTATGTTTAACAAAAATGAATTTATTGAGCTGCTTTTGGCGTATCAAGTCCTAAAATTTGGCGAATTCACCCTAAAATCAGGTCGCATTAGTCCCTATTTCTTTAATGCAGGACTGCTTGCCAGTGGTAAAGCCCTAAGCATGCTTTCACAAGGCTATGCTGGGATTTTGGCAAAAGCGTTAAAGGATGATGACCATCCCACCATTTTTGGGGCAGCATACAAGGGTATTCCCTTTGTGGCGGCGACTGCTCAGACGCTGTGGCATGCTCATGGCATTGATGTGGACTGGGGATACAACCGCAAAGAAGCCAAAACTCATGGCGAAGGCGGTAATTTGGTCGGAGCGGACTTGTCGGGCAAGTCGGTGTGGGTCATTGATGATGTGATGACCGCAGGCACAGCGATACGCGAAGTGGTGACGATTTTACATCATGCAGGAGCAAGTTTGGCAGGTATTGTCATTGCTCTTGACCGCAAAGAAAAAGGACAAGATGAGCGTAGTGCTGTGCAGCAGATTCAAGAGGATTTTGGTGTGCCTGTGCATTCATTGGTGGACATTGATGACATCATTGCATTTTTGCAGACCAAAGGCAATGTGGAGCATTTGACAAAAATGATGGCATATCGTGAGCAATATGGAGTGTAAATGATGCAAATATTAAAATTTCTTATCGTGATGGATGATATCACCACCTTTAACATCAAAAAAGATACCACCCTTGCCATGATGTGGGCGATAGCCGATAGGGGGCATACGCTCTACACCTGTGGGATTCATGATTTGTGGCTAGAGTTTGGTCAGTTGCAGGTCGATGCTGAGCCCACGCAAGTCTTTAAAAATACCGATAAATTTTATGAGCTAGGCGAAAAAACGACCATCAAAGCGACTGATTTTGACGTGATTTTAATGCGTAAAGACCCGCCTTTTGACATGAATTTTTTATACGCCTTGCATCTACTAGAATATGCCAAGCATGCAGGGGTGCTGGTGGTCAATGACCCAAGCTCGGTGCGTGCGTGCAACGAAAAGCTATTTGCTACGCAGTTTAGCGAATACATGAGTCCGACCATCGTAACTACCAAACAGTCTCACATTCGTAAATTTATCAGCGAGCATCAAGACGTGATTGTCAAGCCCTTGGATGGCATGGGAGGCATGGGAATTTTTCGCTTGACGGAGGGCAGTCCCAACATCGGCTCAACGCTTGAGATGTTAACTCACATGGGTACACTGCCCATCATGGCTCAAAAGTATCTCCCTGCAATTAAAGATGGCGACAAGCGAGTGCTTATCGTGGGGGGTAAAGTGGTGCCTTATTGTTTGGCTCGCATTCCTGCTGATGGCGAAACTCGAGGCAATCTAGCAGCTGGCGGTCGCGGCGTTGCCATGCCTTTGACGGATGAAGAACGTGCTGTTGCCGAGTCAGTTGCTCCGATGCTACTAAAAAAAGGTTTGTATTTTGTGGGACTTGATTTAATCGGTGCTAAAATCACTGAGATTAACGTGACCTCGCCCACCTGTGTGCGTGAGATTGATGAGCAATGTGGCACAGAGATTGCGGTGGATTTTATTGAGTTTATTGAGCAGCAGCTCATGAGTGCAAAATAATATCTTGGTGATTGCCAAGCCAAAAGACAAGATTGTTTTTAGGCGAGTAAAAATAGGCGTGCGATACAGTCGTACGTCTTTATTTATGTCAAAAGCATTTATTGGACGCATGATGGCTCATCGCTGAGCATGGAGTTTATTTTTATCCATCAGTTGTCATCAAACCATCACACGTCATTCACGTCATTGTCATAAAAACACCTTATGCTATGTGTACTTGATTTAACCCATGTTAATTTTGGAGTACGCCATGTTACTAAAAGACCACGATGATTTGCACAACCACGAGGAATTCGTGGAGGATTCAAACTCTACCGATAACCCAGAATTTACCAGTATTATTATTAAAAGACGCTCTATTTTAAAAGGTGGGGCGGGCTTGGTTGCGGCTGGTTTTTTTGGTTCAATGCCTTTGATGGGATGCACCACCACCAATGCCACCGCACTAGACATGACCAAAGTACCAAAACGTCCCAATGCTTTAAGATTTGCTGCTGTGCCGCACTACACAGGAGAGGGAATGATGGTGGCAGAGGGTTATCGTGCTGAGCTTATGCTGCCCATGGGAGAGCCAATTGTCAGTGGATTACCCGACTGGACAGATGATCGCATGGTGGCAGGAGAGTCTTTTAAATATCGCATGGGTGATAACCATGATGGCATGTGGTTTTTTGGGCTACAAAATGGTAGGTATGCCCCCAGTGTGTCTGAGCGAGGGCTGCTTGCCATGAATCATGAATACACCAATGCCAACTTAAACCCCATTGAAAATTATACCGAAGAAGATCCAGCGGCTCCAAAAATTTATCAAAAAAGACGGCTTGCCAACGATGTACGTCGTGAAATTCACGCTCATGGGGTGTCGGTGGTGGAAATCAAACGTACGCCTGTAGGTTACGAACTTGTTAAAGATTCGCCTTTTAACAAACGTTATACAAGTGGCACACCAACCAAGCTATCAGGCGTGGCAAAGGGTAGTGAGTTTGTGAAAACCCAGCTTGACCCACAGGGCATAACCAGTGCTGGTATCAATAACCAGTGTGGGGCAGGGCTATCACCTTGGGGAACGTACCTGACAACTGAAGAGAACTTTTTAAATGTTTTTTCAAGAGGTCAAGACAAAGACATCATCGGTGATAAAAACGATAAACGCCTTGTCAGATATGGCTTAAAAGAAGATACCATTGGCGATGACCTTTACCGCTGGTATACCCCACAAGATGGACGAGCAGGCGAGTTTGACCATTGGAACATCACCGCGAAGGCAGAATCAAAATCAGCCACTGATGATCATCGCCATACCTTTAATACGTTTGGTTATATTACTGAAATTGACCCTTTTGCCCCAAATGCTCAGGCGGTTAAACGCACAAGTCTTGGACGTTTTGCTCATGAGAACTGTGCGTTTGTACCGCCTAAGGATGGCGAGTCATTGGTTTTTTATATGGGTGATGACGCACGAGGAGAGTACATTTATAAATTTGTCTCAGATGCCAAATGGTCAAGTGCAGACATTGGGGGTGGATTAAAAGTAGGCGATAAATATCTGGATAAAGGCACGTTATATGTGGCGGTGTTCCATGATGATGGGACAGGTGAGTGGCGTGAGTTGTCTAAGAAGAATCCTGTGCTATCTGAGTTTGCCAGTGATGCTGAGATTGCTGTCTTTACCCGCTTGGCTGCCGATAAAGTTGGAGCGACTAAAATGGACAGACCTGAGTGGGTATCGGTCAGTCCTGTGACAGGTGAGATTTATGTGGCCCTAACCAACAATTCTAAGCGTAAAGAAGAAGAGGTGAATGCAGCAAATCCACGCAGTTATGATGCTAAGGGCAATCAGCATGGGCACATCATTCGTTTTGCTGAGACGGCAGGGCAGGAGGGCAGTGCGTTTCATTGGGACATTTATTTATTTGCCTCACCTTATGATAAGCAAGAGCAAAATCTATCAGCACTGACTGCTGACAACGACCTATCATCTCCAGATGGGTTATTTTTTGATTCTCGTGGTGTATTATGGATTCAGACCGATGATGGAGCGTACACAGGCACTACCAACTGTATGTTACTGGCTGCTCTGCCCAATAAAATTGGCGATGGTAAAATGCTTACCACCAGCACAGGCAAAGTGACACATGTGGGTGCGGCAGCAACTTCTGATACGCTAAAACGATTTTTTGTTGGACCTAAGGGCTGTGAGGTCACGGGCATCACCATGACACCAGATCACAAGGCACTGTTTATCAACATTCAGCACCCAGAAGGCACGTTTGGGGCGGTAGCAGGAGGTAGAACCCCTCGTTCAGCAACCGTCGTCATCACCAAAAAAGATGGGGATGTGATTTTGGCGGAATCTTTAGATGGCTGATGAATCATCTTTCATATTAAAAAAAGAGCGAAGAGAATTTCGCTCTTTTTTGTGCTTTAAAATCGGTGTTATTCATCATTTAGCGTTTATGTAAGATTAAAAATAAATCCAAGACAATCAATGAATGATAAATATTTTATTGTTAAGTTATTTTTTCCTTGTAATTTATCCCATTTTGTTACACAATAAGAAGTTTGATTTTAGATATACAAAAGAGTAATTTATGAACGTGTTAATCATGGCAGCAGGCACGGGAGGTCACGTTTTTCCTGCCTTAGCGGTGGCGGATGAATTGGTGAGTCGTGGGGCGAATATTCATTGGCTTGGGACGCCCATGGGCATGGAAAATGAGTTGGTTGCAAAACACGGCTATCCCATACATCACATCGACATGCAAGGACTGCGTGGTAAGGGTTTGGCTCGGGCGATTAAGTTACCTTTCATGCTGCTTAAGGCGGTCATATCAAGTAAAAACATCATTAAAAACAATAATATAGATGCTGTGGTTGGCTTTGGGGGTTATGTCACCGCTCCGGGAGGGTTGGCAAGCAGATTAGCAGGCAAATCGCTTATTATTCATGAACAAAATGCCATCGCTGGCATGAGCAACAAGGCTCTTGCCCCTTATGCCACCAAAGTACTACAGGCCTTTGATGGGGCGTTTGTAGGTTTGGGCGAGCGTCTGATGACGGTAGGAAATCCCGTCCGAGCACAAATTAGCCACATCAAAACGCCTGATGAGCGGTATGATGTAACAGATAGCTCGCCTTTAAAGGTATTGGTGGTAGGAGGCTCCTTGGGAGCGAAAGCGATTAATGAAGCCATCATTGGCCTATTAAAAACATCAAATAAGCCTCTGACGGTGCGACATCAGTGTGGCAAAGACAATCATAATGATATGTTGGTGGCTTATTCTCAGGCGAACATCAATACCTCTCGTCACGTGTTTGAGGTCATGCCTTTTATTGAGGATATGGCGGCAGCTTATGCTTGGGCGGACGTGATTATTTGCAGGGCTGGAGCTTTGACAGTGACGGAGATTGCCAGCGTGGGCATTGCCCCTATTTTTATTCCCTTACCTCACGCCGTTGATGACCATCAGACTGCCAATGCTAAGTCTTTGACCGACCATGGAGCGGGTATTTTATTGGCTCAAAGTGAACTGTCGGGTGATAAATTGGCACAAATTCTTGATAATCTTGATCGTAAGCAATGTCTGGATATGGCAAAAAAAGCTCGTCAATTTGCCAAAACTGATGCCACAAAAGTGGTGGCAGATATTGTGGAGAGTGTGGTCAAGGGTTGACTGGCAGCCTTAGCCTGATAAGAGTCATGTCTTATATATCAACATCTTGGGTAAGTCATGCATGAATATGGACAAAAACAACCAAGATTTTATTCATAAAATCAGTCAGAAATACCCTGTGATAGCTTCAACCTAACATCAAAGAGATAAAGTTATGCCAAATTCAACCAACATCAACAACTTACCAAGACAACTGATTGAAATCCCAGAAATGAGGCGGATTAATACGGTGCATTTTGTCGGTATTGGTGGTGCGGGCATGTGCGGAATTGCCGAAGTGCTCGCGAATCAAGGCTATACTGTGACAGGTTCAGACATCAAAGAGAGCATGGTCACTAAACGCTTGGAGAGTTTAGGCATGACGATATTCATTGGACATGATTCGTCTAACATCAAAAATGCCGATGTGATTGTGGTGTCATCTGCCATTGACAAAACCAATCCTGAGATTGTCACCGCCTTGCAAGCTCGACTGCCTGTGGTTCGTCGAGCGGATATGCTAGGAGAGCTGATGCGTTATCGCCATTCTATTGCGGTAGCGGGAGCACATGGCAAGACCACCACTACCAGTTTGCTCACCATGATGCTCACAGAGGCAGGTTTAGATCCTACTTATGTGATTGGGGGTAAGCTAAACGCCTCGGGCAAGAACGCCTCCTTAGGCAGCTCTCGCTATTTGGTGGCAGAAGCGGATGAGTCAGACGCTTCGTTTTTATCATTAAGACCGATGGCGGCGATTGTCACGAATATTGATGAAGATCACATGGACACCTATGGCGGCAGTTTTGATAAATTAAAACAAGCTTATATCCAGTTCTTGCATAATATGCCATTTTATGGTTTGGCGGTGGTGTGCGGTG
>JBHCHC010000175.1:0-3687 GCA_041802645.1 Moraxella sp. | reverse complement strand
CAATGGCGAGACATCCAGCTTGCCAAACGCATGGAGAAGGCAAGCGGAACCAATCTTGGCTAAAATAGCAGCGTGCTTAGATGGGAAAAATAAAATGGGCGTCATGCTCATTTTTTATGCGTCACATCTTAAAATTATACCGCTTAATAATCAGCACACCGGCATGATGAGTGTTTTTACAAGTACTTACAAATTCTGCCACTAAGAATACAAATGTTATCTTTGGCGACATTTTGCTCATAAAATCCCTAAACTTTTAACGGGTTTTTAACGGAATTGTCAGATGAAACAGGGTATAATCACTGGTAAGCTTAGTCATGAGATGATTAAATTTGCACCATGATTCATTCATGTTTTATGTTAGTGATGTTTTGTTATTTGATTAAGGAAATTGTTATGAAAGCCACCCTAAGAAATTTAAAATCTGCTCGTGGAAACCCTGCTATCAGCATTTTTGTCAAAACACATCGAACACATCCAGAGAATGAGCAAGATGCCATCGCTCTAAAAAATCAGCTCAAAGCTGCCGAGGAGCGAATCACCAATGAGCATGATAAACGCACCAGTGACGCCATTTTATCCTTGATTCATGCTAAAACGGACGAGCTTGATCATAATTATAATTTAGATACATTGGCGATCTTTGCCAATGAAGAAGAGGCTCAGGTTTTGCGTTTGCCTTTTAACGCCACCGAACGCGTCATTCTTGGTGATAAATTTGCCACCAGAGACATCGTACGTGAGCTGTCACAGTCGGTGCATTATTATGTTCTCGTTCTGACCAGTGAGTATGCTCGTTTGATTGAAGCGGTCAATGATCGCGTGGTAAAAGAGATTGGTAATACCAGTGAACGTCAAGCTCAGATGAGTGAGCTGACATTTCCCATTAATAACACAAGCTTGCCTACAGGGTCAAAGGCTGACCGCACAGGCTCATCTGATGACGATCGCTACCTTAAAGAATTCATGAATCGTGTCGATAAGAGCATGCAGGAGTTTCGCAACATCGATCCGCTGCCCGTGATTTTGGTGGGAGATGCTCGTACTCTGGGCTTCTATGAGCAAGTGGTAGATAATGACAGTTTCATCATTGGTAAAGTCAATCACTTGCCCAATCTAAAAGATGGGCAAGCCCAAGAGATTGTGGCGGGCGTACAAGAAGTGGTTGACGATCAGCGTCTGATGCGTTATGAAGCTGCTCAAGGCGACCTTGAAAAGGCACGCAATCAAAAAATGGTACGCACTGATTTACAACAAATCTACCGCTCAGCCATGGAGGGAAATATCGTAAAACTACTCGTACGTCAAGGACACATCGTGCCTGCGACCATTGATGAGACAGCTTTGACCTTGATGGTGGTGAATGACCCAACAGCCGAAGGTGTGACTGATGATGCGGTGAGTGAGATTATTGAAATTGTCAGTCATCATGGAGGCGAGGTGGTGTTCTTACCGCAAGATGTCATGGATGAAAAAGAACCCATTGCACTCATCACGCGTTATTAAGCACACATCTTACCATCTTATGATTGATGATTTGATGGAAGGATAAGTTAATCGCCATGCGTCCATGACTGATTGATTTATCCAATAAAAACCTGCCCGAGGGCAGGTTTTTTTAGAGCATGCTGTCAGCAGTTACAATAATCTTTAAATTTTTTGTGGTAATTTGCTACAATAAACTAATTTTACTAACAATGTCTGCCATGCCAAATCAAAAAACCAAAGCCTCAAAATCAAATACCAAGACCGCCAAATTCCCCATGAAACGAGTTGCGTTATTGGCACTCGTTAGCATGATACTTGTGTGCTTGATGGTGGTGTATTTGACCGTATTTGCCCCCACCAATCGACCTGCTCAGACCTTAACAGTGGCACAGGGCGACACGTATCATGGTTTACTCGTCAAAGAAAAATGGCAGACCAATCCCTTGTCATCTGGCATCGCCACACGGCTTTATCTGAAATTTCATGCCAAAGGCAAGCTAGAGGCTGGGGTTTATCGCATCCCTGAAGGAGCAAGCTTGGCGGATGTCGTTAATATCTTGGGTCAAGGAGCAGAAGTTGCCATGATAAAGATACAAATCATCGAGGGTAAAACCGTTAAAGATCTTTATCACACCCTAAAAACCACTGACGGCGTACAGCTTCAAGTTCTAACACCCTTGTTGTCTGCAGCTGACGGCTACTCATGGGTGGATGTGACACGAGATAATGAGAAAGTGGCGAAGGCATTGGGTATTAGTACACCCAATGGCAATCTAGAAGGGCAGTTTGCTCCCAACACCTACTTTTTCAATCAAGGCACGAGTGATGTGGCGATTTTAAAAAAGCTACACACTGACCAACAGGCGATATTACAAAAAGCATGGACAAGTCGTGATAAAAACTTGCCTTATCAGACTCCTTATGAAGCCCTCATCATGGCAAGCATCATCGAAAAGGAAACAGGCATCAAATCCGAACGCAATGATGTATCGGCAGTGTTTGTCAATCGCTTGCGTCAGGGCATGAGACTACAAACTGACCCCACCATCATTTATGGGCTTTTTGACCGTTATGATGGTAAGATTTATCGCTCCAATATTAATGAAAAAACTGCCTATAACACTTATCAAATTGACGGTTTGCCACCCACGCCGATTGCTCTGCCCTCTGCTGAGGCGATAGAGGCAACCATGCACCCCTCTGATGTGCCATACATTTATTTTGTGGCAACAGGCAATGGCGGGCATAAATTTAGCGTCACTCTAGATGAGCACAACCAAGCCGTTGCTCAATATCGCCAAGTCATGGCAAACCGATGAAAAATTACAATTTATCACCTCCATAAGTCAAGTTCTTGCAAAGACCTTTTGCCAAATCAAAGGATAACTGCATCAAGCTTATTTCTAGACATTTTCCCAAATTAAACTCTAACAAAATCAGATTTTTGTCAGAATTTTAATCAAGAAATCCATAAAAATTAAGCAGAAATATCATAAGTGTTCATTGCTTGTTTAAAAAGATGGTTAATGATGATTTACGAGGTGGCATTTGACATATCATCAGGGAACATTGACACAAAACAGTTTTATCGTGACACTCTCTGCTCAACAGCCTAAATAAATTTGGATAAATCAAGCTCATATCATGATAACATCACAAAACCCTAAATTCATCACCTTTGAAGGCACAGAAGGCGTAGGCAAAACCACCGCCATCACTAACTTTTGCCGTGAACTTGATGAGCGTGGCATCAGTCATATCCGTACCCGAGAGCCAGGGGGAAGCCCACTTGCCGAGAGATTGCGTGAGATTTTGCTAAATAATAAAACTAACATTAATGATGATACCGAACTTTTACTCATGTTCGCCGCCCGAGCCGACCACCTGCACCAAACGATTTTGCCAGCACTGTTGGAGGGCAAATGGGTGGTTTGTGACCGTTTTTTTGATAGCACAGTGGCGTATCAAGGATTTGGACGCTTTGGGGGTATGCCCAATGAATTGGCTAAAATTGACAGTCTGATTGGTCACTTTGTGTCCAAATCACCCGACCTGACATTTTGGCTTGATTTAGACCCCATCATTGGCATGGCACGAGCAGGTAAGAGAGGGGTGGCAGATAGATTTGAGAGTCAGCAGACAGACTTTTTTAGGCGAGTCTATCAAGGCTTTTTGTATCAGCACCAAAAACATCCACAT
>JBHCHC010000174.1:0-3346 GCA_041802645.1 Moraxella sp. | reverse complement strand
GGTTGAGTTCATCAGTTTATCATAAAAACGAAATTACTGATAAAATTTAATCAAAAATCAGCCGTTTGGCAAGGAGTGATTTGTACTGATTGGTCATTTTAACTGGATGCTCGTTTGAGTGTTGGGGCAAATGCCTAAATTCATTAAAAATCAGCAACAGTACGTTTTATTTGTTCAATCACTTGTAGTCCTGTCAGTCCTGCCACACCCGCAGTCTCTGTGCGTAATACTCGCTCACCAATCGTCCACGATAAAAAGCCATGAGCGTGACATAGGTTAATCTCATCATGAGACAGACCGCCCTCTGGCCCTACCAGTAAGCTAATGGTGTTCGGTAGGGTGGTATCTGGTGTGAAGCGATGTGTCTCATCAGAGAGGCTCATCATGATTTTGAGCTCATCTGAGCATGTGTGTACAGCCTCTGTTAAGGTGATGGGAGGTAGTATCTTTGGAACGATGTTTAATCCGCATTGTTCACAAGAGGAGATGGCGATTTTTTGCCAATGAAGAAGTTTTTTATTATCTCGCTCATAACGTAACCTCTCAGAACGTTCGCTGGTGATGAGCTGTATGGCGTGTACGCCCATTTCGCAAGCTTTTTGGATGGTGTAATCCATGCGTTCGCCCTTACTCATCGCTTGAATGAGAGTGGCTTGATAAGGTGGTATTCTATTGATGGGACGAAAAGCATCGATGTGGACGGTGGCGTATTTTTTGTTTATATCTGTGAGCGTAACAACATATTCACCCCCTTGACCGTTAAATAAGATGGCGCTGTCACCGATAGCGGCACGCAATACCTTGCACCAATGATGGTAGACCTCGTCGGGTAAGACTAGGGTATCATGAAGGGTTAATGGTAGAGGGACAAAAAAACGCATGATTTGCCTTTAATAGTGATAGGTTTGGTAAGTGTGTCTATGGTTTGGTGTTATTCATTGTTGATGATGCTGGATAAATCAGGCTTTTGTTTGCCGATGGTAATGATGATAAACTCATCAGGGCGAATGTAGGTTTGTAAAGACTGATTAACTGCCGCCAAATCGGCATTATCTAGCCGTACTAAATAATCTGTGATGTGGCTGTCGGGTAAATTGTCATAATTGAGTGCACTGGCGGTGTGATGAATGGCGGCATTGGTGGAAAGACTCATGGGGTAGGCGTATTTTCGACTGGTGCGTTCAAGAGTCAGCTCACTTTGTGTGATGCCATGTTGTCTGGTATCATCAATAACTTGTAGGGTTCTGAGAATGGCGTCTTTGGCTTTGTCAGCTTGGGTGGAGAAATGAATGCGATAATAACCACGCTCATCAAAGATGCTCATGCCTCCACTAATGCCATAGGTGTAACCGTGTTTGTCTCGGATTTCTTTCATAAGGCGAGCGTTGAAGTCACCCCCTGCCAACACTTGACTGGCAAGACTAAAATTGGTGAAGTGCTGTAGTTGGGTGGGGTCTGTGGATTTCTTTTCGCCCATATGTCCGATATAGATGTGTGTTTGGGTGCTGTCATAGGGAATATGAATGTGCCTAGGCTTGGTAGGCATGGGTGTGGGTAGGTCGCTTACTTTTTGCCCCTTGGGCAGTACAGATGCTAAGCGTTTGGCAATGAGTTTTGCATCATTGGTATTGATGTCACCTGTGATGGCAATGTGGGCATTAATTCTTGTTATATATCTGCTTTTGTAAGCAATCAAATCCTTTGAGCGAATGCTTGCCACACTCTGCTGTGTGCCACCTGTTGGGATGGCGTAGGGGTGCGAGCCGTAGAGTGTCTGCAAAAAGACAAGGTTTGCTAGATGGGCAGGGTTTTGTTTGGCACGTTCAAAGCCAATATCAAGTTGGGCTTGGTTGCGTTTTAAGATGGTCTCATCAAAACGGGGGTTGGACATCATGTCGGCAAATAAGTCTAAAGCAGGATACAGCTCGCTCTCGTCTGACAAACTTCTAAAATGATACTCAAACACGTCTCGATAAGCACTTGCACCAAATACCACCCCCAAAAGCTCTGCTTGTTCAGCAAAAGCATTTTCATCAAGAGAGGTGGTGCCCTGTGTTGCCATCATGGCAGTCATCATGGCAATGCCATGCCCATCTGGACGAATGGTGTTGTCTTTGGCAGAGCCGCCTTTAAAGGTGATGGTGATGTCAAGCATTGGCAGCTCTTTAATCTGGGTAAAAATCACAGGCACGCCATCTACGTCAAACCGCTCCATGTTGGGAATTTTTAGCTCAAGTGGGCTGTCTTCTTTTAGGCTGTCAAGTGTGGGCAGAGGCTTATCATTTGGGGGGTTGAATGGGACGGATGAGCTCGCCAAACTCATTTGACTGATGGCAAGCAAAGTTAGAGCAAGAGGTATCATGGCTTTCATAAATCAAGTCTTTTTACGGCTGTCTTTGGCAAATTTAAGTTTTTTATATCAATGATTCAATGTCTGATTACTGCTCATCATCTTTTGGCAAGATATAGGCAATATACATTCTGTCGTCGGTTAAGTATCTTTTGCCAGCATTTTTGATTTCATCAAAGGAGATGGTGGGCAGCAAGTCAAGTTCTCGCAAAACATCATCAATGCTGATGTTTTGGTAGTTTTGTTGCCCGATGATTTGGGCTTGTCCCGACACACCATCAGAGGCAAAAATCAAACCTGTTTTGATGGCAATCAATGAGCGGTCAACCTCAGTTTGTGCAATGGGGTCGGTCATGGCGCGTTTGATTTCATCGAGCACAAGCTCTTTGGTGGCATCTAGGTCTGCCCCTGCTTTTGGCGTAATGCTTACGGTAAATAAGCTGTCGCCATAGGCAGATTGTTGGACATAAGCACCTACAGAGGCAACCAACTCTTTTTTGATAAGATTCTTAGAAAAACGACTGCTTGCACCGCCACTTAGCACATCACCAAATAGCCCTAAGGCGAGCAGTTCTCGATGAGTCTCTTCATTAAAATAACCACCAAGACGCAGGCTAGATAGGCTTGGGATTTGCCATGTTAAGACGATGCTGGGGGTTTGCACAGCCTCTTTGATGACCAAATGACGCTCACTGACACCCCCTTTGCCCATAAACATGTCATCAGGATGAATAAAGTCGGCAAGATTTCGCGTAGGAGGTGTATTACCCTTGGCAATGCTTCCAAAGTATTTTTGAGCATGGCGAAGTACGTCGTCCTTATTGACATCACCCACGATGATAAGGGTGGCATTATTGGGTACATACCAGGTGGCATACCATGTTTGTAAATCTTCCATGCTCAAGCCATGAATATCTGCCATGCTACCGATGACAGGACGACCTCGTGGAGTGTCACCATAAATAAAGGCACGAAGACGTTCCAAGGCTTTTGCTT
>JBHCHC010000173.1:0-2823 GCA_041802645.1 Moraxella sp. | reverse complement strand
TGGTGTTTAGGTTGGCACCGTCTAAGGTGAAGTCATTGGCGATATCATTGACAGTTGCTCCGCCAACATTGACGGTAGTGTTGGCATGGGTGGTCTGTGTGGTGATGCCATTGCCTTTTGCTTTGTTGGCATTGACGGTAAAGCCTTGATTGGATTGACCGCTACCTATCTGAGTGCTGGCATAGACGCCCAGACCCCAGATTAATGGTGCGCTGTGCGCACCCTACTGTACTAATAAAAAGTTCTAATTACATAATTTGATAATATATTATATATAATAAAAACAAATAAAAATATACAGATTATCAATAAAAATACTTTACTACTTCTCATTGCAAGCCTCCTTATTATTCTCGCAAAAATCTTGTGATGCGTTAAAGCTACGTTCGGCATTATTTGTTATTCTATTTGCCCCCATTGCTTTTGGATGACTTGTTTTTGATGGAAGCTTTCCAAATATCATTTTTGATGGACCTACATTAATATTAATACCGAAAACCTTTTTACTCATTGGCACAGATTTCCTATCTTCTAAACTTGTTATATCACCCAACCCATTTCCAAAATCAATGTAAGGGTCTACGTCATATCTCTTATGTCCTAGCCCATCCTGTTTTGGTCCGTAATAATTATAAGTCCCCGCATTGGTTGAATCTCTGACAATTCTATTGTAATCATCGGCACTTAATATTCCATCTTTTGCACGAGAAACCTTATCAGCCCCGCCAAACTATCTAGCACCCACACCTAAATTTTTCTCATACTGATTACTTGCAGCAAAGAAGTTAGCCCTATTATCAATGGTATTAAAATTGTTACTATCTTGACAAAAATTTAACCAATAACTCATGATAGATTGCTCTTCAAAGGTACAGGGTAAAAGAAATAATCAAGCGCATTATAAAAATAAAAATTATTGGTGCAAAAAATATAATTATTGCAAATATTATAAAAATGATGCTATTTTTTTTCAACTCTGCATTTCTCCAAATTGGTTTCACAAAATTTTTGTGATTGATTAAAATTATTGGTGGCAGGCACAATTTGATAATTCGCCAATTTACCCATATAAACACCTGACTTACCAATATTAATACCCTTAATGGCTACTGGAACGCCCCTTCTGGTGCCTAAACTGGTTCCATCACCCAACCCACTTCCAAAATCAATATAAGGATCAACATCATATTTAATATGCTTCCATCCATCTTGTCTTGGTCCATAGTAATTATAAGTCCCAGCATTGGTTGGGTCTCTTACAATTCTAGTGTAGTCATCATCGCTTAAAATACCGTCTTTTGTGTCAATAATTATTTCCATTTGCCCATTATTATGGACAAATTTTTTATATCGGTATTTACCATTGGGCATTTTTTGTGGCACACCTTGATTGTTAAAATTATGAAAGATATTTTCTTCATCGTCCATTGGAATCCAATCTTGGCGATTTTCTCTAAACAATCTTTCAGCATCTTTATTCCAATCTCTTCTTTGGATAACATGTAGGTAGTAGAAATGATTACAGTCATCTCCTGTGCGGCAGTATGCATAAGCTTTATCAAGAGCCTCATCTCTTTGCTTGCTAAGCTTTTCGAGCTCTTGTATTTCTCGTGTAATTTCTGCACACCTTTGAGATACACAATTTCCATAAGCATTAGAGAGTCTGGACTTTTCCTTTCTTAACTCTCTTAATCTTTCATTTTCTCTATGACTCAAATAATTCCACTCAACCTGCCCAACATCATTCACAGTACTTGCAGTATCACCACCAACAGTAGCACCAATACCTGCTGATAGGGCAAGTAGAGTGATGTCTCTTGTTTGTTTATCAAAGCCTTGTTCTGCTAGATACTCATCAATCTTTGGAATGGCGTAAGCAGTTGTACCTGCTGATGCCGCACCTTCAATAGTGCCTGTGGCAAGGGCTGCAGTTGCGGTGTGTAGGGCTGTGCGGTAGATACCGCCTTCACTCCATTTATCAATTTCTTTGATGGTATTTTGATACTCATCAGAAGCAATGTCAATGTTTTTATCATTGAGTTCATCTAGCTTTTGAATAAGTTTAAAGGCTTGGTTGTCGGCAAACTCCGCCACTCTTTGTGGTGCTTCTTTACCAAACTCTGTGGTAATCACTGTCTGGGCATTTAGATCTCTTAACACCTGCTCCTTATCAAAGTCATTGGTGATGATTTGGTTTAGCTCATTTTGAACTTCTTCTTGTTTGAAGTTATCTGTATTGATATGGCTAAGCCCTGCTTGGTCTGTGATGGCAGCGTGGGTGGTGCTGGTTTTATTGACTGGGTCTATTGTACCATAACCCAAGCCTTGTAGGGCAGGTTTTGCTTTGCCATTTGGATTGCTGGTGTCTGAACCAATACCAATGCCGACACTGATGGCATCACCTTCATAATTTAGGTGATTTTGTATATCTTGGGTTTGGATACCTTGGGCAAACTGGGTGTGGTTTTTACCTGCATCGGTGATGAGATAGCCACCGGTGAACTTACCTTGCCCTTGTACAGATAGGGTAGATTCTTGGGCTTTGATGCCTGATTGGTGGGTGACTTGTGCATAATCGGCATCTACATCGGTTTTACCACCATTGATACTAAAGCTTTGGGGTTTGCCATTAAAGCCAACATCGGCACTAAATCCTGCTTGTTTTTGATCATGAGTGTATTGATAGGTGTCTTGGCGACTTTTAACGATTAAGTCACCACCTACGGTACCTGTCAGATGTTTGGTGTTTAGGTTGGCACCGTCTAAGGTGAAGTCATTGGCGATATCATTGACAGTTGCTCCGCCAACATTGACGGTAGTGTT
>JBHCHC010000172.1:0-37079 GCA_041802645.1 Moraxella sp. | reverse complement strand
ATTAAAAGTGCCACAGGTCTCACAGGCTCAGGTTCTCGTGATTGGGTTTTGCAACGCATCAGCGCAGTTGTGCTTGCTCTTTATTCTGTGCTAATGCCATACTATTTATTCCTATAAAATGATTTTGAGAAGATTTTTTTTGATTACTGTTAACTCAAAATGGTTATTACCAAAAAATCATCACACCCCAAAATAGATAAACCAAAATAGCAACGATGACCGCACCTTGAAGTGCAATGCGAAGCCCTGATGACTTAACATAATCGGTCAGCACTGTCCACATACCTACCCATGCATGAAACACGAGTGATAAAATTGCCACAAGACTAAACAACTTCATGGGCAAACTCATCATAAAACCATGCCATGCAGCATAATCTACTTGATTTACTAGGAAAAATCCCACCATCACCACAGAATAAAGAGCAAGCACAACTGCGCTGATGCGTTGCAAAACCCAATCACGAGAACCTGAGCCTGTGAGACCTGTGGCACTTTTAATGCCTGAATTATTTCTTTTCATTAGAACATCACCCAAATAAATGAAGCAACAATCAAGACAAATGCAATCACAAAGCTCACGATGGCAGCCGTCTTCCCTGAGCTAAACTCTTCATTCATACCAAGATCAGCAAGCAAGTGCTTGACACCCATGACAAAATGGTAAGCAGTCGCTGCCACAAAAATCCATGCCACAAAGCGTAGAGTCGCGCTCTCAAACACGGTGGCAAAGCCCTCTGGCGATGATAATGAGGTTTGCAAAATACACAACATCACAGGCACCAGCAAAAACAGTACAATGCCTGAGATGCGGTGCAAAATAGAAGCCATGGCGATAGGGGACTTTGAGTTCACCGCAATCACTTGGCTTAGAGGTAAGTTAATCGGTCGGTTATTTTTCACGAGCGGGCGTCCTTATCAAAATTAGCCGTCACACATCGGTAAGCCAATAATGTACGGCAAGACTGGCTGGCTTTTGGGTACTTTTTGCCACAATCAAGACAAAAACATCTTTGATTGCACAACTAAAAACCTAAAATATCAGTTTTGATCTAACCTCTGATAAACCTATTCTTTATTTATCAATATAAATTAAGTCATGATTACCAATATTTTAACTTTTTAAAACGCAAAAAATCACACCGTCAGGCTAAATTATTAACATTGTTTTCAATGAACATAAACCTGAACACAGCGTTAAATTCATGTCACTCACTGTAATACAGCATCACACAGAGTCACTTTCTATACACCAAGGCTTATCAAAGTCAATAAGTACTTAATGCATATCGCTATTTTGTTAGTCATTTTAATCACACACCCCAATGATTACTCCAACATTCACTCTTTTGACGTCACCGTACTGTTTTATCAAATGTTTTGCAACTCTAATTGGCAATGAAATTGATTATCATTTTTTTAAAATGACTAGCTAAGTTAAACAGATAAATTATAAAACGCTTGAGTAAATTTTACAAACAAAATTATAACTTTTATGTAACTGATGACAGATTTTTTACTGAAAATCCAATCTTTTTATCAACAATATTGTTACAAAATATGTCAAAAATTCCGTGTTGGTATGAAGGTTTTTTAGTGATGTTCATCGCCTTTAAGTCAAGCCGCACAAAAAGTGAATGAGCTTAAAAGGTAGTAATGTAAATGATATTTTTTTGAGAAATTTGTCGTGTTAGGGCTTGTAAGTTTGGTCAAGTTTTTGTATTATCATGCTACTTGACTGACTTGAAGTAGTGATATTGTGTTTAAGAATTGGTAGCAGACTTCATCACAAGGGACTTTGAGTCAACAAGCGTTAAGGACATCATGTCTGATGACAATTTAGCCGTGTCAAATCATTGACGATTTTTGCATGGTCATGGTCAAGATATGTTATAAATTCACAATGCCAGATTAGCCCATGCCAAGTAGGATAAGGCTTTTGGGTTAGGATTTAGGCACAATCAAACAAAAGGTTATTATTATGACACAACAAGTGAAATTAGTTGTTGACGGCACGGAATATGACATGCCAGTTCTAGAATCCACCTTGGGTCGCCCTGTATTGGATATCGGTGCGGTTAATAAAGCAGGTTTTTGGACGTATGACCCTGGTTTTATGGCAACCGCACCTGTTGAGTCTGCCCTAACTTATATCGATGGCGACAAGGGCGAACTACTACATCGTGGCTATGCCATTGATGAGTTGGCCGATAATGCTGAATATCTAGAAGTCTGCTATGCCCTGCTGTATGGTGACCTGCCAAATGCCGAACAAAAAGCACAGTTCTATAAACGTGTCAGTGATCGTATGGCGGTGCATGATCAGCTGCGTAAATTCTTTGAAGGCTTCCGCCGTGATGCTCACCCCATGGCAATCATGGTTGGCGTTGTAGGTGCGTTGTCTGCGTTTTATCACAACCATCTAGACATCTCTGATCCTGCACACCGTGATGATACCGCTGTGGATTTGATTGCTAAGGTGCCTACTTTGGCTGCGATGAGCTACAAATACTCCATCGGCGAACCTTTCTTGTATCCTCGCAAAGATTTTAGCTATGCTGAAAACTTCCTATACATGATGTTTGCCACCCCTGGGGACGTGGATTACAAACCAAATCCTGTGCTTGTAAAAGCCATGGACAAAATCTTCACCCTACACGCTGACCACGAACAAAACGCATCAACTTCTACCGTGCGTTTGGCAGGCTCTACAGGGGCAAACCCCTATGCGTGTATCGCTGCAGGTATCGTTGCCCTATGGGGGCCATCACACGGTGGTGCTAACGAAGCAGTACTGACCATGCTAGATGAGATTGGCACAGTGGAGAACGTAGCACCCTTCATGGAAAAAGTTAAGACAAAAGAAGCCAAACTCATGGGCTTTGGACATCGTGTCTATAAGAACTTTGACCCCCGTGCCAAAGTCATGAAAGAGACGTGTGATGAAGTGTTAGGGGCATTGGGTGTTAATGACCCCAAACTTGCCCTAGCGATGGAACTTGAGCGTATTGCCCTATCCGACCCCTACTTCATCGAACGTAAACTGTATCCAAATGTGGACTTCTACTCTGGTATTATCCTAAAAGCCATCGGCATTCCAACGTCTATGTTTACCGTGATTTTTGCCTTGGCTCGTACCGTAGGTTGGATCAGCCACTGGACAGAAATGCACTCAGAGCCTTTCAAAATCGGTTGTACACTTCAGCGTTATACTGGCGACACACACCGTCCTTTTGTGAAACTTGAAGATCGTAAATAATTTTCACACGCTCGTGTATATCATCAAAATTCCTCAAAAGTAGCTTTTGGGGAATTTTTCATGAAATGTTATGATGTTCAAAACGGTCGTATGTCAAACAACCTTTAAAGCATGATCAAATCAATTTTAAGGCAAGCCAAAACGAGCAGGATTTTCACATCGTATATCAAAACAAGAACCGGTGGCTTGATCTGCATTTGACAGAGTTAATTTTAGTTTAATCCATTCAATCTTACCGAGTAAGGATTCATGAATAAACATTGCTTATCTGCCCACCTTGCCAAACAGGACATCGTTTTTTCGGTGCAGCGTTATGGCATTGATGCCTTAAATTTTATGGCACTTGGGCTGTTTGGTTCGCTCATTTTGGGACTGATTTTAAAAAACCTAGGAACATGGCTTAATGCAACATGGCTTATTGATGTCGGTACTCAAGCACAGACCATGATGGGAGCTGCCATCGGCGTTGGGATAGCGTATGGCATCAAGTCGCCACCTTTGGTCATGCTAACCAGTGCCACCACAGGAATGATGGGGGCAAGCCTAGGAGGTCCTATTGGTGCGTTAGTGGCGGTCATTATCGGTGCTGAATGTGGCAAGTTTATCCATCGTACCACTGCCCTTGACATCATCGTCACCCCCCTAACCACACTCATCACAGGTGCCATCACCGCTCAACTCATCAGCCCGCTCGTCGCCAGCATCATCGCAGGTATCGCCGATGTCATTACGTGGGCGATGGGACTTAGTCCCATATTAATGAGCATGGCAGTGGCAGTAGTAATGGGTGTATTACTTACTCTGCCAATTTCTAGTGCCGCCATCGCCATCAGCTTGGGGCTTAGCGGGCTGACTGCAGGAGCTGCCACTGTGGGCTGTGCGGCTCAGATGATAGGTTTTGCCGTCATGAGTCATAAGGATAATGGTTGGGGTGGTGTGCTTGCATGTGGACTTGGTACCAGTATGATACAAATACCCAACCTCATCAAAAATCCCAAGCTGTGGATACCTCCCACCTTAACAGGCATGGTACTGGCACCTTTTGCCACCGTCATGTTTGGCATGCAGAATATCCCCAGTGGTGCAGGCATGGGTACAAGTGGTTTGGTGGGACAAATTGGTACGCTTGATGCGATGGGTACTCACGCTCATGTATTCGTACTGATTGGGCTGTTTCATTTCATACTGCCTGCGGTGCTATGTTGGCTAATTTATCGTATTTTCATCAGTAAGCGATGGATAAAGCCGGGAGATTTGCGGATTGATAAGTCCTAGCCTAACAAAAATTCACCTCTAATAAAAAAGCCATTCTCTATAAATGGCTTTTTGTGGTGGACAAACTTATCGTAATTTTAAACTCATGAGAGCCAACACCACAAGAATGATGCACACAATCCAAAAGCGTATCACCACTTTGGTTTCTTTGAGTCCCTTTTCTTCAAAATGATGATGTAAAGGTGCCATTAAGAATACTCTTTTTTTGGTCATTTTATACGAGCCAACTTGAATAATAACTGACAATGCCTCTGCCACAAAAATACCACCCATCAAAATAAATGCAATCTCTTGACGGGTCATGACCGCAATTGTGCCAAGCATACCCCCCAAGGATAATGCCCCCACATCGCCCATAAACACCTCAGCAGGAGCAGCGTTATACCACAAAAACCCCAAACACGCCCCAATCATGGAAGCACATACCACGACCACCTCGCTGTTATAGGCAATGTAAGGTACAGACAAATAATTTGCCCACTCTATATGACCTGACACGTAGGCAAAAACTCCCAGTCCTGCTGCCACGAGCACCACAGGCAGGGCAACCAAGCCATCTAGACCATCGGTCAAATTGACGGCATTGGACGTACCATTAATGGCAAAATAAGTCAATGTAATAAATCCCAACCCAAATGGGATGGCAGACAGTGGAATGACCCAGTTTTTAAATACAGGTAGCAACAAATCCTGCATGGCTCGCATGGTGACAGGGTCTTGACCTAAGGAGATGTAGTAAAGTGAGCCCCCTGCCAATAAAGCCCCCACTGACAGCCAAAAGTATTTTTTGCGAGCGATGAGACCTTGAGGATTTTTGTGTTTGACTTTAAGCCAATCATCACGCCAACCAACCGCACCAAAAATCACCATCACCGCCATCAAAATCCACACATAAGGATTGGACAAATCTGCCCAAGCAAGTGTTGAGATGCCAATCGCTGCCAGTATTAATACCCCACCCATGGTTGGCGTGCCCTGCTTGATTAGGTGAGTTTGTGGTCCATCATCACGCACTGCTTGACCATATTTTAGAGCTCGCAGGTATTTAATCACAGGTTTACCTGCCACCATGACAATCGCCATGCTCGTCACAACCGCAAGCAAGCTTCTTAGTCCCAAAGATGCAATCGTCTGACTTCTTAAAATGTCTAAATAATCAATGAGCCAATATAACATTATTTACTCGCTTACAGGTTGGGTTAAATCATTAATTAAAGTTTCCATCTTTGTCGTGCGTGAACCTTTAAACAGCACGCAAGATGGCTCAGCTAGGAGTGTATTTAAATGGGTCAAAAGTTCAAGCTTGGTATCAAAGTGTACACTATTACCTCGAATGCCATTGATTGATTGCGTACAATGTTTCATAAGTGTTCCTACGGTCAAAATATGGTCAATGTCAAGCGTAGCAAGGGATTCACCCAATTTAAAATGTTCTTTGTCTGCCGTCTCGCCAAGCTCGCCAATATCGCCTAGAACTAGGATTTTTTGAGTGGTTTCACTCTCCAAGACCTTGCCCGCCACCAGCATGGACGTTGGGTTGGCATTATAGGTATCATCAATGAGCAAATGCTTGCCAAACTCAATGCGAGTTAAGCGACCTTTGGGGGGCGTGGCAGTTTCTAGTCCTGATGTGATTAACTCCAAGGACACTCCAAGTGCCACCGCACAGCTTGCCGCCGCCAGTGCATTGGTAACGTTATGTTCGCCAACAAAGGGAAGTTTTATCGTTTGGGTGGCAATTTCTTCTGCTTGTCCAACCGCCAACGTAAAGGTACTGTGGGTATTTTCTACTTCTATGTCATCGGCAAACACATCGCCCATCAGCTGTACATTCTCAAGCTCTTTGACAGCTTCGGCTTCTTCAGCGGTTAGAGCCTGCCAGTCAATGCCTGCTTGCGCCAGTGGCACGGTTTTTTCGCCAAAGCTGATGATGTGCTGGGTATGATTGCTTGCCATCTTCTCAAGCAGTTCGCCAAATTTATCACCAAAGGGCACGACAGCCACGCCTTGCTTAGTTAAGCCTTGATAAATTTCTGCCTTGGCACGGGCGATGTTTTCTTGACCGCCAAATTCACCCAAATGCGCCGTGCCGATATTTAGGACGCACGCCACGTCAGGACACACCAAAGCGGTGGTATAAGCAATCTCGCCCACATGGTTTGCCCCAAGCTCCATCACCGCAAAACGGTGCTCATCGGTCAGCTCAAGCAACATCATCGGCACGCCCAAGTCATTGTTAAGATTGCCACGAGTGATGAGCGTGGGCGCAATTTGACCAAAAATCGCCCCAAGCATTTCTTTGGTGGTGGTCTTACCGCTTGAACCTGTCAAAGCAATCACCGTCAAATCAGGGTGCACATCACGGCGGTATTTGCCCAACAGTCCAAGCGCAAGGCGGGTGTCGCTCACAACCATCTGCACAAAATCGCCCACTTGACGGCTTGTGATGGCAAGGCTTGCCCCTTTGTCAAAGGCGGCGGCGACATAATCATGCCCATCAAAATTATCACCCTTTAATGCCAAAAAAATATCGCCCTGCTCTATTTTACGGGTATCGGTGGTGATTTTTTGGCTTTGGCTAAAGGCATCACCACGGTGCCAAAGGGGGTTTAAGCTTGTTAATGCCTGCGTTAGGTTGTCGGTTTGCCAAGTGTAGGGGGTCATGAGTTTCTCATTAAGCTATTGTTTTTAAATATTATTTTGTCCAGTCTTCTACTGCCAACCAGTCAATTTCAAAAAAAGCACCATCATTACTGACAAGCGTCATGCCAAGTCCATCAGCATGGGCGGCAATCATCAAATCCATTGGTGTCAAATTTTTACCCAAGCGGAGCAGTTTTGCCTTAAACCGCCCATAATGCTCGCTCATGGCGGTATCAAAAACCACCACATTAAACTGCTCAAGCAGTAGATGTACTGCTTTGTGCAATCGCACCGCATCAGGCTTATTTTCAAGCCCAAAATATATCTCAGCCAGTGCAATATTTGAAATAAATAACTGAGACTGATGACAGTAGGCAAGGCGTTCTTGAATGCGACCATGCTCACCTTTCATTGCGCTACGCACCAAAAACCCTATCATATTGGTTTCAAACATATAACGTTTCATTCTTGGTATCCAGCAAAGGGATCGCCAAGCCCCCTATCATCTTTAGGGGTGTCCAAAAATCCCACCACATCATCATCTTGCAGCTCGGCAATGGCATCAAACACACTTTGCCAATTATTGCCAGACACAATCTTTGTGGACAAAATCACATTGCCAGTTATTTCATCACGACTAATATACACTTCATCGGTATCAAACCGATAAGCCATCGGCAATCGCACTGCCTGACTGCGTCCACTCATAAAGACTTTGGCAACTGTGGGTGTATTGGTATGTGCAGTTGACATAAATACTCCTTGTGGTTGGGGGTTTGGTATTATTGTAATATATATCATGATATATATCAACAAGACTATTTTATCCAAACCGCCCAATGAGACCACATAAAACAGAATTATGGACTATTTTTAGTGTCGTCTTGCTGACTGGGCTGATAATAAAAACCATCTATCAATTGAGATATATGCAGCCCATTAACAACATTCCAATTGATTGTTTGCAAACATAATAATCCCCAAACAATCAACAAAGCTAGTGCGGTATAAATAGGTTGCCTACTTACGGAATGTTTTTTCAATACAATATATTTAAGAAAACCACCATAACTACTATCCTGACTTATATCATTTTGTAATTGTTTATGAAATTCTTCATCACCATGTTTAAATAATCTAATAAATTCATCCTTCTCCAAAGATGAATGTTTGTTCAATTTATCCTCTATGCGATCTACTTTTTTCTCCCAATATTCTTGCCAATATTTTGAGCCAGCAGACATGTTAAGTTGAAACCAAGAAACAGCCACACCACAACAACAAATGATAAATTCCACGTAAGGCTTATTGTTTGGTGATGCAAGCACATACGCCAATAGCACACCCTGAAACACCATATAAAAGTTGTTTCTTTGAATAAGATTTGTTATTTCAAAATTTCTTGTTTCAATTGCTAATTTATAGACATCTTTTAATAGATGTACTGCGAAATAAAAATTTTGTCTATGCAACTCCTTATATTTATTCGGTTTTTAAATTTGAGAAACATGATAAAATCGTTATTTCGCAGTGGGTCTAATGATTGAATATTATCATCTTTGGAACTTTTTTCTTTTTGCTCAACTTGACTACAGGCTTGGTTATTCGGCATTTTTTTCACCTGCCAAAATTTCTTGCACCACCACCACATCATCAAACTCATGACGCACGCCTTGGATTTCTTGATAGGTTTCATGTCCTTTGCCTGCAATCACCACAATGTCATTGGCTTTGGCGTGGGTGATGGCATAAGCAATCGCCTGTTTGCGGTCAGGCTCTATCACAAGTTTGTAATGCTCTTCACAGCTCAAGCCCACTTGCATATCCTTTAAAATAGCCAAAGGGTCTTCGCTTCTGGGGTTATCGGCGGTCAAAATCACCTTGTCTGCCAGCTCGACCCCTGCTTTTGCCATCAAAGGGCGTTTGCCTTTGTCTCTATCGCCACCACAGCCAAACACCGCCCAAAGCTTACCTGTGCAATGCGCTTTTAGGCTTGTCAAAACTTGTATCAATGCGTCAGGGGTGTGGGCATAGTCCACAATAAAACAGCCCTTATCGGTGGCGACTTTTTGCATACGTCCCCTTGCTCCGACAAGCTTTGACACGATGTTTGGCAGTTTGGCAAAGTCGTTTGGATACAGTGCCAAAAATCCTGCCACGCTCGCCAAAAGATTACTCACATTAAACAGTCCCAAAAGCGGACTTTTGAGCGTGAGTTGTCCAAAGGGGCTATGTAGGTCAAAGCTGACACCGTCCAGACTTGGGGTGATGTGATCGGCAAAAAAATCGGCATGGGGGCTTTTGGTACTGTATGTCCATACCGTCAAACTTTTTGGGTTATTTAGGTCATTTGTTAAGTTTACACCAAACTCATCGTCCAAGTTGATAATGGCATGGTGCAATTTGTCAAAATAAGACGCATCAAACAGCTTGGCTTTGGCACTTGCATAGTCGTCCATGTCAGCGTGATAATCTAAGTGATCTCGGGACAAATTGCTAAAAATCGCCACTTCTACAGGCACGCCCTGTAAGCGGTGTTGGTGCAGCCCATGAGAGCTGGCTTCCAAAGAAACCGCTTGCACGCCTTCTTTACCCATCTGATACAAAAATTCATGCACCTTGCCCACTTCGCTGGTGGTGTGTGTGGACTGCACTAAATTTGCCAAACGTCCATTACCTGCCGTTCCCATGATGGCACAAGGCACGCCTGATAATTCAATCAGTTGAGCGGTAAGCTGACTGATGGTGGTTTTACCGTTGGTGCCTGTGGTGGCAATGATTTTGGGCAAGGTTACTGGCTGGGTGGCTTGTAGGTATGCTTGGATAAAATCCCCCAAAATCAAGCGCAAATTAGCAATATGCACAATCGGCATGGATGGCGGGTTATCCTTGGTAAAACCCATGTCGCTCATGGCAATCTCAGACAGCACCACCGCACTGGTCAATCCTGTGATGTAGCTTTTGGCTTTTTGGGCGGTGTCTGGATTGATGGACAATAACGCAAACACTTCGCCATGTTGCACCGCTCGGCTGTCCGTTACCACGCCTGTGATGGGCAGGTCTTGAATGGCTACCCAATCATCATCGGGCACATGAGGTGTTAAAATATCAGCAAAGTGGTTAAATGTTATCATGATAAATTCCTTCTTTATGTTATGGCTTAGCAGATTACTGGACTTGTGATGTTCTACCAGTTACTGTGCGACATTCGTTGGCTTGTCAAATGGCACATTATAAATACGCAACGTCTCTTTCATGACTTTGGCAAACACAGGAGCGACCGTCTGCCCTGCGTATTTGCCCTGTCTTGGATCTTCTGCCAAAATCACCACCACAAAACGAGGACTGGTGGCAGGAGCAAACCCCGCAAAGACATTACGATACTGGTCAGTATAATAACCTCCTTTGGGATTGGCACGGCGAGATGTCCCTGTCTTGCCTGCCACATAATAGCCATCAATGGCAGCAGCCTGACCTGTCCCTCCCTGCTCAGTCACGCTAATCATCATGTTAATGATGTCCTTGGCGTGTCTTTCACTGATAATTTGCTCTGGAGTAGGAACTTGCTCTTCCTTGACGAGCCTTAGAGGATTCATTTTACCTCCATTAGCAAGAGCAGCATAGGCTCCCGCAATTTGGGCGAGTGTTACCGATTGCCCATATCCGTAGGCTAATGTCGCTCGGCGAGTGACATCTTTGGTCTCAGGAATGTTTAATACACCTGCAGACTCAGCAGGAAGGTTTAGGGCAGTTTTTTGCCCTAAACCAAATTTTTTCTGCATATTAACAATGGCGTCATTGGGCAAGTTGAGTGCGATTTTGGCAGAAGCGACATTAGAGGATTTTTGAATCAGTTTACCCATGGTGATTGCCCCATAACTACCACCATCTTTAATACTATAACCTCCCAGTCTAAGACTGCCATTACCCGTATTAATGAGAGAGTGGGTAGAGTACTTACCAGATTCAAGTGCCGCTGCCACCGTCAAGGGCTTGACAACTGACCCTGGCTCAAAAGTGTCTAGTACAGGGCGATTTCGTTCGGTTGCTCCTTGTCTTTTTGATAAATCATTGGGATTAAATGACGGCCATGACCCCATGGCAAGCACATCGCCTGTCTGCACGTCCACAATCATGCCCGAGCTTGAGCGTGCTGACTGTAACCGCCCCAACTCTTCCAATTCTTTATATAAAATGTATTGCAGTCGTGAATCAATGGTCAGATGAATGTCTTGACCTGCCACCATCGGTGCCAACTCTTTGATTTCGCTGATGTTGCCTTGTACCGCCCGCAGACTCAGTACCTGACCATCTTTACCTGAAAGCTGCTCATTATATTTGGCTTCAATACCAGTACGACCGCCATAAATGGGCGGTTCATCTTGAGAATAACCCATGTAGCCCAAAATCTGAGCCATGGGCTCAGGCTGTAGGTAATAACGCTTTTCGACGGTTTCCCTAAAAACACCTTTAAAGTTTAGGTCGAGGACTTTTTGGGCGGTCTCAGGGGTGACTCTGTTCAGTAGTACCATGCGCTTAGAGCCTGCCCCTGTTGGCAAAGCTTGTTTGACCGCCTTAGCATCATCAAGATTCACCGCCCCGTCTAAGCTTACTGAACGCTCTAGGGTTTCACGTGAAACACCGCTCATGTCAGCAAGTCTTTCTAAGTCCAACTGTGCCATCTCCCTCTCAAGTTGTTGGCGACGCTCTGAACTCTTGGTATCTTTGAGTTTCTTTTTTAACTCGTAATATGCCAATGCATAATCATATGGGCTAAAAATTACCGTGGTCAGAGGGGCGTTAGCAGCCAAGGGAGCTCCATTGGTGTCATAGATGATACCACGATGTGCTTTGATGGTTTTTTTACTGGTGATGAGCTTATCGCCTTGACTGATATAATAATCGGCATTGCCAATTTGTAGCCAATAGGCTCGAGCAAATAATGCTGAAAAACCCAATGCCATCAACACCCAAATAAGCTGATAACGCCCCACGTCCTGCAATCCTCCTAGTAGAGAAACGCCTGAGCCTTTTTTACGTTTGACTTTGCTTGGTAATTGACTGTCATCAGTCTGAGACGTGGATAATTTGCGTTTGACTGCATCGCCCTTATCCATTTTTTTGCCTAAACTGCTAATCTTACTTAGCTTCTCAGCAATGTCGCTTTTTTTGGGTGTGTTGGCAGTTTGCCTTGATGATTGTTTATCTTTGCTCATATTGCACCCCCATCGCATCAGCTTCTTGGGTGCTCCCACTCAACCCACCGACTGTATCATGAGCCAATTGTTCTTTTTTGGTGGGATAATGCATACCAAGCTCGTCCACAGCACGTCGTGCCACCTGAGGCGTGGCACTAAACGTCTGCTGCTCTATTAATAAGCGATTTTCCTCCACTTGCATCTTAGCCAGCTCTCGTTTTAAGCGAGTAATTTCCTGATAAGTCTGATGACGCTCTTGGGTTTGCTGTGCAATCATGACTCCTGTGATTAAAATGGCAAGAAGCAACCCGCCCACAATCAGTCGATACAAACCCACCAAACTCATCTGTTCGGTGGCGTATTCATGTAGGTCGCTGTCGGTGTTTGGGTTCATGGGATTTGTGATTAATAAAGCAAATAAATCATGGATAAATTAAATGTGAGCAATCTCTTTATTCGGCAAATACCGTCTGATTTCGTCTTGCTCCCCGTAAATAAGCACTTCTGGCTCGCACATTGTGACGGATTTCTCCATCTGATGGGGCGATACGATAAGGCTTATCAAAATATTTGATGCGTTTTGGTGGTATGGGCAGTTTTTCATCACCATCATGGCGACCCTTGCTGTGATTATTTAAGAATTGCTTAATAATGCGGTCTTCCAAAGAATGAAAACTAATCACAGCCAACTGTCCACCCGGTTTTAACACCGTCAACGTTTGATGCAGAAAATCTTTGATATCGCCAAGTTCATTATTAATAAAGATTCGCATTGCCTGAAAACTCTGGGTGGCAGGGTGTTTGCCCTTCTGCCAAGCGGGATGAGCTTGTTTGATTGTCTCGGCAAGTTCGAGTGTGGAGTTATAATTCTCCATGCTCTTGATGGCACGGGCGATACGCCTACTGTGCCTCTCCTCACCATACTCATATAAAACATTTGCCAAAGTTTCTTCATCCACGACCGTTAGCCACTGTCCCACACTCTGTCCACGACTGGTATCCATCCGCATGTCTACTACTCCATCACGCATGAAACTAAACCCTCGCGAACTGTCATCAAGCTGCGGACTAGATACACCCAAATCCGCCATGATGCCATCAACTTGCGACACACCCAGTTTGGCTAAGTTATCTGACAGCTGAGCAAAACTGTCGTGAACGACCACCACACGATCATCTGTGTTTGCCATCTGCTGTGCTATCTGTATTGCCTGCGGGTCTTTATCAAAAACGATGAGCGTACTATTGGGAGTCAAATACTCCAGTAAGAGTCGGCTGTGCCCACCTCTCCCAAAAGTAGCATCTACATACACACCCGAATGTGTTGCCGCGTGAGATAAATCAGACACACCGAGTACACAAGCAACCGTCTCGGACAGCAGCACCGTTTGGTGAATAAAGTCAGATGTGGGAGTGGTAATCATGACAACTTCATCAATAAAGACTAAAATAATAAAAACAAAAACCAAGTCCGTCGCGACGCACTTGGTTTGATGGGTCGGCGTCACCCATCGCGGCAGTTACTGTGCCGCGGGTTGATCCTGGGCAGCTGCCTGTGCTTCCATCTGCTTCATCATCTGTGCCATTTGTTCAGCTTTGGCTTTGGCATCAGCCGTGGCTTTTTTGGCAGCAGCTTCATCTAGCAGCTCAACGGTAAAAATCAAGACGCTGTTTGGTTCGATGGTTGCCATGCCTGCCTCGCCATAACCCAACTCTGCTGGCATATAAAACTCATACTTACTGCCAGCAGGCATGAGCTGAACACCCTCTCTAAATCCAGCAATCATATTTTGTAAGTCAAATTGAGCAGGCTCACCGCGTTCATAAGAGCTATCAAAAACCTTACCATCAATGGTTTTACCCTCGTAGTGTGTGACGACCACATCGGTTGCCTTGGGCTTGGCACCTGTACCTTCAGTAATGACTTTATATTGCAGTCCCGATGGGGTGCTTTTTACGCCTTCTTTTTTGGCATTTTCAGCTAGAAATTTAGCACCTGCCTCTTTATTGGTTGCCGCTTTGGCTTGGACTTCTTTAGCAGCATCAGCTTCTTTGCGTGTTTGATAAGCTTCAAAAATAGCACGTGCTTGCTCATCAGTGAATTTACTCTCTTTACCCTCAAAGCCCTCAGCAAGTGCTGCTGCGATGATTTTTGGATTAATCTCAGCATCCATCTCTTTTAAATTTCTGCCTGCATCATGACCTAAGATGTAGCTGATTTTATCCATTTCAGAACTTTGTTCACTAATGGCAGAAGTACTGGCTGTACTGGCTTTGGTTTCACCATCTTTATTGCAGCCTGCTAAGGCAAGAATGGATGCCATTAAGGCGGTCATTAAAAAAGGTGTGTGGGTGAATTTCATTGATGTGTCTCTATTAGATTAAAAGGCTGATTGATGAATTGTGATATCATAAATTCATCAAGCATAACATTGCATGATAAATGGCTCTTGGATAGCAAATCAACCCATTGCCCAATTACATGACGAAAAAATACAACATATCATACCAAAAAATCATGAAAATCTCTATCATGCATTGCAAAAAATTTTAATGAGACAAAACACTTAGGTATGATTATTGTTAATTTATCTATCTTTGTGTTAATTAATCAAGCAACACGTGACAGCATCGTCAACTTTAAAACTTCGTAGCAGCGACTGCCATAAATTTATCCCTTTTGGCATCCATCCAACAAATCAACATTCAATCATCTCAGATATTTTATCTTTTTAATGCTGATGTCTTGACCTTATGGGCTTATCTTAATCGGCTTATGTAGCAGATTTATGTGTTAGAAATGTCAATTTTTGTAGGCGATGATGAAAGGCAATTGTCACAGGTAGATAATTTTGTTATGATGACTGAGTTGTTATTTTATATTTATGGGATGCCATCCATAAACATAATACACTTTAATGATGCTGATCTTAATTTTATAAACAAACACAAACTTAAGGATAATAAACCATGAGCCAACCAGACATTTTTAAGGCACTCATTGATCATCACGACATTCAACGTAAGCTTTGTCAGGCTTTTAAAACGGCCGTAGAACAGAGAGATCGCACTGCAGCTGAGCATGCTTTTATCCCTCTTAAAAATGAATTAGAGGCTCACGCTGCTGCTGAGGAGCGTCATTTGTATGTGCCTGTGATGGCTTTTGATGATGGACTAGAACTGTCTCGCCATGCCATTGCTGAACATCATGAGATGGATGAGATGATCGCTACACTCTCTGATGGGCGAACAGGTGATGAGCGGTTTTTTGAGACAGCACTAGCACTCATTGATGAGACTTTGCACCACCTAAAAGAAGAGGAAAATGAGTTTTTTAAAGAAGCCAAAAAGCTACTTGATAAGCCTACTCAAGAACGACTGGGCATGCTTTATCAAGCCGAGCATCAGGCGTTTGAAGACAAGCATGCTGAATAATCACACTCCTACAGCGAACCACATCTTGAGCGGTTCGCTTTTTAAATTAGATTTGCCGATATACCTCATCAAATGGCACACGGAATCTCTCACCCCACACACCCTGTTCACTCCTAATGCCACACGACACCACCATATTAATTTCGGCAGCGTTTGGCAGTCTTAGCAGTGTTTTTATCATACCTGCATCAAACCCCTCCATTGGGCATGTGTCAAGTCCTTGTTCACTCATGGCAAGCATGAAAGTCTGAGCGACCAGTCCACAACTTTTATGCATGACGATTCTGATGTCATTGTTGGACAGGTTGCTTTGCATGGGTCGAATCTTTGAGATGGCACACGCCACACTGGTACGTGCCACGCCCGCCAATGGAATGTCCTGCGTATATAATAAGGGCATGAGCCGATTATAATAATGGTCAAACTTCTTAATGCGTCCATCAACCTTATGCGGGGGGCTATATGTACCAACATTCTCACGCTCAAAGGCAAATACCACCCCTGCTCGCTCACGATGTAAATCAGGGCGAATCACGAACACCACCATCTGGTCAGCGGTCGTGGCAGAAGACTGTGACAAGCAGGCTTTGGCGAGTGTGGCAAGAACCCCTTTATCAGTAATGTGATAAAATTCATACAGCTGCATATTGGAGCTGGTTGGAGCGAGTGTGGCAAGGCTCAGGCAGTCTTTAACAATGGTAGGATCAATGGGTGTGAGCTGATACTGACGTACAGCACGGCGATGGTGTAAGATGTCGGCTAGAGTCATGAATGATACTATGATTGCAAATAATGAGTATTATAACATGGTTGAGATTCTAATGCCGATATGTAACCACTCTGCCAAAAATCATTAAAACAGCTCATCTCCCAATCCATCCAAAGCCGAGCTTTCACACCGTATCCACAATAATTGGCTTGCCGTTGTGCATGAGAACCGTAACATCTACGTTATACAGTACCTTCATATTTTGAGCAGTGAGGACATCTTTAGGCGTGCCGACTGAGACGACCTCTCCACCCTTCATCATAACAACCGTATCGGCAAATTGTGAGGCTTGATTGATATCATGTAGCACGATGATGATGGTTTTACCTTGACTTGCCAAACGTTTCATCTCACGCATGAGTTTTCCTGCATGATACATATCAAGATTATTTAAGGGCTCATCCAAAAGCACATAAGGCGTATCCTGACACACCACCATCGCTATTAAGACACGTTGTCTTTGACCGCCTGATAAATCAGACAAGAACCTATCTGCAAGCGGTGCAAGCTCAAAGGTGGCAATCATCTCTTCTACCTTATCCTTATCCACCTGTGTTGGCCTGCCTTGATGATATGGATACCGCCCAAACATCAGCAGTTCACGCACACGCAATCGCCCTTGGATGTGGTTTTCTTGGGCAAGCATGGCAACCACTTTTGCCATATCTGCATCTGTGGCGGTGTTAATGTCATGTCCATCAAAGCTGATGCTGGCACTCTTGTCTTGCAAGGGATTGATACGAGCCATCAGGCTAAACAGTGTGCTTTTGCCTGCACCATTGGCACCAATCAGAGCGATGATTTGTCCTGCAGGAAGTGAGAAATTGACGTCTTTTAAAATAGTCAATTCACCGATATGATGACTGACATTTCTGACCTGTATCATGCCCTTCTCCCTTTATACTGCGTAAAAATCAATAGCAAAAATGCCACACCGCCAAACAGCTCAATCACCACCTCTAGTACGCCCGCCATCTTAAACACATGCTCAAAAATCGCCTGTCCTACAATTAAAGTGCTGCTGGCAATCAGCGTCACCAAAATCAGCCTCTCGCCGTGTGCCATGGTGGTGCAAAAACGGTTAGTCAGGGCACACACAAGCAGTCCAAAAAAAGTGATCGGACCAACCAAAGCCGTCGCCATCGACACCAAAAGTGCAATTGTCATCAGTATGCCAAGCGATAATTTGTGATAGGGCACACCCAGCGAAATTGCACAGTTTCTACCCAAAAGTAACACATCTAATGCAAACCTCTGCCGCCATATATACACAAAAGTCACCGCCGACAGCACAAGACTGGTGATGAGCAGATTGACATTGACAGCGGTAAAGCTGGCGTAGCTTTGGGCTTGTACAGTGACAAAATCATCAGGGTTTATCATGCGTGCCACCATATAAGATAAGCTTCTAAACAATATCCCAAAAATCACTCCAACCAAAATCAGCCGTGTCAAATCTTGATTGTGCCGTGTGAATAAAAAACGAAACATAACCACTGACAACGCCATCATCACCGCCACCTCAAAGGCAAATTTACCCACCGTAGGTAACGTAACATAGCTGACCATGCCCAAAAAGAACAACATAAGACTCTGAATCAGCACATACAATGCATCAAAGCCAAGCAAGCTTGGGGTCAAAATGGGGTTGTGCGTCAAGGTCTGAAATAAAAGCGTAGACACCCCCACCGCATAGCCCACCACCAAAAAGGCGATAAGTTTGCGAGTACGCAAAGGCAAAGCAAAATCCCAACTCACCACATTTAGGGTTAGATATAGCCCACAGCCGATGAGCAAAATAAGGCTCGCGATGACAATGGGGTACTTGATGAGTTTTTTTAACCAAAATCCAATGCCTGTTTGGGGCGTAGCTTGATGATAAAAGGAATGTGTGGTCATGATACCGTGCTTTTTTGTTTGGTGGCTTTGGCAATACAATTTATAAAATGGCAAATTGAAGGTAATTTAAAAATTAAAAAAAAACAGCATTTAATTAAAATTAAATCATTTAAAAATTAATTTCACAGATGAATTATGGTCATCAAGATAATCAATCGGCATATAAATGCAATATCTAGATTATCTAAACCAGCAGTATGAATACCTACCACAGTTATATTGTTGTTGATTTTCCAGAATATAAAAACCAAGGGCCGCCGCTATCGCCCCCTGAACTAACATTTGGCTGTTTGGGATTAGCAACTTCTATCCAACCTGCAACGCCATCATGGGTTGCATTGCCATTGGTAATCTCATCACATGAAATACCTGTTGTATTTCCTGATTTCATACTATCATACCTTTCTTTTGATTTGCAAACCCTAGTGTTCTAGTTACACTAAATGTCTCAGTGGGTTTAGTAAATTCAGGAATACCATAGGTATTTTTTAGTGGATGTTATTGCTTAATGTTAGTCCTGTGGCATCTAATATTTGATAATCGTACTTATCAGAAACGCCATTGCTAACTTTATTTGGATAATAAAGTATTGCAGAGCCAAAGGTAATAGTCCTGCCACCACTTGTTATGGCAAGAGGTTTTGAGCAATGCCCCGCTGTTACAATCCCTTGTTTACTGACACCGTTTGCTTGATAATTTATCGCATAGCCAATTGTACATCGACCAATTGGGGTGCCGCCCATCGCTTTATCACCTTTTTGCACACCAGTAGGAGTTTCAATACTAGGAACATCACCAACTTCTACGGTTATATCGCCTTGTAATTTTAGGTCTTGAACAATCCCTCTTACAGCTTGAATATCTGAATGATTCTCAACAATAACGATGAATTTTTGTGAAACCAAATCAAACTTGGCGTAATATTTAATATTTTTTCTGAAATTGCTTTACTTAATAAATCCAACTCTTGCTCATATTGGTTTTTGGATTTTTTAACATTTTTAAGTTGCACCCAACGTTGCATTTTGGATCAAGCGATTCTAAGAACTCATGGCGGTTTTTATTGTCGGAGAATCATACAACAATTTTATAATCAGGCTCATGCTGAATATACATATCAGCATAATTGGGTCATTTTCAGCATTTAGTCTTTCAGAAATTTCAATAACTTTATCCTGTAATTCAAGACGCATTTGAGCCTCTTCTGCACTAATGCCGTATTGTAAATCTAAATAAGATTTTTCAGCATAGGCTTGTACTTAACATAGCAGTAAAAACAGCTACTAATTTAATCACGGTTTTTATAAATCTCTCCAAATAAAATAGTCTCTTGATAACAATCTTTGGGTATGGGCTTATTAAGTTGATAATCAAAACTTGCCACACTCCCAAAATAAGCAGGCTCATTGATACTTAGAGCAATCAATGTGTAATTATTAAAAGATAGGCAATTATCATGGATTGTTAATTTACCTTCTTCTAATATTTCCAGATACACCAAACGTTCATTTTGTTTTTCAATCATTCCCAAATCATCATTTGTTAAATAAAAAATGGGTTTAGCTATTTCTGATGTAACTGGTGTTGCTATTTTTTTCTTGATTTAAATCAGTTTGTGATGTTGTATTATTTGGCACTGATTTGGCTTTATCAGTACAAGCGTATAATAAAAAAAGCAGTTATCATGATAATAGCTGTGTTTTTTATGGATTTCACAAAATACATCCTTCTTTAATATCTTTAATATAAATATAATAGTATCTCTTGGAGTATATCAGGATTATATTTTTGAAACAAATTTATTCATTTCGCCCTGGACAACAACCACAAAAACAGTGCCGACCCCAGCACGCCAAAGACGACATACACAGGAATTTCAAAGGGATAGCGTATGACACGCCCGATAATATCACACAGCAAGACACAAGACGCACCGAGCAACGCCACCGCAGGGAGCGACACTCTAAGGCGGTCTCCGACCATGCGACTGATGATGTTTGGTACAACCAAGCCCACAAAGCTAATCGCCCCCACCGTCACGACCACCACCGCACTGATCATCGCCACCATACCAATGGCAAGCCACATCACCGCATCTTTGTTAATACCCAGATTTTTAGCGATGCCATCTCCCAGCCCAACAATCGTCAGCTTGTCTGCCATGACATAAGCAACAGCAGACAAAATCCCAACCAGCCAAAGCGTTTCATATCGCCCTGCCAATACGCTTGAAAAATCACCAAATCGCCACACAGAGAGCATCTGTACCATTTCAGTCTGATACGCCAAAAACAACGTTAGCGAATCAATAATTCCGCCAAATACAATCCCCACCAATGGAATCATCAAAAAATCAGTAGGTGGCAGTCGCTTGATAAGCTGCATAAAAACCATCATGCCACCAAACGCCATGATGCTTGCGACACTCATCTTGCCAATTAAAGACAGAGTTGGCATATAAAGACTCGTCAATAAAATCCCCAAAACCGCCGACTGTGTTGCTCCCACCATGGACGGCTCAACAAAGCGGTTTTTTAGTACTACCTGTATCATCATCCCTGCAATCGCCATGCTTGCCCCTGTCAAAACCAAAGCAAGCGTGCGGGGTAGGCGACTCACCAAAAACAGCTGCAAGCTGTTATCAGCATCATCAAACAGCTTGCCCCACGAAAAATCTGCCACGCCCACTGAAATACTGACAGCAATCAATAACAAAAGCAGTATGAATGCACCAAAATTTACAAATCTTGGCGAAAACCCAGATGTGGATAGGACGGCTGTGGTCATACATCTCCTATAAGCGGGTGTATGTCTAGAGGGCATGATGTCATTTGGCGACCCTTATGTGGCAAATGTTCGATAAAATGTTGGATAAATTGACAAATGGTGAAAATCCTGCGACATCATCACTTTTCAAGTCTGGTGCAATGTGCTATCTTAGTTGCGTAAAATTTGATGTTGTTTTGTCAAATGATTACACTGGATTGGTTTGTTTTTATATTAAGGATTTTTCATGAAAAAATTTAGTCAGGCTTTACTGGTTGTCACATCGATTGCTGCTAGCACCACAAGCCATGCCACTCCCAATACTTCACCTGCCGCACCCGATACTCTATCTACCGTGCTTAGCACCAAACAGCTTCGCGTCTGCTCACCGGGAGATTATAAACCTTTTAGCTTTGACAATAATGGCAAATTTGAAGGCTTGGATAACGACTTAATCAGTGGACTTGCCAAAAGCCTAAACGCTAATGTTGCCATGGTCAAAACCAGTTGGCCGACGCTGATGGCGGATTTTAAATCAGGCAAATGCGATATCGCTGTTGGGGGCATCTCCATCACCTTGGCACGTCAGCAACAAGTGCTGTTTAGCGAACCCTACTTTACCAATGGTAAGACCCCCTTAGTGCGTTGTGGCGATGTCCAAAAATACCAAACCGTTGACCAAATCAATCAGCCTCACGTACGCATCATTTCAAACCCTGGTGGCAGTAACGAGAACTACGCACGAACTGTGCTTAGCCGTGCCAAGCTGACCATGCATCCTGATAACATTACCGTCTTTGACGAGGTGGCAAATGGTAATGTGGATGTATTCGTTCATGAGGCTGCTGAGGGCATTATTAAAAGCCAAGAGTATAAAGGTGTATTATGCTCTGTCAATCCTGACAAACCCCTAAAGCCCGAGCTTAATGGCTGGATGATTGCTGATAACGATTTTCGCTTTAAGGCTTATGTTGACCAATTTTTACGCTTAGAAAAACTCTCTGGCAATCTGGACAAAACCATCAATCATTGGTTGCCCAAAAACTGATGCTTTGACCGCAGACCCCACAAAAGGCGAGTATATCGCCTTTTGTGTTTTATGACAATATCAATGACACTGGCAAGACCTTGCAAATCAAACAAATTAAATTTCACAAGAAGCCTGATGCCAAAAGCAAAGCATGAATCTAATCATTTGTGCTATTTTTTAGCATTAAACGCATCTGCAACAATCTTGGCGTCTTTTAACCATTGGTAATAACCACCAAAGGCAAGGTATGAGTCTGGACTGACATAGACGATTTGGTTGTTTTTATACGCTTTTGTGTTGTGCATGAGTGGATTATTTAGCACTTCTTGGGCAGACACACCTTCTTCACCAATCGCCGCGGTGCGGTCTAGAACAAACAGCCAGTCAGGGTCAACTTTTTTTAGGTATTCAAAGCTAATGGGCTGACCGTGGCGAGCTTCTTGGATGTTCTCATCTGCCATGGGAATGCCAAAGGTTGTGTGCAGATAGCCATAGCGTGAATTTTTGCCGTAGGCACTCATCTTGTTACCATTAATGAGAATAGCCAGACCATTGCCTTTACCTTCCACGGCTTTTTTGGTGTCAGCGATGGCTTTGTCAATATCGGCGATGACTTTGTCAGCTTCAGCAGTCTTACCAAAAATCTTACCAAAATCTGTGATTTGCTGCTTACTAGACGCATAAACATCATTGGTATCAATGGTTAGATTATACGTTGGGGCAATCTTGGCAAGTTCTTCTGATTTTTCTGCCATACGAGAACCTACAAAAATCGCTTGTGGTTTTAGGGCGTGCAGAGCTTCTAGGTTAGGTTCAAACAGTGTGCCCACAGGCGTACCATCTGGGGTGCCATCTGCCTTTAGGTTTAGAGCGGTGATACGCTCAGCAGTCATCTCAGCCGATGGCATGCCTTGTACTGCCACGCCCAGAGCTTTTAGGTTCTGCAGGGCAGTCATGTCATAAACAGCAATCGGATTTGGGTTGGTATTGATGGCTTGGTCGCCTGTGGCAGTCTTGATGGTCAGCTCGCCTGTAGATGGCTGTTGTTCAGCGGGGGTATTATTGGTTTGCTGTGCTGCATTATTGGTAGGCTGTTTGTCTTGATTGCAAGCGGTAAGCCCAACAGCCACAAGGATGGCAAGTACTAGTGGTTTTGTAAAAAACATTTGCATTCCTCAATCATAATAAGCTGCCTAACTGGACCAAAGTGGTATTTTGGGCGGTTAGGCATGGGATTTTTAAGCAGATATATGATAATCAATTTTTTATAATAAATCAATGCAAATAAGAACTTATAACAAATAATTTAATATGTATTTTGGATGCACCCCAGCTGCCCATCTATTTACAAAAAAGTTTTGACAAAAGCCTTTGAAAACATTGATAAAACTTGCTCAATTATTTAAAATGGTTCATTTTTATGATTTTATGATACCATGAGTAACATGACCCTACCTGCACTCCCTTTGCTGTCCGATGAATTGACCGCTTTAGCTCATGCTGACTTTATCAAGTTTGGTAATGACGTAACCACCCTCATCCATAACATTGACAACGAAAAAACCCTGAATGAGTTTCGCGGACTCCTCCAAGGCAAAAAATCGCCTCTCACTGCTTTATCTAAGCAGATGGGTGGGCTAGATGCTGACAACAAAAAAATCTATGGGGCACATCTGCATGAGTTACGCACTCTTATCGCTACTGTTCTTGATGAACAGGCATCGGTATTGGCAAAACACGCTTTAGATGCCAAACTACAAGCAGAGCAGATAGATATCACACTCCCCTCACGCCACAAGCCTACAGGAGGACTGCACCCGATTACACATACCACAGAACGCATGAAACGGTTTTTTGTTCAGGCAGGGTTTAGTGTGGCGACAGGTCCTGAGGTCGAGAGCGATTATTATAATTTTGAAGCCCTAAACATTCCTGCCCATCACCCTGCTCGTGCGATGCATGATACGTTCTACTTTGATGCTCACTATCTGCTACGCACACATACCAGTAGTGTACAGATTCGTACCATGGAGCAGAGCGAGCCGCCCCTACGCATCATCTGCCCTGGACGCGTCTATCGCTGCGACAGTGACCAGACGCATTCGCCGATGTTTCATCAGATGGAAGGACTGATGATCTCTAAGTCTTCTAACTTTGCCGAATTAAAAGGGATAATTCATGAGTTTTTAAATGCATTTTTTGGCAGACAGATGACTGTACGTTTTCGCCCAAGTTTTTTCCCCTTTACCGAACCATCAGCCGAGGTGGACATCTTATCTGATCATGGTAAATGGCTTGAGGTGATGGGCTGTGGCATGGTACATCCTCAAGTGCTTAAAAACTGTGGCATTGACCCCGAGGCATACACAGGTTTTGCCTTTGGCATGGGTATTGAGCGTTTTGCCATGCTATATTATGGCATTGATGATTTAAGGGTATTTTTCCAAAATGACGTCAGATTTTTAGGACAATTTGCCTAAATCAACACCTCCTTAGACCATCACGACATTTAGAACCACATGACGATAAGATGATGTGACAAATCATCCCAAAGAAACATAAAGAGACAAGCATGAAAATCAGCGAAAACTGGCTCAGACAGTGGGTCAATCCTGCCAATACCTCAGAGGATTTGGGTGAGCAGCTCACCATGTTAGGACTAGAATTGGATGGCATGGAGCCCATCGCTCCTGCCTTTGATGGTGTGGTGGTTGGGCAAGTCATCACTTGCAATAAGCATCCAGATGCCGACAAATTAAGCGTAACCACCGTCAACATCGACACCGATACTCCTTTACAAATCGTTTGCGGCGCCCCCAATGTGCGAGCAGGGCTTAAAGTCGCTGTGGCAATCGTCGGTGCAGAACTGCCACCTCTTGATGATGGCAAACCCTTTAAAATCAAAAAAGGCAAACTGCGTGGCGTAGAGAGTCAAGGCATGCTCTGTAGTGCGTCTGAACTGGGTCTTATTGATGAAATAGATGGATTATTAGAGCTTGATGATGATGCTCCCATTGGTGTGAATGTAAGGGATTATTTAGGGCTTGATGGTCAGATTTTTGACGTAGCAATCACGCCAAACCGAGGCGACTGCCTGAGTGTTCTGGGTTTGGCTCGCGAGATGAGCGTGGTAAACCGACTGCCACTCAATCAGCCATCAATAAGCACTCCGATGACCACACTTGATACTGCGGTATCAGTTCAGGTTCAAGCCCCAGATGCCTGTCCTCGCTATCTTGCTCAGTACATCGGCGATCTTGACCGCACCATCAAAACCCCCAAATGGATAAAAGATGCACTAATGGCAAGCGGGCTACGCACCCATAATTTTTTAGTGGACGTGACCAATTTCATCTTATTGGAGCTCGGTCAGCCCCTACACGCCTTTGATGCTGATAAAATCGTTGGAGGTATTTGTGTTCGCTTTGCCAATGCTGGCGAGACGGTCACATTACTCAACGAGCAGACCATCACCTTAACAGGGGATGAACTGGTCATCGCTGATGACATGGGCGTACTGGCTTTGGCGGGCATCATGGGAGGGGCACGCTCAGCGGTGTCTGATACAACCAAAAACATCGTGTTAGAAAGTGCTTTTTTTAATCCACTTGCCATCGCCGCTCGTGCCAGACGCTTTGGTCTGCACACCGATGCCAGTGCCAGATTCGAACGTGGTGTGGATTTTAATTTACCCAAAGTTGCTCTTGACCGAGCCACCAGCTTAATAGCCACGATTGCCAAGGGTCAAGTCGGACAAATTACCACGTGTCAAACCCCCGAGCATCTGCCAACACGTACCGCCATTGAGGTACCTTTTGCCAAAATAGAAAAACTGCTTGGCGTGAGCTTATCTGCCGATGACATCAGCGACCTCTTAAATCGCTTGCAGATTAGCACGACTTTTGATGGCACGCTGTTTCATTGTCAGCCGCCCAGCCATCGTTTTGACATCAACATCGCTGAGGACATCATCGAGGAAGTTGCTCGCGTTCATGGCTATGATAACATCGCCCCACGCCTACCACAGTTCATGGTGGATATGATTTATGACGACACAGCCGACTTGACGCATTCCCTAAAATTAACCTTGGCAGAGCAGGGCTATTTTGAGGCGGTGAGTTTTAGCTTTTGTGATGACAAGCTAGAAACCTTATTGCACGATGAGAAACTTGGTGAGATACTGCCCCTTGCCAACCCTATCTCATCAGAGCTCGCCGTGATGAGACGCACACTGTTATCAAGCCTACTGCCGATTGTCAGCCACAACCTAAATCGCCAACAAGCTGATGTTAGACTCTTTGAGGTCGGCCTGTCTTTTATCGGTAAAGATGTTGCCAGCCTAAGTCAGATTCCAAGCCTTGCCATCATCGCCACGGGTCGTATGACTGATAGCATTCATGGCACACACTTCATGGACTTTTTTGACCTAAAAGCAGACATAGAAAGTCTGCTGCCTAAGCATGCCACACCACACTATGAGCGAGCCGACTTGGCATTTTTACACACAGGGCAAAGTGCCTATGTATCGGTCGAGGGCGAGAGAATCGGCTATTTTGGGCAGCTACACCCCAGCATCAGCACTGCTCTTGATTTACCGTGTGTGTGGGTAGCTCAGTTTGACCTTGATAAACTCATCAAGCTATACCGTGCTGCACCCACCATCACCCTGCCAAGTAAGTTCCCAAGCGTTCGTCGTGATTTGGCTTTCTTTGTTGATAAAAACTTAACATGGCAACAAGTCGCTGATGTGGTGCGGGCAAGTGCAGGCAAGCATCTTACCCAAGTGACTTTATTTGATGTTTATCAAGGTGACAAGCTGCCTGAGGGCAAGAAATCACTTGCCTTTACCATGACCCTACAAGACGACGCACGCACTCTATCTGATGAGGAAATCAAGACATTGATGGATAGAGTCGTCACAGCACTTAGCGAGGCTTACCAAGCCCAGCTTCGTGACAGCTAAATCATTTTGCTTTAATTTTTTAGATTTTAGAAGGAAGAGACATGACGACATTAACCAAAGCAGATATGGTGGACCACTTGACCTTTCGCCTGCGTATGACCCGTCAAGACGCACGCAAATTGGTCGATACTTTTTTTAGTGAAATCAGCCAAAGTCTGGCGGATGGCAAAGAAGTGAAGCTGTCCGGCTTTGGCAACTTTGAACTCAAAGATAAAAAATCTCGCCCCGGACGCAACCCCAAAACAGGAGAGGTGATTCCTGTAAAAGCACGCCGTGTGGTGACTTTTAAGGCAGGTCAGAAGTTTCGCCGTCAGATTGATGTAAAATAAGCCATTCAATCATTGCTGTGTCAAAAACTCCAATCTTTGCCTTGGGGGTTTTTGATAGATCCTCATGGGTATTTATGTACATGCCTTAAAACCAAGCTGATTCGCCTTTGCAACCATTATCGCTTGGTCAATTAAGTGTTCTTTTAAATACCCCAGTCTAATCTTATGATTTTGTCAAAATACAAAAGTTCAACACGCTCTACATAAGTACACAAAGCAGTACATAAATTTACTTGGTAAATGAATCAGACCCTGTTAAAGTAAGACATCACTTGTCAAAGTATGCGTGCAAGTGATTTTTAAGCTTTACATTTTTTTAAAACAAGGATATGATCATGAGTAGTACTGACACCAAAGCCCATATTGAAACCATCAGTGATTTAGTCAAAGATGTCAAATTTGCTATGATGACTACTGTTACTGCTGATGGACATTTACACGCCTGCCCGATGACCACCAATGAGTTTGATTTAATCAAAAAAGAGATTTGGTTCATCGCTGATGCCGATACCGAAACTGTTTCAGACATCAAAGCAAACCCACAGGTCAACCTTTCTTACACTTCTCAAAATAACAAAGATTATCTATCCATCAATGGCAGAGCCGAACTCATAACCGACCCTGAGCAGTTGGACAAACTATGGTCGCCTCTATATAATGCATTTTTTGCTGATGGCAAAGATGATGCCAATGTACAGTTAATCAAGGTTGTGCCCAATGGTGCACAATACTGGCTAAGTGGCAACAGCATCATCAACATGTTCAAACTCACAGCATCTGCCGTCAAAGGTGGTAAAGTTGCCGACAGCTTGGGCGAAAATGTTTCTGTCAGTTTTTAAGGACATTTGAATCCATCTTCATATAAATTCACCCTCGAAACCTCAACCAAAAACCCATGCTGAGCATGGGTTTTTGGTTGAGGTGGGTGTATCAATATCACAACTCGCCAAATCTACGTTTGTCTCTTTTTTCTTGACGCTTGGCAAAAAACACTTCTTCTGTCACACGTTTTTTATAGGGCTTTTTGGCACCATCTTTAAAGCCACCAAACTTAGAGGAGGTTGTCCCACTCTCTTTTTTATCATGACCCCACGTACGCTCACCTCTGTTATCACGAACTTGATGAGCATCACGACCATACCCATCAGAGGGTCTCGTCTTATCTTGTCTGCTGGTCTGATATCTAGACTGGTGTTCTTGGCGTGGGCGGTCTGGACGACCATCACGTCTGCCCTCTCGACCAAAGCCGTCTTGACGTTCTTTATAAGGTTTGGCAAAACGCTCATCATCACGTCTGCTGCCATGCTCTGACCCATACCCTCCACGGCGTTCTGTGCCATATCGCTCGGCACTGTATCGCTCTGATCTATGAGAGTCTTGTCCGCCATGTTTCTGACCGCCATAAGAGGGGGCATTATCTTCAAAGCGATTACCAAAATTCTCTTTATTGACATGTCTAAAACCCTTAGCATCATAGCCACGCTCTTGTCTGCCAAAGTGCTCACCACGTCTGCGATTACGTCCATCACGTCTGCCATCTTTGCCGTCACGCAAGCTTGGAGCGGGACGTTTTGGCTCCAACCCTGCCACAACCTCTTCTTTCATGTCACGACCTAGATAGCGGTTAATGTGTCCAAGCTGACGTCTGTCATCCATGCTGCATAGGTTCATGGCAACTCCAGTACGTCCTGCTCGTCCACAGCGACCGATGCGATGGACGTAGTCCTCAACTTGGCGAGGCAAGTCATAGTTCACCACATGGCTGATTGCTGAGATGTCAATGCCTCGAGCGGCAACATCGGTGGCAATCAAGAAATTGCATTTGCCTGATTTGACATCGCTAATGATGCGGTTACGCTTACCTTGGGGCAAGTCGCCATGCAGATAACGCGCTGACAAACCTGCTTCTACCAGTGAATCAGCAAGCTGTTCGGTGCTACGTTTGGTGGCGGTAAAAATCACCGCTTGATTAATCTGTGGGTCACTAAGCAGCTCAATCAAAATCTTATTTTTATGGTGAAAATCATCACAAAAATACACACTCTCATCAATATGAGCAGATTCTACCTTAATGGAGATGCGTTCAGGATTGAGCGTAAAACTCTCAGCAATCTTACCCACTGCTCCGTCCCACGTCGCTGACGACATGATGGTTTGACGTGTGCTTGGTGCCGCCTCCAAGATGGTCTTGATGTCATCAGCAAATCCCATGTCCAACATGCGGTCAGCTTCATCAAGAACCAATATGTCAAGCTCGGACAGATCCACACGCCCATCACTCATGTGGTCGATGAGCCTGCCAGGAGTGGCAATGACTATCTGCACGCCTTTACGCAAGGCACGAATCTGACCTCCATAAGGAGCACCTCCCACCAAGGGTACGCTAAATACACCACGCATCTCGCTGCTGTACTTACGCACATTATCCTGAACTTGCATGGCAAGCTCACGAGTCGGTGTCAAAATCAAGGCTTTGATGGCGACTTTTTGGTGGCGGTTGTGAGATTTTTGGCTAAAATCTTGGCTGCTCTTAGGTTTGTCCTGAGAAATTTTGGCAAGTTTGTCCAAAATAGGCAACACAAAAGCAGCTGTCTTACCCGATCCTGTCTGAGCAGATAACAATAAATCACGCCCCGATATGGCATGAGGAATCGCACCCGCCTGAATGGGTGTGGGGGTGATGTAGCCTGATTTTGTTAAGGCTCTTAAAATAGGCTTGGCAAGTGCCAACTGCTCAAACGTCAGCGTACTCACTTCATCTTGGGCGTCAGTCATCTGTTCTGGCAGATGTTGTGGTGAGCCTGTGCTAAAATCTGTAGCTGGGTTTTGGGCAGCTTGTGAAAATGAATGTGTCATAAAATAACCTGTGTTGTACAAATAAACTTATCAAATCAAAACCAACTCTACCTCACCGCACAAAACATCATTTAGCCGATCACAAAACAACACACCAGAATCATGGCACCAAAAATCATCACCAAAACCACCTGTCGCCATGATAATGAACGAGGAGGTTTCTTGGTTTTAATATCTTTGAGCATCTTTGTTTTGGGTATTTTTAGGCACCAGACAAAATTCTGGCACACGTGACACCTAAATGCATCATGTTAAGGAGGTTTTAAGAAGATAACGACTTAACAACCAAATTGTCGCTGTTTGATTTATTAGGCAATAATTCATCAAGGCTTTGTGACAGTTTTAACTCGGTCAAAAGCCCATTGCATGATTAAGAAAATTGATAAGAAGCACAGAGAAGTCATTTTAGCCATTACCGATGTCATCAAAGATTCATGGGTAATATATTTGCATTTTTCTGACATATTCATCATGACAATCATGATAAAATATCCAAACGCCCAACCGTATAAAACGAGATTAAATGTTTCTTAAACATCTCAAATAGAGGCACGCCCCATTTCGCCCACAATGACGGTCTGTATGAAAAGTATGTCAGACCAGACAGCGATGATTCATCTCTTTGGCAAAGAAAATTTTGTTAAATTTTACCAAAGAAAGCTAGTATAACACATTTTTAAAGAAAGTGTTTAGGAAATTTTTAGGGTTTTTGACTTTTAAAAACCTCCTGAAAATGCCATAATAGTCAGCAACACATAAGGTGATTGGGTGTGCTTTGTCTTGGTGATTCATCCATAAGAATGTGCTGATTTGTGGTTATTGGCATGAGCATACATTGATATAAAGCCATCAATTTTTAAGTTTTTAAAAACATGAATGTCATGATGCTCTTAAAAAACCGACGTGAAACACACCCCAAAAATTTTAATATAAAGGACTTGATGTGGTACAGATTAGAGAAAGTTTGCCATTATTAACAGGCAAAGACAGTGGTGATAGTGCCAGCTTGGCGGCAAGCCTTGTGGCAGACACCCTTCATCCTGATTTTAAAGCACAACTTCACACCGAAAAGCTCACCACCACCCATGACCACACTCACGCCACCGATACGCCAGATAAGATTAGTGAGACGGACATCGATGTTGCACAGTGGCTAAATAATGTGGCACAACGAATCGGTAAGTCCGAACTTCCTCTGCTAAAAAAAGCGTGCGAATTTGTCAGAATACAAGCCGCCAAAGCCCATGTCACACGCTCAGGTGCTTATGTTACAGGCATCGGCATGGCAGACATTTTGGCATATCTATTCCAAGATGAAAATGCTCTGGTCGCTGCCATGCTTTATCGTTCAGTGCGTCGTGACCTCATCAGTATCGACACCTTCGCCCATGAGTTCGGTGAGGACATCGCTCACTTGGTTGAGGATACGCTTGCCATGGGGCGGTTATCCGAGGCGATAGAGGGCAATAAGCGTTTGGAGGATTATTTTGAAAACAATAATCGCGAACAGCTCTCCACCATATACAGCATGCTCATCAGTACTACCAATGACGTGCGTGCAGTGCTCATCAAGCTTGCCGAACGCACCTTTGCGATGCGTGAACTCTCCTTTGCCACGCCTGACCGTCAAAAACGTGTGGCACGTGAGGTGATGACCATTTATGCACCGCTGGCGCATCGACTCTCCATTGCTCAATTAAAATGGGAATTGGAGGATTTGGCATTTCGCTATCTTGCTCCTGATGAATACAAACGCATCGCCAGCTTGCTTACTCAAAAACGCAGCGAGCGTGAACATTACATTGAAGAAGTCAAACAAATATTGACCGATGAACTTAGCAGAGTCGGCATCCAATGCGAGGTTTCAGGGCGAGTTAAGCACATTTATTCTATCTATCGCAAGATGGTCAAGAAAAACCTCTCCTTTGACCAACTCTATGACATCAGAGCCTTGCGTGTACTTGTAAACACCAATGCTGAATGCTATCACACGCTTGGCGTGGTGCATGGACTGTGGCGGCATGTACCAGAGCAGTTCGATGACTACATCACCAACCCCAAGCCCAACGGTTACAAATCTTTGCATACGGTGGTTATTGCCGAAAATCGTACGCTAGAAGTGCAGATTCGCACCTTTGATATGCATTTTGAGGCAGAGCTGGGCAAGGCGTCGCACGTCAATTACAAGGAGGGCTTAAAAGGCAAGCAGGACGATTATCTAACCGCTAAAATCAGCTCTCTAAGACAGTTATTGGTCGGAGAAAAAGCTGAAAGCGAAGAGATTGAGCTGGACAACATAGATAACGTTGAGCAGATTTATGTATTTAGCCGTGATGGCGACATTACCGAACTACCCAAAGGGGCAACGGTGCTTGACTTTGCTTATTATGTGCATACCGAGGTTGGTAATCGTGCTCAAGGAGCAAGGGTAAATGGACGCTATGTGCCACTCACGCATCAACCCAAAACCGGCGACCAAATAGAAATCATCACCAAATCTAGTCGTGAGCCGAATCGAGATTGGCTGGTTGCCTCTTTGGGTTATATTTATACATCACGTGCCAAGTCTAAGCTACGTCAATGGTTTAATAAACAAGACCGCGATAAGAACATCGAGACTGGTAAATCTCTACTTTTACGTGAACTTGAACGCCTAAGTGTACCTGCATCCACCATTGATGTAGGTCAGCTGTGCAAAGAGCTCGACTATAAAGGTGAAGAGGAGTTATATCTTGCCATCACCATGGGCGAGATTGGCATCTCTCAGCTTTCAGGAAAAATCGTCAAAGACTTAAACCCAAATACACCAAGCACCCACGAAACTCAAATACAATCCAAGCCACAAACTCGCTCTAATAAGTACAAGATAGACATTACAGGGCTGGATAATGTTGAGATACATCTTGCCAAGTGTTGCCACCCTGTGCACGGCGAACCGATTGCAGGCTTTATCACGCTCATGAATGGGGTTAGCATTCATAGTAGCGACTGTGTGGAACTGTTGCGTCTGAGCCAAAGAGAACCCGAACGAATAGTGCCTGCCCACTGGCAAGCGGAGTTTGGGCGGTATCAGCCTGCAACCATCGTCGTGGATGCAAACTCCACCCGTGGGCTGTTACGCGACTTATTTAATGTCATTGACCGTGAAAAAGTAAACATTCAACGTGCTGAGACAGTCCTAGATGATGGCGTGAATGCTCAAATGAAATTTTTTGTGGAAGTGGCAGGCATTGAGCATTTATCACGCCTACTTGCCAAAATAGAGCAGCAGCCTAGCGTGATAAGAGCCAGACGAAGCTTGGGCTAACTCGTTTACCAATCATTTTAAATAATCATGCCCGAATTACCCGAAGTTGAAACCACCAAATCTAGCCTATTGCCACTCATCGGTAAGTGTGTCAGCGATGTCTATACCTCGCCTTACCGCTTACGTGAAGTCATTCCTGTAGATTTGGATGAGCTGATTGGAGCAACACTCACACACATCAGTCGTCGTGCCAAGTATTTGATGCTATGTTTTAAAAAGCATGATGAAGTCTTGGAGTTGCTCATTCATTTGGGAATGTCTGGCAGTTTGCAACAACATCATGGACTCACCCCACGCAAACATGACCATGTCGTTTTTGGGTTTGGAGATGTCCGCTTGCACTATCATGACCCCAGACGATTTGGCATGGTGATGTGGACTGATGATGCCCATCGCTATCTGGATAAACTGGGTGTGGAGCCCTTAGATGACGCATTTGATGCTGACTATCTGTATGATATTATTCATAAAAATTTAAAACGCCCCATCACTCGTCCCATCAAATCGGTCATCATGGAACAGTCCATGGTGGTGGGTGTTGGCAACATTTATGCCGTAGAAAGCTTATTCATGTCAGGCATACACCCTGCCACACCTGCCCATCAAGTGAGCAAAGACGACATGCACACCTTGGTAGCCAACATCAAAATCATCTTAAAGCGTGCCATCGAGCAAGGCGGTTCTACTTTACGTGATTTTACCGTAGGAGCGGGTAAAACAGGCTACTTTCAACAAGTACTGTTAGCTTATGGAAGAGAAGGCAAACCATGTACGCGATGTCAAGCAGCATTAGAAAATATGAAAATCGGCGGACGAGCCAGTGTGTACTGCCCAAATTGCCAGCCATTCAATGCCTCCGTTTAATCGCATTATGCAAATCGCTAAGAATAAATGTTACCGCTTTGTTTACCCCCTGTCGGAAAAATTTACCGCCCACCCACTTTCTAGCAAAATGGGCTTGATAATATGAATAGAACTTGTTTTAATAGTAGCATAATTCTATCTTGGGCAAACCGCCCTCTCATTAGGACATACTTATGAAAATCAAACACACCCTGCTCGCCTTGGCGACCACTGCCCTAATCAGCACCTCTGCTCATGCTGCTATTGAGATTGAAGAAGAGGATTTTGGACCTACTTATGGCTCTGCCGTACTGGACATTACCGTTGCCAAGCCGTTGCAGTTCGTAGGTGCGGTTGCAGGCACTGCACTTCACATCGTCGGCTTACCCTTCTCCATGGCATCAAACAGTGTGGACAGTTCTTATCAAGTGCTCGTAGAAGAGCCTTGGAATGCGTTTTCTCGTTGCGTGGGTTGCTCTCAGGCTTATGATGATTACCGCAACGCCCATGAGGTAAACCCCAATGAGGTGCGTATCGTTGTGGACAGACCCTCAGAAATCATCATCAATACTGACCAAAATGTTGTGGTTAACCCTCGTTAATTCATGTTTTTGATTAATTTGTGATATTTTGCTCTTTTTCTCCAGCCTATTTACCACTGCTTGGTAAATAGGTTTTTTCTATCATTTACCTTAGCTAACATCACTCTGTTAAGCATCATGAGAGATATTTTTCTTTTTTCGCCATGAGTGCCACAGACTCTCATGCTTAATCTTTGGTACTTTTAGAGTTAGGGTGTTCGACAGTATGTCATGTACTGCCAAGCCACGAGAGTTTAGCAAACAAAACGTGTAATTAAACAAAAACCCCAACATGGCGCTAAACAGTATCGCCAATCTAGACCCATGAAATATCCCGCCAATAACAGCAAAAAGCAGTGGCAACAAGCAAGCACTGATGATGCGATGAGTACTTTTTGACCATGTTAGAAGATGACCTCTATCATCCACCGTCTTTAACCGCCATGTCTGCATGCCCAGTGTTTGCCCTGATTTTCGCCAGAACAGTCCATAAAATCCTATTAAAGTCAGTATAAATAAGGGTGTCATCACTGCATTTTGATACCATGTAGGTAGCCTTTGGGCATGAGTGGAGTCTGTTCCCACCTCCATGAACAACAGCGTGCCAACCACCGCTCCAATGGCTCCCACCAAGAATAACATCGCCAAAATCAACATACCATCATAAAGCAATGCCGTTACTCGTATCAAGGGCTTGGCGATGATAGGCGTTTCATCAGGCAAAGGCTGATGAGTGATGGTCGGATTATCCGTCACTCTAGCTTGCTGAGTGCGGGTTGTTGACCTGATGTTAGGTCTTTTGGATTTCTTTGACATGGCGATGATGATGATGAAATAAGAGCTTATTTTATCATGAGTTTTTGGTTTTTGAGGAAGATTTATTGGGAGAAAATCGCACAAATAAAAACACCAAAACCTAATCATTGGTTTTGGTGTTTGTTAATATGGCGCGCCCGGAGAGATTCGAACTCCCGACCCCTTAGTTCGTAGCCAAGTGCTCTATCCAACTGAGCTACGGGCGCATTACAACTTATGATGTAGTATCAATCATTGTGGTCGGCTATTATACGCTAAAAATTTAACATGTCAAGCCTTTTATGATTTATTTTTAAGGTTTGGCATAAAAATAAATGGCGGTGACGGAGGGATTCGAACCCTCGATACAGTTTCCCGTATGCATCCTTAGCAGGGATGTGGTTTCAGCCACTCACCCACGTCACCGTTTTGATTGACAGATTTGTCAAAAGCTGTGGGCGATGATTATAGCAAACTTTGACAAAATTGCAAGGGATTTTTTATTTTTTTATCAATTAAATTACAGCACCGATTCAAAATCACATTTGGTCGTAAACATTATTTGTGGAGACTACACTCTAGAAGATGTCAGATGAATGTGGTGCGGTCATGATGGGCTTTTTGGGCTTGACCGATGTTATCTAGCGTACTGACTGGGCAGTTGGCATGCTCAAAAGAGCCATGATTTCACATTACCGCTCATTATTGGGTGTTGTTTGGTGGTAAAACTAGCAAACTGTGGATTTTTTGCAAAATTTTATTTATACTAAAAAATTTTGTATTCACACTCCACCGTCAAAAAGGATATCCCATGTCAGACAACGCACTCAAAAAAGGTCGCTACACCAACTTTGGTAATAAAATCGGACTCATCAAAAAAGACAGCAAAGAGTTTCTTACCTACAATGATGATGTGGTGCTAAGCTTTCCATTTAAAGATACGGTGCTAGAAGCAGGCATGAACAAAGAGGACTTAGGACGCACCGAACGTTTTTTACACCTTGAAATGGATGGACGAGACATTGATACACTTTTTGAGCCAAAGGTATTGACAAACTTTACTTATCACGCACACAATGGGCGGTAATGTGAAATCATGGCTCTTTTGAGCATGCCAACTGCCCCGTCAGT